>JBAUHN010000431.1:0-10458 GCA_049680295.1 Sulfitobacter sp.
CAGGTGAACAAGGCATCAATGATCGAAAAGATTGCCGAGCAGGTCCGTGAGAAAAAGATCGACGGCATTGCCCATGTGCAGGACGAAAGCGACCGCAACGGCGTGCGGGTTGTGGTTGAGCTCAAGCGCGACGCCACAGCCGAGGTGGTGATGAACCAACTGTTCCGCTTTACGCCGATGCAGACGTACTTTGGTTGTAACATGCTGGCCCTCAATGGCGGACGTCCCGAACAATTGACCCTACGGCGGTTCCTGACGTCGTTTATTGATTTCCGCGAAGACGTGGTTGCACGCCGCACCGCATACTTGCTGCGCAAGGCCCGTGAACGCAGCCATATCCTGTGTGGTCTGGCTGTCGCCGTCACCAACATCGACGAAATCGTTGCCACCATCCGCCAATCGGCGGACGCGGCCGAGGCGCGTGAGAAACTGATGTCGCGGCGCTGGCCAGCGCAACCGATCCTGCAATATATCGCGCTGATCGACGATCCGACACATACCGCCAATGAGGATGGTACTTATAACCTCTCGGAAACCCAGGCCCGCGCGATTTTGGAATTGCGCCTGCAACGGCTGACGCAAATCGGCGTCAAGGAAGTCACCGACGAACTTGAAGAACTGGCAGATAAGATCAAGGAATATCTTGATATTCTTGGGTCGCGCGACCGTATCATGTCGATCATCGCGGATGAGCTGCGCGAGGTGCGCGAGCTTTTTGCCGTGCCGCGCCGCACCGAGATTGTCGACTGGTCCGGCGACATGGAAGACGAAGATCTGATTGCGCGCGAAGACATGGTCGTGACGGTCACTTCGGGCGGCTATATCAAGCGCACACCGCTGATTGATTTCCGCAGCCAGCGCCGCGGCGGCAAAGGCGTGTCAGGTATGCAAACCAAAGAAGAGGACGTGGTCACCACCCTTTTCGTCGCCAATACCCATACGCAGCTTTTGTTCTTCACCACCGACGGCATGGTCTACAAGCTGAAAACATGGCGCCTGCCGCAGGGCGGACGCACGTCCAAAGGCAAGGCCATTGTCAATATCCTGCCAATCCCGGCCGGGGTTTCGATTGCCGCAATCATGCCAGTCGACCGGGATGAGGCCGACTGGGCCGATCTACAGATCGTCTTTGCCACCACCGCGGGCGACGTGCGCCGCAATGCACTATCGGATTTCACCAATGTCATGCGCAATGGCAAGATCGCGATGGACCTGCCCGAAGGAGTTGAAATGGTTAACGCGCGCATCGCGTCCGAAGACGATGATGTGATGCTGGTCACAAATTCCGGCCGCGCCATTCGGTTCCCGACCACCGCGGTTCGGGTATTCAAGGGGCGCAAATCAACTGGCGTGCGGGGCATCAGATTGACCGGCGAGGACCGCGTCGTTTCGATGTCCGTGATCCGCCATTTTGAGGCAACATCAGACGAACGTAGTGCCTATCTGAAAATGCGCCGTGCCGTGGCCGGTCTGACGGATGAGGTGGACACAGTTGACGACGACAGCGCCGACGACGTCAGTGAAAACGCAACCATCTCGCCCGAACGCTACGCGGAAATGTCGGCCTCGGAAAACCTGATCCTGACGCTGACCGCCGGTGGCGCGGGCAAGCTAAGCTCAAGCCATGACTATCCAGTGCGCGGGCGCGGTGGCATGGGTGTGGCCGCAATGGACAAGGCCATGCGCGGCGGTGCGTTGGTCGCTTCCTTCCCGGTTGAACTGGATGATCAGATCATGCTGGCCACCTCCAAGGGGCAGTCGATCCGGGTGCCTGTGGACGGCATATCGTTCCGGTCGCGCAGTGCCGGCGGGGTCAAGGTTTTTGACACCGGCAAGAACGAATTTGTGGTCAGCGTCGCCTGGATTGCAGAACAACCTGACGCGGATGGCGAAACCGACGACGAAGGGCAAGTCGTCGAATAATCTCGCGTTATACAGAGAAAAAGGCCGAGCGTTTAGGGACGCCCGGCCTTTCATGTTTTAAGTGACAAATGCGGTATAAGCCGTTGATTACAAGCCGTAAATCCCCGAAAACTTATCTTTGAGATAGGCCAAAAGCGGCGCCTCAGTCGGGGGTGTTCCACAGGCTTTTGCGATCACGTCGCGCGGTTCATACAGCCCGCCGTGGGTTTGCACATTATCCGCCAGCCATTTCGTTGCCGCCCCAGTGTCACCCTGCGCCAACTGCGTATCCAGCCCCGGTATGGCAGCACGCATCGCAGTATTGAGACAACCCGCATAGACATTGCCCAGCGAGTAGGTCGGGAAATAGCCAAACAGGCCAACCGACCAATGCACATCCTGCAAAACGCCGTTAGAAGGCTT
Source organism: Sulfitobacter sp. (assembly GCA_049680295.1). Classification (GTDB taxonomy): domain Bacteria; phylum Pseudomonadota; class Alphaproteobacteria; order Rhodobacterales; family Rhodobacteraceae; genus JBAUHN01. Next base: position 2,326 of record JBAUHN010000431.1, read on the forward strand.
GTCCACCTCATAGCCGAAATCGGCGGCAAAGCGGTCGTTCCACGCGGCTTCAAGATCGCCGGTTTGCAGATCACCCGACATCAATGCGCGTTCCAGATCGAACCGCAAAAGCACATGCAGGTTGTACTGTAACTCATCTGCTTCGGTGCGGATAAAGCCATCAGACACGCGGTTGACGGTGCCATAGAATGCGTCTTCGTCCGGAATACCAAAATCGCCAAACACGTCGCGCATCTGTCCGTAAAGCCAACCGGTAAAAGCACGGCTGCGTCCGATCTGGTTTTCATAAATCCGGCTTTGGCTTTCGTGCACGCCCATCGACACACCCTGCCCCAAAGGCGTCAGCAGGTAGGCCGGGTCGATGTTTTGCTCATAACAGGCATGTCCGACCTCATGGATCGTCGAATAAAAGCAATTGAACGGATCCGCCGGATTGGTCCGGGTGGTGATGCGCACATCGAGGCCCGAGCCTGAGCTGAAGGGATGCACCGCCTTGTCCACGCGACCCCGTGACATGTCATAGCCGAAACTCTTTGCCAGTTTTCGCGTCAGTTTCATCTGCGCGCCTTCGTCGAAAGTACCTGTCAGCGGTTTCGGGGCGGGCGCGTCGCGCACGGCGGCCCGCAGCTGGCTAAGCTCTGGTCGCAGGGCGCCAAACATCGCCTCCAGATCCGCGGCGGTTGTGCCGGGTTCGTAATCGTTCAGCATCGCGTCATAGACATCGCCCCCGGCGGCCAGCGCCTGCCCTTCCTCGCGCTTCAGGCGGACAACCTCGGCCAAAGTCGGGGCAAAGCTTTTGACGTCATCCTCGGCGCGGGCAGATGCCCAGATGCCCTGGGCCTCTGAGGTGAGGCGGGCGATCCGGGCGGCCAAAGCTGCCGGAACCTTGCAGGCGCGGTCATAGCTGCGGCGGATGTGGCGTAGCTGTGCGGCCCCTGTCGCATCCAGATCGGCGTCTTTGATCGCGGCCAGCCAATCGCCAACCGCCGGATCCATACGCCGCGCGTGCAGCACGCTTTCCATTGCCGCCATTTCTTCGCCGCGTTGCGGTGCGGCACCACGGGGCATCATGGTTTCCTGATCCCAGCCCAGCCGCCCTGCGACCTGCGCCAGGGCCTGGGTTTCGCGGGTGAACGCCATCAATTTGTCAAAGCTGCTCATCAATTGGACCCCCTGAGAGAAGTTGCGATTGGGTAGGCGCAAAGGAAGCGCGCGCGCAAAATAAGCACCCAAAGGGCGGTGGCCAGAAGCTGGTGAAAGATCGCGATATGCAACGGCGCACCATATAGGACTGTGACGATGCCAAGCACGATTTGCAGGGCCATTGCGGCCAGTACAGCGTTAAAGGCAAACCTTGTGGTGGCATGGGCGCTGCGTCTGCCGCGCAGCCAGACGATGACAGTAAAGGCCGCCAGCAGATAACCGGTGATCCGGTGAATGAATTGCACCAGACCGGGATTTTCATAAAAATTGCGCCAAAGGGGTTCAAGATTGAAGGCAGAGGCCGGCAGAAACTGCCCGCCCATCAGCGGCCAGTCGGTATAGCTGCGACCGGCGTCGATGCCTGCAACCAAAGCGCCGATGAGTATTTGCAGAAGGGTGAAGTGCATAAGGCCCGTGGCCAGCCCCCATTGGCGTTGCTCTTTGGCGCGGCGCGCCTGCAACAGATCGCGCGCACTGCGCCCCAGCTCCAGCATGTACCACGCAAGCAGGCCCAGAATGACAAATGCCAGCCCGAGGTGGAACGCCAGCCGGTAGCTGGCCACGTCTGTCGTACCCTGCCCTGTTGTCACACCTGACGAGACCATCCACCAGCCGATGGCCCCTTGCAATCCGCCCAAAGCGCCGGGGATCAGCAGTTTTGTCGTCCAGCCTGCGGGGATTTGACGGCGCAGCAAAAACCACAGAAATCCGACCACCCAGACCAGCCCGACCACGCGGCCCAATTGACGGTGGCCCCATTCCCACCAGTAGATGGATTTGAAGTCCTCAAGCTGCATCCATTGGTTTTGGATGCGAAATTCGTCGATGGCCTGGTATTTGGCAAACTCCGCCTGCCAATCGGCTGCGTTCATCGGGGGGAAAGCGCCGGTAAATAGGTTCCATTCAGTGATGCTGAGCCCGCTGTCGGTCAGACGGGTAAGCCCGCCAACGACGATCATCGCCAAGACCAGTGCAAAGAGGATCATCAGCCACGCCCGGATCGCCTTGCGTGCGCCGCCGCCGCCCTGATCAATGCCGCCCGGTCTGGCGGCGGGGGCTTTTGAGGTGGGCGCGTCGACCTCTTCGAATAGTTTGCGTTTGGTGCTCATCTTTTCCTCATTCAGCGGGGCTGGTGCCTTTACAGCGCAGTTTTGCGGCGGCGTCCAGCGCCGCTATTTATCGAGATTTTTCCAACGCACCATCTGGCGCAGGACACCGTGCATCATTTGCACGTCAGCGCGGGTCAGTGGCATCCTGCTCCACATGTTGCGCAGGTTGGTGCGCATGGAGGTGGATTTATGTTCGGGAAAGAAAAACCCTGCCTCATCAAGGCGGTCTTCGTAATGGCGCGCGAGGTGTTCGATCTCTTGTCCTGGCGCCCAGTCGGTGCCTGCCATCTGGGTTGTCTCATGGGTGATCTGGCCCGATTGCCGCATCCATTCATAGCCTATAAGCAGCACACATTGCGCGAGGTTCAGCGAGGCAAAGCCGGGGTTCACCGGCACCGAGATGATTGCGTTGGCGCGCGATATATCGTCATTTTCCAACCCCGCACGTTCAGGCCCGAAAAGCACCGCAACCCGTTGACCGGAAGCGATTTTTACCGCCGCCTGTTGCATTGCCTTTTCCGGGCTGTACACCGGTTTGGTCAGATCGCGGCTGCGCGCAGTTGTGGCAAAGACATAAGTGCAATCAGCCAAGGCCTGTGGCAGGTCATCGGTCAAAAGCGCCTCATCCAGCAGCCGACCTGCACCGCTGGCCATGACGACAGCGCTTTCGCTGGGCCAGCCGTCGCGGGGGGCAACAACGCGCATGGCGTCCAGCCCGAAATTCCACATTGCCCGCGCGGCAGCACCGATGTTTTCGCCCATCTGAGGGCGCACCAGCACAAAGGCCGGTATCGTTGGATCTGCGACAATGGTTTTCATGCCTCGCCTCATACGCGCGCGCCTGGTGATGCGCAATATGCGCGCGGTGGTAGGCAGGGTTGCAAAACCATTCAGCCCTCCATTTTCATTTCTGCAGACATCCGTTACTGCTCGGCACGAAAGACACCAAAAGGACCGCGCAGATGGATGCCCCTGAACAACCACAGATATATCTGATTACCCCTGCCACCTTTGAGCGCGCAGTTTTTGCCGATGTCCTGGCGCGGGTTTTGGATGCGCATGCGGTGGCCTGTGTGCGTCTGGCCCTGTCCAGCACGGATGAGGACGAGGTGGCCCGCACCGCCGATGCATTGCGCGAAGTGACCCATGCGCGCGATATCGCACTGGTGATTTCCGATCACACATTGTTGGTCGACAGGCTTGGGCTGGACGGGGTTCACCTGACGGATGCGGCGCGGTCGGTGCGCGCCACCCGCAAAACGCTGGGCGATGATGCGATTGTTGGCAGTTTTTGTGCCGGATCACGACATGACGGATTGGCCGCAGGCGAGGCCGGAGCCGACTATATCAGCTTTGGGCCGGTACAGGCATCGGGTTTGGGCGATGGTGGCTTTGCCGAATTGGACCTGTTTGAATGGTGGTCTGACGTGATCGAAGTCCCTGCCGTGGCCGAAGGTGCGTTGGACGCAGGCATGGTGGCCAAGCTTGCGCCCTACACGGATTTCTTTGGCATTGGTCCAGAAATCTGGGGCACAGATGATCCGGCAGCGACCTTGGGCACGCTGATCAAGGCGATGGGCTGAGGCCGCAGTCTACAAAAACACCCGCTCGACGAACCAATAGGCCCCCACGGCGGCAATCACACAAGACGCAGGTACTGCGATCCGTGCGCGATACCACACGCGGCGCGACCAATAGCCAACCACCAGAAAGGCAATGGCGATGACGGTCAGCTGACCCAATTCGACGCCAATATTGAAACCGATCAATGCCGGGATGAACTGCCCGTCTGGCAAACCAAATTCGGCCAGAACCGATGCAAAGCCCAATCCGTGCAGCAATCCAAAGCCAAAGATTATCACCGGCCGCCAGGGGTTCAGCCCATGGGCAAAGATGTTTTCCACAGCGACGAAGACTATGGAGGCCGCGATCAGCGGCTCGACGATATTTCCCGGAACATTGACCAGACCAAAGGCGCCCAATGCCAGCGTGACAGTGTGGGCCAGGGTAAAGGCACTGACCTGCCAGATCAGCGCGCGCAGCCGTGTGCTAAGGAAAAACAGCCCCAGGACAAACAGGATATGATCCAGACCTTTGGGCAGGATGTGATCAAACCCAACGGGGATATAGCTCAGGAACGCCTGGGTCAGCGTTTGTGCACCACCGCCAACCACTGCAATTTCAGGACTGGAGGTGCCGCCATCGAGATAGCCGGTGAACGGGTCCTCGACGCCTTGTTGGCGCAAAACCAGCGATCCTGAGCCGCTGGGCCAATTGACAACAATCCGCTGCGCGCCGTCGGGCAATTGACCGGTCAGGACGACCTGCGACAGGCGCGGTAATTCGATGTCGACGTCGGTCGGCATTTCGACACCGCCCAAGGTCAGATCAACCGGCGCACCGTCAGCCGTAATCAGGGGCGGAGCATTCCAGCCTGAGACCAGATCCGGAACAAGAACGGTTATCTCTGCTACAGATTTGGCGCGCAAGGCGTCGTAGTCCCCGACCCCATCGGCCGCGTCAGTGTTAACAAGATCATCAAGATCAATCCCGGCCAGAAACGCCTCAAGGTTTGCCTGCATGTCGAAAGACACTTCGCCCGAGGCCGAAACAGTCAGATCCGCAATTGTTGGTAACACTTCGTGAGCGTAGAGGGTTTTGCTGATGACAGCCTGACAAAAAATTGCCATGACCATGAGGTAAAACGATTTTTGTACACATTTAACGAAAGAAAAGATCATGTATCCGCGACGCCTGCTTTTGATTTCCGCACTTGTTTTACACAGTGGCGCGGCATTTGCACATGAGTTTTGGATAGAACCAAATGCGTATAATGTGAAGAGCGGCGATGCGGTAAAAGGTGATCTGCGCAATGGTCAGGAATTCGACGGCATATCATTGGCCTATTTTGATAACCGGTTTACCCGGTTTGATGTGGTTAATGGCGATGACGTGGTACCGGTCGAGGGGCGATTGGGCGACAACCCGGCGCTGTCAGCGGTTGCAGGTGCCGACGGGCTGATGATTGTCGTGCACGAAACAATGCCATCAACAATCACCTATAAGACATGGGAAAAATTTGCCACATTTGCCAAGCACAAAGATTTCGCCAAGGCGCAGGAAGATCACACAACAGCCGGTTGGCCGACGTCTGATTTCAAAGAACGCTATACGCGCCACGCCAAAGCACTGATTGGTGTAGGCAGCGGCGAAGGGGCGGATCGCGCGCTCGGGCTGGAAACTGAGTTTGTTGCCATGACCAACCCTTATGCGGATGGTTTTGATGGGCAAATGCGGGTTTCCTTGCTCTATCAGGGCAGCGCACGGATGGATGCTCAGGTCGAGGTATTTGAACGGGCGCCGGATGATACAGTGGCCATCACGATGGCGCGCACCGATGTTCACGGCGAGGCGGTTATTGCGGTAAAGCCCGGACATACTTATTTGTTTGATGCGGTAGTGCTGCGCCCTGCCCCCGATTCTGGCGAGACGGAAAATTCACCTCTTTGGGAAACACTTTGGGCGGCGCTGACCTTTGCTGTACCGGATTAAACCCCGGCGTTTGTGATCGCTTGAAACCAGCCTTGTTTCCGGTCACAAAGCGAAGATGATCAGACAACCCGACATCTTATGTATTGGCAGTGTTTTGTGGGACGTGATTGGACGTTCTGCCAGCGCTATGCGTCAAGGATCGGACGTGCCGGGGCGGATCACCCGGCTGCCCGGCGGCGTCGCACTGAACATTGCGATGACACTTGCGCGCTTTGGATTGACGCCCGCACTACTGACGGCTGTGGGGCGCGACGCCGAAGGGGATGAATTGATCGCGGCCTGTGATGCGCGTGGCCTGATTACAGATATGATTTACCGGTCTGCGGATTTGCCAACCGACAGGTATATGGCGGTCGAGGGTGCAAATGGGTTGATCGCGGCAATCGCCGATGCCCATTCACTGGAAGCCGCCGGTTCAAAAATTCTGCGCAGTCTGACCGATGGCAGGTTGGCCAGCGCGTCTGAACCCTATCAAGGGTTTGTCGCACTGGACGGCAACCTGACAGAAGATTTGCTAAGCGGGATGGCCCAAAACCAAGCGCTTGCCTTGGCGGATTTCCGGGTGGCCCCGGCATCACCGGGCAAGGCCGAACGTCTGGCACCCTTTTTGAAACACGCACGCGGAACGCTTTATGTGAACCTAGAAGAGGCTGGATTGCTGTGTCAGACCCGGTTTGAGGACAGCCGCACAGCGGCGCAAGCGTTGCTGGACCGGGGTGCGATGCGGGTCTTGGTAACCAACGGTGGCGCAGATGCAACCGATGGTCGCCATAATGGGCTGCTGACGCAAACGCCACCGCAAGTTCTGGTGACGCGGGTGACCGGGGCTGGCGACACGTTTATGGCCGCCCATATCGCCGCCGAAGCGTCAGGATCACCCCCTGATGCCGCCCTTACCCGCGCTTTAAATGCCGCGGCCACCTATGTATCCGGAGAGACCCCTTTATGACCACCCTGCCCCTCCTGCACTCCACAGAAGTTGCCGCGGCCAAGACCGCCGGGCAGCCGATTGTGGCGCTTGAAAGCACGATCATCACTCACGGTATGCCTTATCCGCAAAACCTTGAGGTGGCGAAATTGGTGCAGGATGATGTGCGCAAGGCAGGCGCAGTTCCCGCCACCATCGCGGTGATCAATGGCACATTGCACATCGGGTTGGATGACGACATGCTGGCGACGCTTGCACAGTCCAAAGGTGTCGCCAAACTGTCGCGGGCAGATATGGCGGCGTGCCTTGCCACCGGCGGCACTGGTGCGACCACAGTTGCGGCGACAATGATTGCCGCCCATCTTGCCGGGATCGAGGTGTTTGCCACGGGTGGTATCGGCGGGGTTCACCGGGGCGCCGAAGACAGCTTTGATATCTCGGCCGATCTGATGGAATTGGCCCAAACGCCGGTCACCGTGGTCGCCGCCGGGGCCAAGGCCATACTGGACGTCGACAAAACACTTGAGGTTCTGGAAACCCAAGGCGTGCCGGTGATTGCCTATGGCCAGGACAGCTTTCCCGCATTTTGGAGCGCGTCGTCGCCCCTTAAAGCGCCGTTGCGCATGGACGACGCCAAAGACATCGCACTGGCCCACCGGATGCGGGCTGAAATGGGGTTGCCGGGCGGGCAGCTTATTGCCAATCCAATCCCGCAGGCCGATCAGATCCCATCGCAGACACTGGCACCGATTATCGCCCAGGCACAGGCCGACGCAAACCAGCACCGGGTCAAAGGCAAAGCGCTGACCCCCTATCTGCTTCAGCGTATTTTTGAGCTGACCAAGGGGCAATCCCTGACCGCCAATATCGCCCTTGTCCGCAACAACGCCCGACTGGCCGCACAAATCGCCCAACATTTGAACGCTTTATGATCGCAACACGGTCGAACAGCGTCCAATCCGCGACAAAACATTGTAGTGATGCTGAAAACGACCTATCTACCAGCGGCAAGACCAGAATGGACGCCGCATGAACACGCCTTTTGATCCCCAAAAACCAAGCCGCCCGCCGCTGCTGGCCCGACTGCGCGCGTCTTTTCTGACCGGATTGGTGGTCATCGCCCCTGTGGGTCTGACCATCTGGCTGATCTGGTCTGTGGTGGGCTGGATTGATGGATTTGTGTTGCCGCTGGTGCCCAACGCTTACCAGCCTGACCGGGTCATTCAGGACTTTTTTGGTCTTGATCCGTCGTTGCAAATTGACGTGCGCGGCCTTGGCGTCGTCATTTTCCTGCTGTTTACAATTATCGTCGGCTGGCTGGCCAAAGGCATCATCGGGCGG
>JBAUHN010000432.1:0-1911 GCA_049680295.1 Sulfitobacter sp.
ATACAGACGTTGCTGCATGTACAACGGCGGGTGAGATCAGCGAATTGGGATATGACGAAGGGCAAATCATCGCTGTGGGCTTCCCGGCGTCAGGGTTTGCCACAACATCATTGCTGATCGAAGAAATTAGAACTCTCAAGCCCCAACCGCTGATCGACCGCGTCGCGTTGGAGCGTGTTGGCCTGCAAGAGCGTTTTCTCGACATGAAGCATAACTTTGCCTTTCTGATGGTGGACGGGCTTTCGCTGGCTGAGGATGCGTTAAGCGCCACGATCTCTCCGGCTTTGCGGGACATGCCGATCTTTGGTGGGTCCGCCGGGGACGGCACGGATTTCAAACGCACGCTAGTGTCTCTCAATGGTAAGGTTGTCGAAACGGCCGCAGTTCTTACCCTGATACGCAGCCGCTACCGGACCAAAGTATTCAGCCTCGACCACCTTGTCCCGTCAGAAAGCCAAATGGTCGTCACCGAAGCGGACCCGGACCTGCGCATTGTGAAATCCATCAATGCAGAGCCAGCGGCACGCGAATACGCACGCATCGTTGGCAAAGATCCCGAACAACTTAACCGTTTCACCTTTGCCTCCCACCCCGTTGTGGTGCGCATCGGCGGGACCCATCATGTGCGGGCTATCCAACAGGTCAATAACGCTGGCGAGCTTGTCTTCTTTTCCGCCATTGACGAAGGCATGGTGCTGACAGTTGCATCACCCCAAAACATGGTCTCGCATCTGCGCAGAAAGATGGCAGACCTGTCGGAAAATGGGCGACCGGCGCATATTCTGGGCTGTGATTGCATCCTGCGTCGGATTGAAGCTGAGCAAACTCAAATGACGCGTAAACTCTCCGGTATCCTGTCTGAGCACAACGTGATCGGGTTTTCGACCTACGGCGAACAGATCGGCCCCCTGCACGTCAATCACACGATGAGCGGCGTTGCGATTTACCCCTCCGAGGAGTGAGCGGCGTGTCCTTGATCAACCCCACCGACTCGATTGAGCGGCAAAATGAGAAGCTATTGTTGATCGCTCAATCGCTGATGCGCCGGGTCGAGCAAAAGAACGAGCAATCCGGCCTTGCCTACCAGCAATTCGAACGTGCTGCCCTGCTGGAAACTGAGGTGCGCGAACGTACCCATGATCTGGAACGAGCGCTGGATCTTTTGCAGGAATCCAACACTCGGCTTGAGATCGCCAATGATGAAACCGAAAAGGCACGCTCCAACCTGACCGAAGCGATTGAGACGATCAACGAAGGCTTTGCCCTGTTTGAGCCAACCGAAGGCCTGATCCTGTCAAATAGCCGTTTTTGCAGAGACTTTACCGATGTTGCGGGGCAGTTGGCGCAAGGTCTTAGTTTTGAAGACTACGTGACGCTGATTTCGCAAAGCCGTGTTCTTGCGTTGCCCGAGGGCCAATCGGCCAGTGATTGGGTTTCCAGTCGAATGGAGCGGCACGGTGACGAACATGAGGTGTTCAACGTGCGTCTAGAGTGGGACCGCTGGCTGCAAATCAGCGAGCATCGCACTTCGCGCGGCAGCACTGTCATATTGCAGACAGATGTCACCACGATCATCCGCCGCGAACGACAGGAACGCGCCAAGATGCGTGATCAGCAAGCCGAAATGTTGCAGGCCACGCTGGACCACCTCAATCAAGGCGTTTGCATCTTTGACTCCGGCCAGACGCTGGTAGGCTGGAATTCACGGATGAACGGGCTTTTTAAATCCACCGCCCAAACCACAGCGCTGGGAATGGATTTTGCCGTGCTGATGGAGCGGCTGAAAGTCGAGCTGACGTTTGAAGCCGGGTTTGATGCCGATCATCTGCTGGAATGGACCAACCGCACAATCCGGCGCAAACCCATCACCTTTGAAGTGCGCCGCGACAATGGCCAGACCTATAGCGTCTT
>JBAUHN010000433.1:0-3976 GCA_049680295.1 Sulfitobacter sp.
CCTCAAAATAGATCAACCGAGGCCACAGCGACGTTTCCGCATCCAACAGCGGGCAAATCACCTGATCCTCAAGACCTTCAACATCAACCTTCAGAAAATCGACATGTTTGATTTTCGCCTCACTCAGGCAATCAACCAGAGGCCGGATTTGAACGTCGATCGTATCACCGTCGACTGCGTTTTTATACTCCAGGTCGATGCGCCCCTGCCCCAAATTTCCATTGCGCGGGAAATAGAGCGGCGAGATGCTTTCGCGCGCACCGACGGCACATGTAAAGACTTTGACGCCCGTCAGCTTATTGATCCTGATGTTGGTTTTTAGCCGGTCCTGCATCACCGGATTGGGTTCAAAAACCACCGCGCGGGCCTTGGGTCCGGCCAATTTCAGGATCGGCAGAAAAAACGCCCCGGCATTGGCACCGACATCTACAATCACCGGATTTGTGCCTTTCAGCACCTCGGCGATTTTCAGTGTCGCTTTATGCTCAGGCGGCACGCCCGCCTCCCAAATGCGAAACTCGGTGAAATTGTCTTTGGGGTGCAAAATGAAATCACACCCCATAGACTGCGCCCGGGTCGGCGGCAGGCTGTTGCGCAGGATACGGCGCACCCAGGGCTTTTCGATACTCGCCCAGATTTCGCGCATTTTTGCGTCCATCACTGCGTTCGCCACAGGTTCTGCTTTGGTAGCCATGCCCGTATCTCTGCTTTTGCCTTGCGCAGCACCGATCCCGACATTGCCGGATTTTCCCCGTGCTGCTTGTGTTGCTCTGCGGATCGGTCTTATGCCGTTTACCGCTGGTTTTGTGCGCGACACGCAGTATCCGCGTTGCGCCCGCCTCATAAATGGATTTATGAACGATGTAATCTTGCCTTGCAAGCGCCGCGTCCCTTCACGAAAGGCCCTCCATGTCACCGCGTAAAATTATCCTCGACACCGATCCCGGACAAGACGATGCCGTTGCCATTCTGCTGGCGCTCGCATCCCCCGAGGCCATTAACGTGCTGGCCCTGACAGTTGTCGCCGGCAATGTACCACTGGACCTGACGGCGATAAACGCGCTGAAAATCTGCGAACTTGGCGGTCAGCCGCAGGTGCCGGTTTATGCAGGCTGCGACCGCCCTTTGGGGCGTGCATTGGTCACAGCAGAACATGTGCACGGTAAAACCGGTTTGGACGGACCTGATTTGCCCGCCCCTAAGACGCCGTTGGCGGACGGCCATGCTGTCGATTTCATCATCGACACATTGCGCGCCCATGACGCGGGCACGGTCACCCTATGCGCCCTTGGCCCGCTGACCAATATCGCCACAGCGCTGCAAAAGGCCCCCGATATTGCGGCGCGCATTCAGGAAATCGTCCTGATGGGCGGCGCCTATTTCGAAGTTGGCAACATCACGCCCGCGGCTGAATTCAACATCTACGTTGACCCGCAAGCCGCTGATATCATTTTCAAATCAGGTATCAAGATCGTCGCCATGCCATTGGACGTGACCCACAAGGCGCTGGTGACCAAAGCCCGCAATGATGCGTTTCGCAATCTGGGCACCCCAGTCGGTATCGCCGTTGCACAGATGACCGATTTCTTCGAACGCTTTGATAAGGATAAATACGGCACCCCCGGCGCGCCGCTGCATGACCCTTGCGTGACCGCCTATCTGCTGCGCCCTGACTTGTTCACAGGCCGTCATATCAACGTCGAGATTGAAACCACCTCGGAACTGACCATGGGCATGACCGTGGCCGACTGGTGGGGCGTCACGGATCGCACGCCAAATGCCACCTTCATTGGCGATCTGGATGCGGATGGTTTTTTTGACCTGCTGACAGATCGGTTGGCCCGGCTATGAGCGCTGCCCTCATCCTCGCCACCGCCGATCACATTGACCAACTTGACGCGCTGGTGGCAGCCTACCACGCCGAGGCGGAAATCACCTTGGCCCCCGAAAAACGCCGTGCCGGGCTGGCGCCCTTGCTGGAGGGCATCCCGCATGGGGCCGCCTATCTGATCGGTCCGGCCCGTGCGCCAATTGGCTATATCGTCATTTGTTTTGGCTGGTCGGTCGAATTTGGCGGGCTCGATGGGTTTGTTGATGAACTCTACATCCGCCCCGGCGTGCGTGGGCGCGGGGTTGCCACCGAAACTCTGATGAGCTTGCCTAAAACGCTGGCCTCCGCCGGGTTAAAGGCACTGCACCTCGAAGTGGCCGATGACAATGCGGTGGCAAAGCGGCTCTATGCACGGGCCGGTTTTACCGCGCGCCCAAAATACCATCTGATGACCCGCAAATTCTGATGTGACGCAAAGGCCAAGCCACTGGCGCCTTGGTGTTGCGGCCCCTATATCGGTGCCATGGGATTGAACGCATCATTTGACAACACCTATGCCCGGCTTCCTTCCGCTTTTTATAGCGCGTTGGCGCCCACACCGGTGCGCGCGCCGCAGCTGATCGCGTATAACACCGAACTTGGTCAGGTATTGGGCCTGTCTGATGCAACGGATACCGAACGCACTGAAATCTTTTCCGGCACCAGGGTTCCTGATGGCGCGGAACCACTGGCCCAGCTTTACGCAGGTCACCAATTTGGCACTTACAATCCGCAATTGGGCGATGGGCGCGCCATCCTGCTGGGCGAGATTGTGGGCAGCGACGGGCTGCGCCGCGACATCCAGCTCAAAGGCTCTGGCCCCACCCCCTATTCACGTATGGGCGACGGGCGCGCATGGCTCGGGCCGGTATTGCGCGAATATGTCGTGTCCGAGGCCATGCATGCGCTTGGCGTGCCGACCACGCGCGCGTTGGCCGCAACCCTGACCGGCGAAGACATCTTGCGCGAAACCCGCCTGCCCGGCGCTGTTCTGACCCGCGTGGCTGCCAGCCATTTACGCGTCGGCACCTTTCAGGTCTTTGCCCACCGGGGCCAGGTTGATCACTTACGTCAATTGACAACCTATGCCATCGCCCGCCATGCGCCAGATGCAAAAGGCCCGTTGGACCTGCTGCGTCACGTCTGTACCGCTCAGGCAAATCTCATCCCTGCCTGGATGTCCTTTGGCTTTGTCCACGGCGTGATGAACACCGATAATTGTGCGATTTCCGGTGAGACCATCGACTACGGCCCCTGTGCCTTTCAGGACGGGTTTCACATGGGCCGCGTCTTTAGCTCCATCGACCAGCAAGGTCGCTATGCCTATGCTAACCAGCCTAATATTGCTGTCTGGAACATGGCGCAATTTGCCACAGCGCTGTTGCAGCAAATGGACAACAAGGGTGCAGCCCTAGAAGAGGCAACCGAGATCATCCACGCCATGCCACAACAGATCCAGGACGCCTGGCTGCGCCGCTTTGCCGCCAAAATCGGGATTTCCGAGCCAAAAGACGGGGATCAGGCATTGATCGAGCGGTTGTTTGACCTGATGCAGACCGATGGCGCTGATTTCACCAATAGTTTTGATGCTTTGGCACGCGGGACGGCCACAGACCAGTTCGTTAACCGTGACGCTTTTGAGGCCTGGACCGCTGACTGGCAAGCGCGCCTCACCCACGCGCCGGACGCCAAATCGACGATGCGGGCAGCCAACCCGAAAATCATCCCGCGCAATCATCGCATCGAGGAAATGATCGCCGCCGCCGTCGCCGGTGATTTCGCGCCCTTCAAGCGCCTGAACGCCGCATTGGCCGATCCTTACGGCACAACAGATGACGACCTGAGGCGCGCGCCCACAAAAGACCAGATCGTTCCCGCCACGTTTTGCGGCACCTGACCGGGTTGAAACCCAGGATTTCAGACAGAAACAAATGGCTCAGATGTCCGGCAAGACGCGTTTACGCTTCACCCTTCCGGAAATACTCATTGCGCAGGCGTCGGCAGCCGGGGCCGCCGGTTGATCAAGTAAATGCCCACGGCAACCAATCCCAATGCGATCCACACTTTGAGGCCAACCGCCTCATTCAACAACAGCCACCCCAGTAT
>JBAUHN010000434.1:0-4002 GCA_049680295.1 Sulfitobacter sp.
GAGTTGGACTGTCCATCTGCTTGTCAACTGACCCAGCGGCTTCCTATTGGGAGACACTACGAGAGCGCCTCCCAACCTTTTATGCATCTTTCTGGATCTCAAGATAGGTCAGCTTTAACCACGCCACCAGCGACGGGGTTCGACGTTCTCGACCAACATATCTGACGGAATTTCGCGGGCGATCCCGTGAATTTCCGTGTACGTATCAAGACCGCCTGACCATCCGTTGATGCGCTCACGCCACTGCTCCCACGGTTCTGGAACGTGCTCGGGTGCGGACATCAATGCAGCCTTTTCACGTTCAGCGTCCGAGAGTGGCACATACCGGGTTCCGTGTTCAGCAAAAATTGTCCCAGGAAGTTGGGGCACAGATGCACCCACAGTATTGACCAGTGACGCTTCATGCGCGCCCTGGATCAAGGCTTGGGTGAAATAGGCTGATTCCATGACCGCATCTTGCAGATGTGGCTCCAAGCCATCGAACACGTCGGCTTTCATTGCCGTATGCTCAAACCCAGAGAAGAACCGCAGATCGATCACTTGACTGACAACTGGCGACATATTTGCGTAAGCCACAGCAGAAGACCAAGTCTCGGCACCGTCAATCAATCCCTGCTTCAATCCGTCGAGAGTTTCCTCCCATGCGATTGGCACCGGGTTGAGATTGAGCAGATCCATTGCAATACGGCCCAACTGAGTTCCGGTGACCCGGTTCTTGGTGCCAAAAAGCTCTTCCAGCTTGGTAACATCAGGGCGATCTGCCCAGCTCAAACCCATGTTCAATCCGCGCAACTCGGCAACTGAGAACAAGAAGTGCAAACCATGCCTTTTACGGAGCGGCTCTCTCAACAGTTGCTCGCTCCTCGGATGGTACAGGAAGTAATACAGCGAGGCGCGCGTTGGGAACTGGTAAGCATAGTCGAGCACGTTGTAGTAAGGTGCCCCCGCAGCTGAGTTTTGAGTAGACGCCGCATACATATCCACAATGCCCTGCTGCGTTTTTTCAACGCAAGAAAGTTGACCGCAGATCTGGTTGTCACCGATGAACTCAACACGGATTTCACCGTCTGTTCGTTCCTCGAGGTCCCGTGCAAATTCAAGACATCCCGCACGTTCAATCAGCAGATTGCGTGCGTTAAATCCGGATGCGCCGAATTTGAGCGTGTGTTTGGCGGGTTTCGAGAACCGCTTTTCATATGTGGATTCCGCAGCTTCTGCCAACTCCGGCAGCGTTAACGCGCCGGTTACTGCAGCGCCGCCAAGCAACGTTGATGAAATGCCGTATCTACCTGCTACTCGCAATAGATCGCGTCTGGAAATACGCTCGCTTACATACTTTAGTGACATGATATTCCTCCCTAATCATGGTGTCGTAAATGCCGGTCGTCCGGTCGTTCGTTTTGGGGTCGTCAAAACTGGTCATTCATCCCAAATGGGTTCCTCGCCCGAGCGTGATCGCGCTGCCAACCAACCACCTTCGACCTTGATTTCAGATCCGTTGATGAAGCTCGATTCATCACTAGCAAGGAAAATTGCCGCACCGGCGATGTCCTCGGGCTGGCCCCATCGGCCAATCAGGTTTTCGGAGGCCCAAGCAGGACCGGTATCCTCGGCTTCGGCAAAGCTCTGGTTAAACGGAGATGCCACCATACCAGGCGCAATCGCGTTCACGCGAATATTCTTGCCTGACAAATCTGCGGCCATCGCGCGTGTCAGACCAAGGACGCCAGACTTTGCCGCCACATAGGCAACTCTGTTCGGACGCCCCATGAAACTGGCGATGGAGGCAACATTGATAATGTTCCCTGATTTCTGCTTCAGCATCTGCGGCAGAACTGCCTGAGAGCATGTGAAAGGACCGGTCAGGTTGATATCGAGCATCAGCTGCCAGTCTTCCTGCGTGTGCTGCATCAAGCCCTTGATCACGCGGGCGCCTGCGTTGTTCATCAGGACGTCGATCCGGCCAAACTTCTCCACCACGCTCTTGGCCATGCCGGCAGCACCTTCGGGGCTGCGGACATCAAGCGCTACGCCCATGGTCTGACCGCCGATTTTCTCGGCAACGCTTTTCGCATTGTCTTCGTTGATATCAGCGACAACAACAAGCGCACCTTCGTTTGCAAATGCTTGGCAGATCGCAGCACCAATGCCGCGTCCGCCCCCTGTCACGATCACTACTTTTTGCTCAAGTCTCATCAGCAGGCAAAACCTTTATTTTGCCGCACAGACCTCCGTGCGGGTTTTCCAGTAAGAAAATATTGATGCGCCCCATGGAAATCAGCACGTCGGGGCAAGGTGTTCTTCAACAGTTACTGCCTAAGAGATTAGCGGAATCAGAACAGACCGTATGTCAAGAATTTGACATTCAGAAAAATACCACGACTTTTACATCCATAGAGACGCGGTAAGCTAAACCGAAACGACCATCAGAAGCCGTTCCACATCGAGCACACGAAGCTGCTGACGCTTGTTCTCGATCAACCCGGATGCCACAAACTTGCCCAGAATTGCGGTGATGTACTGGCGTCTGGAAAAAACCAATGCGGCTAGGTCTTCGTGCGATATGCGAAGCGTCACCTGCTCGGCTGAATGCACACTTGCGTCAAGTTCAAGATGCATTTGCACAATAACACGCGCCAGCCTTTGCTCAACGCTTAATCCGGTCACGTCGCTAACACGTGAATGCAGAAGCTGTTGCCGCTTCAAAAGGATTTGGACCAGCAGGATGCCAAGTTCCCCGTCCCTGCGCATCAGGTTGAAAAACTCTGCTCGGCCAAACCTGCGGACCTCTGCGTGGTCGACTGCGATGCAATTCGCATCCCTCGCCGCTTTTGGGCGCAACGCAGACAGCCCGACAAGGCTGCCTACCTGATGAATTTTCAAAAGTGTGTCATGTCCTTTGTCATCTGACCGCGTAGTCTTGAGCGACCCATCCGTCAGCAAGAACACGTAACCAGCGTCTTCTCCCTGATAAAAAATGTGGCTACCAGCTTCAAAGGAAGCCCGCTTTCCAAGCGTTGATAGCTGTCGGAAATACGTGGGGTTCAGATCGCTTTCTAGGTCTATCGCTTCGGACTGGTCAAAGTTCTTCATGGGATCTCTGCTATTCAGGACTCATTTAGACCATTGTGATCATGCTCACTCAATTAATGACACTAAAGAGCACAGTCTTATTTGATCCTACGGAGCTTCTTGCCGCAATGCTGTTCTTCGTAGCGAATTCAATACAGCTCGGTCACATCAGATAGCTAGCGTCAGCTTACGAGTTGCATCTCTAGAGTTTAGCCAATGCGACGAACGTCTGGTATCTGTCGATGCTATCGTTTGCGGCGATTGCATCCATGTAAAGACAGCCATTGGCTTCGCGGCTACCAAAGCATGCAAAGCCCCGCAACCTGTGAATTCGACATCTGATCCTCGCTGCGGTCGGCATGAATGACCGGTCTTTCCGCTGTGCAATGGCTCCAAGTCTCTCGCAAACGCGGCATTTTTTACGCTGCGTGCGCGCGCAGCACGAAACAACAATGGCGGGGTCGGGCTCGAAGCCGACCTCGGATGCGACGCAGCAACCAGTGATATGGTGGCATCGTCAACGTCGGGTTGTCGTTGGGGAGGGCATGGCGGATCGGAGGATCAGTCATGGAAACACCAAACTTACCGGCCATTCGCGCACTTCGCCCGGCTTGGAACAAGGGGCGCATCGTCGGGCAAAAACGGCCACTGAAACCAAAACACGTCTGGGCAATCCGTGTTCGACTTGAACTCGCCGAGAACCATCGAGACCTCGCGCTGTTCAACATGGCAATCGACAGCAAACTGCGTGGCTGCGATCTCGTGAAGATGAAAGTCGTCGACGTGATGGCGTCCGGCCAGATCAAGGAACGAGCTTCGGTGTTGCAAAGCAAAACGCAGAAGCCGGTTCGTTTTGAAATCTCCGAAGGCACACGCGCATCGGTTGAAAAGTGGATGGAAGACGAGCTCATGGTAGGCTCCGAGTACCTT
>JBAUHN010000435.1:0-15124 GCA_049680295.1 Sulfitobacter sp.
GCGCTGCCCCATACCCCGCGATATTTGAACCAATTGGAAGCTGAGGGCCGCTTGTCAATTGGGGGCAGTGGACGCAAGATGCAGCGCAGAGCCGGGTGTGGCAGCCTGTAGAAATGCGGAGCATTAAAATGACGTTAAAACAGGCAAGTATTGCGGTGCGGGAAAATGCGTATGCACCCTATTCAAAGTTCAAAGTTGGTGCGGCCATTCGTGCGACATCGGGAAAGATCTATGTGGGGTGCAATGTAGAGAACGTCGCATATCCCGAAGGGACATGTGCCGAAGCCGGTGCGATCGCTGCGATGGTTGCTGCTGGGGACACGACAATTTCCGAGGTCTATGTGGTCGCAGGCTCGCCAATGCCGGTGACGCCCTGTGGCGGATGTCGGCAAAAGTTAGCAGAGTTTGGGGCGCAGGGTGTCGTTGTGACGATGGCGACAACGGGCGGAATTGAACAGACCGCGACCCTGGCGGAATTGTTGCCCGGCGCCTTTGGCGTGGCGCATTTTGAGGGGTGATCGAATGAATGCACGCGATATTATTGCCCAGTTGCGGCGGGGTAAAGTCCCCGATGCGAAAGCACTGGAGTGGATGGCCCAAGGGTTGGCGGACGGGGCGGTCAGTGATGCGCAAGCCGGTGCATTCGCGATGGCCGTATGCCTGAATGGGTTGGATGATGCCGGTTGTGTGGCCCTGACGTTGGCAATGCGTGACAGTGGGCGCGTGTTGCACTGGGATATGAACGGGCCGGTGTTGGACAAGCATTCAACGGGCGGCGTGGGCGATTGTGTGTCCTTGGTTTTGGCGCCTGCATTGGCGGCATGTGGTGCATTTGTTCCAATGATTTCCGGCAGGGGCCTTGGCCATACCGGCGGTACGCTCGATAAACTGGAAGCGATTCCGGGATTGCAAACCGGCGTGCAAGAGGATCGGTTTCGCGATGTCGTCGCTCATGCGGGCTGCGCAATTGTCGGGGCCAGTGCTGACATCTCACCGGCTGATCGGCGGCTTTATGCGGTACGTGACGTGACGTCGACGGTTGATAGTCTGGAGCTGATAACTGCCTCAATCTTATCAAAAAAATTAGCGGCGGGGCTGGATGGTCTGGTGCTTGATGTCAAGGTTGGCAGTGGCGCATTTATGAAAGATATGTCTGGGGCACAAGCGTTGGCGCAGGCATTGACCCGGACGGCAAATGCTGTGGGTTGTCCAACTGCGGCTTTGATAACCGACATGAGCCAACCTGTTGTTCCAAGTCTGGGCAATGCGTTGGAAGTGGCGGAAGTGATGCGGGTTCTGACCGGTCAGACCACAGGAGCGATATTGGCGTTGTCAGCTGCCTTGGGGG
Organism: Sulfitobacter sp.; assembly: GCA_049680295.1. Classification (GTDB taxonomy): domain Bacteria; phylum Pseudomonadota; class Alphaproteobacteria; order Rhodobacterales; family Rhodobacteraceae; genus JBAUHN01. The sequence continues at coordinate 1,349 of JBAUHN010000435.1, forward strand.
GCGTTTTGCTGGCAAAGTCGGGTCTGTCCAAGGATATAAAAACGGGCGAAAAAGCCATTGCGGCGGCCCTTCAGGATGGACGGGCAGCTGAACGATTTGGCCGAATGGTTGCGGGATTGGGCGGACCGGTTGAATTTGTCGAAAACTGGCAGAGATTTTTACCCGAAGCACCGGTGATCCGTGAGGTTCTGGCGCCAAAATCGGGCTATGTGGGCGCCATCAATGGTGAGGCTCTGGGGCTGGCGGTGGTAGATTTGGGCGGTGGCCGCCGTGTTGAGAGCGATGTGGTCGACCCAGCTGTCGGACTGTCGTCGGTGGTGCGATTGGGTGAGAAAGTCTCAAAGGGGCAATCGGTAGCGGTTGTGCATGCAGCGCGCCCGACGGCAGCAGATCAAGCTGCGGAAAAGGTGCATAAAGCCATATCAATATCCGGCAAGAAACCTGCAGTTCCGGAACTCATTCATGAAAGGGTAGGATGATGGCGCGGGCATTTCTTGCGGTTATGGATTCAGTTGGCATAGGCGGCGCCCCCGATGCGGGCGCGTTTTTCAATGGCGATCTGGCGGATACGGGCGCAAATACGTTTGGCCATATCGTGCAAGCCTGTGATGACGGTCGGGCAGACGGTGGTCGCAGCGGCCCGATGAAAGTGCCGAACCTTGCTGCTTTGGGTATTGGACGGGCGGTGGAATTGGCCAGCGGACTAAACTTGACAGCGCTGGAATGCGACTTGACCGGGATGTGGGGGGCAGCGACGGAAACCTCCATTGGAAAGGACACCCCGTCGGGGCATTGGGAATTGGCAGGTCTGCCGGTTCCGTGGGCCTGGCATTACTTTAAGGATGAAACAAATTCTTTTCCCGCAGATTTGGTGGAGTACGTCGCGAAATCGGCCGGGACCGCAGGGATATTGGGTAATTGTCATGCGCCCGGCACCGCGATCATCGAATCACTTGGTGCTGAACATATGCGAAGTGGCCGGCCGATTTGCTATACCTCCGCCGACAGCGTGTTCCAGATTGCAGCGCATGAGGAGACTTTTGGATTGCAGCGGCTTTTGGATCTATGCGCGGCGATTGCCCCTAAGCTGCACGAAAAGAAGGTCGGGCGGGTGATTGCGCGGCCATTTGTTGGGGACGAGGCGCGCGGCTTCAAACGCACGCCAAACAGGCGTGATTTTGCCATTAATCCGCCGGCTCCGGTGTTGACCAATTGGCTACAAGATGCGGGAAGGCGCGTTTATGCTATTGGAAAAATTGGAGATATTTTTTCGATGCAGGGTATAGATGAGCTGCGCAAAGGCCCAGACGATGTTTTGATGCAACATCTGCACGATCTGGTCGAAACCGCGCAAGAGGGCAGTTTTACCTTTGCCAATTTCGTTGAATTTGACAGTCTTTATGGGCATCGCCGTGACGTGTCCGGATATGCGCGCGCGTTGGAATGGTTTGACGTTGAGATTGGTAAAGTTCTGGGCAAACTGCGCAACGGCGACATTCTGATCCTGACCGCAGATCATGGAAATGACCCGACATGGGCGGGCACTGATCACACGCGTGAGCGGGTGCCTGTTTTGATCGCGGGCCTTGGGTCAGGGACGATAGGGCATATCGGGTTTCGCGATGTTGCGCACATTGTTGCGCGTCATTTGAACGTCGAACACCCCTAGTCGCGCCGCGCAAACTGTGCGATTTGATGCTTGGGCTTGAAGCGAGAGGTTGCGGCGCGGGGACATTCGCGGCAAAACGCTGTAACCAGCAAAGGAACCTGCCAAATGTCCGAACACCTGACTGTCGTTGATCACCCATTGGTGCAACATAAACTGACATTGATGCGGGACCGCGATACATCCACGGCAGTGTTTCGGCAGCTGTTGCGTGAAATCAGCCAACTTTTGGCCTATGAGGTGACGCGCGGGTTGCCGATGACAACGAAATGCATCGAAACGCCGATGGAAACGATGGACGCGCCGACGCTGGATGGTAAAAAACTGGCGCTGATTTCGATACTTAGGGCTGGAAACGGGTTGCTGGATGGCGTGCTGGAACTGATCCCGTCTGCGCGTGTCGGATTTGTTGGCCTCTACCGAGATGAAGAGACGCTTAAACCTGTGCAGTACTATTTCAAAGTACCTGAAGCACTGGAAGACCGTCTTGTGATCGCAGTTGATCCGATGCTGGCCACCGGAAACAGTTCGGTCGCGGCAATTGATCTGCTGAAACAGGCGGGTGCGACGAACCTGCGGTTCTTGTGTCTGCTGGCCGCGCCCGAGGGAATCGCCCGAATGAAAGAGGCCCATCCCGATGTGCCTATTGTCACTGCTTCTGTGGATAAATGCCTGAATGATGTTGGATATATCGTACCCGGTCTTGGCGATGCCGGGGATCGGATGTTTGGCACCAAATAAAAGTCTTTGATCGGCGCGTTTTGGGCGGCAGTGCTTTACTCGGGCGGGCGCATGAGGCACCCTTAACACACTTGGTGTGGGGCCTGTATGATGTTGCTGAACAGATTTATTTTCGGATGTATTATTGTCTTGTCATTGGCAGTTGCAGTTGTCGCACAGACGGCTGAAGCGCAGACGCTTAGGCGCGATCAAGGCCCGAAAGAGTATCCACCCAGCTCATACGCGGGCAAACAGTATATCGACAGCGCCGGATGCGCCTATATCCGTGCGGGCATTGACGGCCTCGTCACATGGGTGCCCAGAGTGTCACGCGACCGCAAAGTGCTATGTGGATTTGAACCGTCGCTGGCAGGACCGGTTGCTGCCGCAGCGCCGAAACAACCCCCGGCCACGGACCTCGTTGAGATAAAACCCGATGGTACCGACGCGGCCCCTGCCAAAAAAACCACAGCGCAGGCCGCGCGCGTTGCCCCCACCAAAAAGCCGGTGCGCCGCCGAACCGTTCGCGCCGCGCAACCCGCCGGAATTGTCTATGAAACCAGCACGATTGATGGTGCCGTCCAGGGCACAATCAGCGGCGCAACCCGTGTGCTGCCAAAGCACGTTTATATTGCGCGTCAAAACACCGGCACAATCAAAACTCCAAAAGGGTACGCGCCCGTGTGGGAAGACGACCGTTTGAACCCACGTCGCGCCGAGCAATCGCTGACAGGTATCGCACAAACCAAGTTAGTCTGGACATCGACCGTGCCCAGACGTCTGGTCGATCAAAGCACCGGGCAGGACCTGACTGCAAAAATCGCGCTGGTATATCCCTATACGGATGCCGCAACCCAACGGCGCGAATTGGGCAAGGTTACTATTGTACGGATCGACGGAAAGCTGGCGAAACGGGTTGTGCGCAATCGCCGAGCCGCCCAACCGGTGATCTCATCGCGCTCAAAACCGGCAGCACCGGCGAAAGTTTCAATCGCAAATGGACGCTATGTTCAGATTGGGACATATGCAAGAACCGCGAATATGCGTGCGACGGTTGCGCGGATACAAAAGGTCGGCCTGCCGGTCAAAGTTCGGAAATTCACCCGGGGCGGCAAGGCATACCAAACACTGGTCACCGGCCCGTTCGGCAGTGATCGTGATTTGCGCACGGCGTTGTCCCGGGTTCAGGCGGCAGGCTATGCGGACGCATTTGTACGCAAATAGTCTCGGACTTTAGCCGCCGCAAATGCTTTGCAGCCGCAGCCAGTCTGAATCGCTGAGAAGTGGCGCGGGTGGCTGCCCGGCCATTGGGTCGCCCTCGATCAGGTCCAGAACCGTCTCGCCAGTCACATCGCGTGCATAGGCGTAGGGGGTACTGCGCAATTCAGCCGCCTGAAAGGTTTCAAGCAGGGCCACGCTGTCAGGGATCGGACGCGGTGTTTTTAACAAAAATTCAGCATAGCTATCCAGGATGCTGCTTTCCAGATTGCCGGTGGTCAACAATCGAAAACTGGCCCATGCGCCACTGACAGACAGCAAGTCCCGCAATGGGTCACTGCTGCGTCGCAAAGTAGCCTCGGCCAGAGCATATCCCGCGATCACGTCAGGTTCTTCGAAATCCTCGACCAATGCGCGGTTCAACAATGTATGGTTGCCGGGCAGACTAAGACTGGTGGCGATGCCATCGGGTAGTATTGTAAGCGTCCCGGCATCCAGCCTGCCAGACAGGGTGGCCAACGCGCGTTTGCCGGCAGAATCTGCACATGGCGCGCCCGACAGCCGCTCAATCCGGGCCAACAATGCCGTGCCGATTTCCGCGCGCTTTACATCCGGCACAACCGAGATCGCGTGGTCAATCAACGCGCCGGGAACCCAGAAAAATCCCACAGCCGCGACCGCCGAAACAGATGCCAAAACACCAAGCCATCTTAACCTTCCGGGGTGGGGTCTGGTTTTTTCAACGGCCCGCCGTAAGGTCTCAATCGCCTCAATCATCTCGGCTTCGGCTTCGGGCAATTCAAGGGTTTCGCCCGGATCACCATCGGGATGAAAAACCGCCGGGTAGTCAGTTGAGTTGCTGCGATTGACCGCCGCCAAAGACCAATGCGCCAGCGCTTGATCCGTCAGATCAGTGATCATCAACGTCGCATCCCCGATCGAGGCGACAACTTCGCGTCGTTGATCATCCGGCGACGCGCGCCACAGACCAGTCGCTTCAAGGCGTGCGTATTTGGTAAGGGCGGTCATCGGATCATTTTCACTGCCAGGGCCGGTATTTTTTTACCCACCTTAACACGACTTACCCGCGCAGCAATGGCGCTTACACTAAAGGGCCTGCGCCAACTTGCGAAGTTCAAATTTCTGGATTTTGCCAGTGGATGTTTTGGGCAAATCCTGGAACACGATCTGCTTTGGCGTTTTGAACCCTGCCAAAACCTCACGGGTAAAGGCGATCAGACCCGCTGCGTCCGGCGCGGCGTTTGGTTTCAGCTCAACAAAGGCGCAAGGCACTTCGCCCCATTTGTCATCCGGTTTGGCCACAACGGCAACCAACAGCACATCTGGGTGCCCCATCAGCACGCCTTCGATTTCGACCGAGCTGATGTTTTCCCCGCCCGAGATAATGATGTCTTTGGCGCGGTCCGAAATTTGTATGTAGCCATCGCTGTGTTGCACCGCCAGATCGCCCGAGTGGAAGTACCCCCCCTGAAAGGCGTCCTTGGTGGCCTTAGGATCTTTGTAATAGCCCTTCATCACTGAATTGCCGCGAATGACAATCTGGCCTTGGGTTTGGCCATCCATCGGCACCTGGTGCATCTGGTCATCCATTACAGTGATATGTTCCATCATCGGAAAGGCCACGCCCTGACGCGCCTTGATGGCGGCTTTTTCCGGGGCGGGTCGGTCGTCCCATTCTTCGGCACGCCAGATACATTCGGTCACATGACCATAGGTTTCGGTCAGACCGTAAACCTGGGTGATGTTGAACCCCAATGCTTCGATCTTGGACAGCGTCGCCGGGGCAGGCGGGGCGCCTGCGGTAAACACCTCAACCACATGTTCAAAGCTGCGCCTCGTTTCTTCTGGTGCATTCACAAGCATGTTCAGCACAATCGGAGCACCCCCAAAATGTGTCACGCCGTCATCCGCTATCGCATTATAAATTGCATCTGCCGTCACGTCGCGACAACAGACCAACGTGCCGCCAATCACCGGCATCATCCACGTATGGTTCCAGCCATTGCAGTGAAACAAGGGGACAATCGCCATGAAAACGGGGTGCAACTGCATGCGCCAGCTGATCACGGTGCCCATGGTCATCATATACGACCCCCGGTGGTGGCAGACCACACCTTTGGGTCGCCCGGTGGTGCCCGATGTATAGTTCAGCGAAATACTTTCCCATTCATCATCGGGCATGACCCAGGCAAAGGCCGGATCGGCAGCGGCTAAGATATCCTCGTAAGTTTGGTGGCGTCCTGTTGCAGGATAGCCTGCAGATGCATCAGGCACTTCGATCAGAATTGGCTTTGCACCATCCATATTGTCGGCAGCGGCTTCGGCCAATGCGATGAACTGCGTGTCCACCAGCACAACTTTGGCGCCGCCATGCTCAAAAATATAGGTCACCGTATCGACATCGAGCCGGATGTTGATGGTGTTCAACACGGCGCCACAGGCAGGTACGCCAAAATGCGCCTCGGCCTGAGCGGGCAGGTTAGGGATCAGCGTTGCCACGACGTCGCCCGATTGCACGCCCATCGCCACCAAAGCAGAAGCCAACCGCGTGCAACGGTCATGATATTCAGCATAGCTGACACGGTGGTTGCCATAGATCACGGCCGTTCGGTCGGCAAAGACATGCGCGGCGCGGTTCAAATGTGAAAGCGGCGTCAAAGGTACATAGTTCGCCGCGCATTTGTCCAGCCCGGCCTCGTCTTCCATCCAACCCATGGTAAATTCACCCCCCCGATGATCTGCAGAATCCTTGCGTTCGAACCATAGAACGATATGCCAGAGATATGGAATTTGAAAAACGAACTGTTTTGCCACCGATCGACAATTTGTCATCAACGCGGCCCCTGTATGCGGCTGCCAACATGCTGGGCGCAATGTTGTTGCTGGGGTTTGTCGACATCTATGTGGCCGTGATTGCCGAAACGGTGAGCGTTTGGCAGTTTCTGGCGTGCCGCTCCGTTCCAGCCATGGGTTTTGTCTGGCTGTTGTCGCGACTGGGATATGGGCCAATAAGACCGCGGCGCCTTTGGGCGGTCACAGTGCGCAGTGTTTTGACGGCCATTGGGATGTTGTGCTATTTTGGATCGCTTGCGTTTTTGCCGATTGCCCAGTCTTTGGCGGGGCTGTTCACATCGCCAATATTTGTCATGTTGATCAGCGCCTTTGTGTTGCGGTTGTCGATTGGCAAATGGCGTGTATTGGCCGTGATTATAGGGTTTTCCGGCACACTTTTGGTGTTGGGTTTGCAGGATGGTTTCCCAGGATGGATCATCCTGCTGCCAGTTGCCGGAGGGTTCTTTTACGCCTGCGGATCCATCGCCACGCGCACCCTGTGCACAGGAGAAAGCACAGTCACTCTGCTTTTCGGGATTATGTTAGTCCAGGGAATCATAGGTTTCCTGGCGTTGATTTCTTTGGATTTCCTTGCCCCAATGGTCCCGGAAGGCCGAGCCGGATTTTTGCTGCGCGGCTGGGTCTGGCCATTCTGGGATGTTGCACATCTGATATTGTTGCAAGCCTTTGTGTCTGTCTTAGGTGTTGGGTTTTTGATCCGTGCCTATCAGTTTGGCGAAGCCAGCCAAGTATCTGTTCTAGAGTATTCGATCATGATCTTCGGTCCGTTTTTTGGATGGGTAATAATGGGTCAGGAAATCTCGTCGATGCAAATGTTGGGCGTCGTGTTCATCGCCGTCTCAGGGGGCATTATTGCAGTGCGGTCGCGCGGGCAGTGAAAACCCCTTGGCAAGACAGACGGCCAGCAGATAGCGTGCCAGGATGATAATCAGCCGCGGTCGACGTTTTATATTTGTCCACATCCCCAAAACCGGCGGAACATCACTGGCGTTAAGCCTTGAGGCACGGGCGATGAAAGACGATATCATGATGGGTGATACGCCAAAGGCGGCCCAACGTCGGCGAAAGCTGCGCGATGCCAAAGCCCGCGGTCGTTTGTGGAAACACTCTACCCTGCGCGATATCGACGGATTGATCAGCCCTGATGAAATCGCACAGATGTTTTGTTTTACCCTGGTCAGAAACCCTTGGGACAGGGTGGTTAGCTACTACCATTGGCTGCGCACGCAATCCTTTGCCCACCCATCGGTCCAAATGGCCAGGGACAATGACTTTGATGCGTTTTTACGGCTTGAGCCAATCCAACACAGTCTAAGATCCACGCCTGCCGCCATCTATATGCGCGACGCAAATGGACAAGAACGATGCGACGCCTACATCCGCATTGAACATTTTGCCAAAGACGCTGCATCGCTTGAAGAACATTTGGGTTTTGAGATCACTTTAGGTCACGAAAACCGATCTGATCGCCATCCCGATTTCCGATCCTACTACACCACAGAGTTGGCTGAAATTGTGTCAGATCTATGTGCGCGGGACATTGCCCGGTTCAACTATAGGTTTGATGGCTAAGAACATCTCTCCGTATTTAGCACAGCTTCGCCCCGCATCCCCCCGTATTCATTGAAAATAGTCGGCAATTTGTGGCTTGCGAGACTCACTTTTCAAATTTTGTCCCCATCCTGGTGCAAATTTTTAGGTTTCAGCGTGGATTGTATCCAAAGTCGCCGGTAATGCCTCAATTCGAACAAAATCTCGACCAACCGGCGACATGAGCATCGGTCTAGGTAGATATACTAATAACGTAGTTAACCGGCCAAACCGGCGTAATCACGGAGAAAACGGCGCATGAGTGTATGGAAATCAAAATCGGCCCTCGGGTTGACGACTGGTTCCGAGCGTTCGGACGCCCGCCACAATGGCATGATCCCTGTATCCCATGGCCTGTCCACGGGCACACGGGTTGCATCAAATTTGGGCTGGCGCGCCGTCGAAGCATTGGCCGTTGGCGACAGCGTCCTGACCTTTGACAACAACATGCAAAAGATCGTTGCAATTCGTCAAACAGCCCTGTGGGTCGATGCGACCGATGTTCCTATGCACCAGTGGCCGGTCTATGTGCCTTTGGGCGTTTTGGGCAACCGCACTGATCTGACCTTATTGCCCGAGCAGGGCGTGATGGTCGAAAGCCAGGCCGCTATGGACGTACACGGCGATCCCTTTGCCGTTATTCCAGCCGAAGCGCTGGATGGATTTCACGGGATTTTTCGCTGCCCGCCTGACTATCAGACAACAATGATCACGCTATACTTTGAAAACGAAGAGGTGATCTATACCGAAGGCGGATTTCTGGTCCATTGCCCACGGCCGGTCATTCAGCTTGACGACATGCTGTCAGATAGGTCGCCCACCTACGAAGTGCTGAACATGCACGATGCCACGTTTTTGGTCGAATGTCTGGATCTGGAAGATCAGATGGGCGACGAATACACCCAATCCGTGGCCATGGTCGGAAACTGCTAAGCGCGGTTTTGCGCTGCCTGCGTACATCGACAAAAAAATGCCGAAAAAGGGGACCGAACTGGCCCCCTTTTTCGCGATTGCGATCAAGCCGCCGATGCGGCGTCGCCAAAGCGTTCATAAAAGCTTTGGCCCTTTTTCGCCATGTCGCGCAGCAAATCGGGGCAGGTAAATCTTTCGCCATGCGCTGCCACCAATTGATCGCACCGTTCCGCCGCATATTCTGCGCCGATCATATCCAGCCAGCTAAGCGGGCCACCTGACCACGGAGCAAAGCCCCAGCCCAGAATTGCACCAACGTCGCCTTCGCGGATGTCCATCAGCACACCTTCTTCCAGCGCGCGCACGGCCTCCAACACTTGCGAAAACAGCAACCTGTGCTGCACGTCGATCAGGTCGGGCTGATCGTCCAGCGTTGGATATTTTTTGCCCAACCCGTCCCAGAGCCCCTGACGTTTTCCTTTGTCATCATAGGCATAAAACCCGCCATTGGCCTTGCGCCCCATACGTCCCAGACCCTCCAGCCAGAAAATAACTTCGTCCGACGGGCTTTCGGGATAGGCGTCGCCCATGGCGGCCTTGGTCGCGCGGGCTATTTTTGCCCCTAGATCAATGGCCGTCTCATCGGTAAGCTGAAGCGGGCCCAAAGGCATCCCCACCAGTTTGGCGGCATTTTCGATCAATGCAGGCGCGACCCCTTCCGCGATCATACGCACACCTTCGTTGATGTAGGGAATGATGCAGCGATTGGCATAAAAGAACCGTGCGTCGTTCACAACGATCGGTGTCTTGCGAATTTGCCGCACATAATCGAGCGCCTTTGCGACGGCCCGATCGCCGGTTTCGCGTCCTTTGATGATCTCGACCAGCAACATCTTTTCAACAGGCGAAAAGAAATGAATGCCGATAAACTGGTCGCGCCGTGCGCTGGCTTTGGCCAGATCGCTGATCGGCAAAGTTGAGGTGTTCGAGGCGATGATGCAGGTATCGGGGATGATCGCTTCTACTTTTTGGGTGATTTCGGCTTTGACTTTCGGGTCTTCGAAAACCGCTTCAATGATCAGATCACAGTCTTTCAATTCGTCCAAATCCGGCGTCGCAGTGATTAATTTCAGCAGCGCATCTTTCTTTTCCGGTGTCGCCTTTTTGCGCGCGATACCCTTATCCATATAGTTGGCGGAATAGGCTTTACCCTTGTCGGCGGAGGCTTGATCGCGGTCAATCAGAACCACTTCGATCCCGGCCAAAGCTGAAACCAAAGTTATTCCGGCCCCCATCAGCCCGGCCCCCAACACGCCTAGCTTTTTGACCCGCTGGTCGGGAACGCCCGACGGCCGCACCGCACCTTTTTCCAGCGCTTCCTTGTTGACGAAAAGCGACCGGATCATCGCAGTGGACGACGGGTTCATCAAGACATTGGTAAACCACCGCGCCTCGATCTTAAGGGCGGTATCAAAGGGCACCATAGCCCCTTCATAAACTGCCGAAAGCAGGGCTTTGGCAGCCGGATAGACACCTTGGGTTTTGCCATTGACCATGGCGCTGGCCCCCACGAATGTCATAAAACCAGCCGGGTGATAGGGCGCACCACCGGGCATTTTATACCCTTTGGCATCCCACGGTTTAACCAGATCGGCATCGGTTGCGGCCAATACCCATTCTTTCGCGGCGGCCAGGGGGTCGGCGACAACCTCATCAACCAACCCGGCTGATTTGGCTTGCTGCGCACCAACCAGTTTGCCTTCCAGCAAAAACGGGCTGGCGGCCATCGCGCCCATCTTGCGAACCAGTCTGGTTGTCCCGCCCGCACCGGGGAATATCCCGACCAGAATTTCCGGCAGGCCAATGCGGGCTTTGGGATTGTCGGCCATGAATATCCGGTGTGTGGCCAAAGGCAGTTCAAGCCCGATGCCGACAGCAGTGCCGGGCAGCGCAGTTGCTATCGGTTTGCCACCCTTTTTTGTCTTCGCATCCATACCTGCCAGCTCAATCTTGCGCAGCATCTTGTGAATTCCCATGGTGCCTTCAAAAAGACCCCGCGCCGGATCGTCGCCTGCATCCTCTTTCATTTTTGCAAGCAGATTAAGATCCATGCCGCCGGCAAAAGAATCCTTGGCTGAGGTGACTACAATGCCTTTGACCGTCTCATCGGCCAACGCCTGATCCAACAGATTATCCAGCAATGCCAACCCATCAAACGACATGACATTCATTGATTTATCTGCGACATCCCATGTGATCGTCGCGATGCCGGATGCATCGGTGGTCATAGTGAAATCGGTCATACCCGGTTCCTTTCCTGAATTTCCTGTAAGGTGAGAAGGGCGCCTGTGCTGGTCAATTCCTCAAAGGGCAGACATTCATCAGACAGGGCGTTGGTTACGGATTTCAATAGCCATTTGGTGCCGACCCTCTCAAGGATCATCCGCGATCCTATGGGGTCCACGACATCCTTGCCACCGCTTTTGTACGTTGTGGTATGGTATCCGCAAATGCGGTTACCGCTGATGAACTCTGCCCGTGATGCGGACCGTTTGACATCATCAATCGCATATTTGCCAATCATTTCCGATACCATGCCAAAAAATGGCTGCACTTCGTTGATCGAAATGACGTCTGTATCTTTGGTTCCGCAATGGGCGGAATATGGGAAACTGCACAGCGCACAATAGGCGTTGATGTCGTTTTGCAAATGGGTGATCGTCAGCGCATCCAGAAAATTTTGATACAACACGAACGGCTCTGCCGCCGTCCGGCGCACATCATCGAACTGTCGTTCAATGCCACGCAATGTTGTGTCCTGGCCGCGAAAACTCAGCACGTCAAAGGGCCACTTTGAATTATTCAGCGCACTGTCGTGTTCGGTGATCTTCCAGCAGCCATTGTCGCGTTTCAGCACAAAACGATCCGAGTAGCTGGGGAAAACACGCACGGCATTTCTAAGCGTATGCGTCACGTGGTGGCCTTCAATATAGTCGGGGCTCAGAAATTCGGCATCCGTCACCAGTCTGATAAACTGGTTAACGCCAAGCCCCTGCAGGGCGCGGGAAAACGCGCTTGCCCCGCGGATCAAGTCTTCGTCAGTCTCCAGCAAGGTTTCAGAGCACAACGTCCTTCTGGTGAACGGCAAAACCACATGCGCGCGAATGGTCTCAAAGTCCTGGTCTAAATACGCCTGTGACAGCTTGTCCAAAACCGCCTGATAAAGCACCGATGCTTCAATATCGCTGCGTCGCCCCTTTGGCATTTCAAACCCTTTCGATTATGGTGGCAGCGCCCATACCCGATGCAATGCAAAGCGTGGCAAGCCCGACTTCCTTGTCGGATCTTTCCAGCTCGTCCAGCAAGGTGCCGATGATCATCGCACCAGTTGCCCCCAATGGATGACCCATCGCAATAGACCCGCCATTGACGTTGACACGGGTGTTCTCGACGTCGAACGCCTGCATGAAGCGCAAAACCACCGAGGCAAAGGCTTCGTTCACTTCGAACAGATCAATATCATTGATGGTCATACCATTGTCGGCCAATATCTTTTGGGTCACTGGCACTGGCCCGGTCAGCATAATCGTGGGATCGGTGCCGATTTTAGCCGTGGCCCGAATACGGGCGCGGGGTTTCAACCCGTGCTTTTCACCAAAGGCTTTAGACCCGATCAGCACGGCCGCAGCACCATCAACAATTCCAGAAGAATTGCCCGCATGGTGAATGTGGTTGATCCGTTCCAGATGCGGGTATTTCATCAATGCGATCTTATCAAAGCCCGGCATGACTTCGCCCATGGCCTGAAACGCCGGGTTCAATGCGCCCAGGGATTGCATATCTGTCTGTGGCCGCATGTATTCATCGGTGTCCAGGATCATCAACCCGTTTTGGTCGTGAATGGGGATGACCGATCTAGAAAACCGCTTTTCATCCCAGGCGATCTTGGCCCTGCGCTGGGATTCTACCGCCAAGTGGTCCGCGTCATCGCGCGTAAACCCAAATTCTGTCGCTATAATATCCGCGCTGATCCCTTGGGGCACGAAATAGCTGTCCATCGCCAAAGTCGGATCTACTGCGATCGCCGCCCCGTCCGAGCCCATAGCCACACGCCCCATCATTTCTACGCCACCTGCGATATAGGCCTCGCCGGCGCCGCCCTTGACTTGATTGGCGGCAAGATTGACCGCCTCCATACCGCTGGCGCAAAACCGATTGATAGCAAGCCCGGGGATTGATTGGTCCAAATCAGATGCCAGAACGGCAGAGCGTGCAAGACAGCCGCCCTGTTCCATGACCTGCGTAACGTTCCCCCAAATCACGTCCTCGACCGCATGGCCGTCAAGATTATTCCGGGCTTTCACTGCGTTTAACGTCAAAGCGCTGAGGCGCAAAGACGTCACTTCATGCAGCGATCCGTCTTTGCGTCCCTTGCCGCGCGGGGTGCGCAAGGCGTCATAGATGTAGGCTTCGGTCATGGTGTTCTCCTGGTGGCATGCATGGCGGGTCGTTTTGGTTCTCGCGACCCCGAAACAATTGGATCAGGCCCGATCAGCGGGTGACCCAGGCATCAGTTCATAAGGTGATTTCCAGCCTGGCACTTCGGAAAGTCGGGTAAGCCAGCGATCAATGTGGGGCCAGTCGGCGCGGTCAAACCCAAAGGGTTCGGGATAATAGAGGTACCCGCAACACGACAGATCAGCATTGGTCAATTCAGATCCGACAATCCAGTCGCGTCCAACAAGATGATTGTCCAAAACCGAATAAGCGGCTTTTAGACGCCCTTGATGAAAGGT
>JBAUHN010000436.1:0-6619 GCA_049680295.1 Sulfitobacter sp.
GCCGCAAACACGATTGTCGCACACAGGCTGGTGATTTTTGGCAGCATGGTTTCCTGCTGGCCCGCGCCGAAATCCAAAGGGGAAAACAGCGTATTTATCTGGCCTTTTGAAAGGAAGGCGACTAGCCCCAGTGAGACCGCAACAGCCGTCGTGCCGCCGGTGATATATAGCTCTGTGGGCAGTAACAGAACGAAACCCTGCTCACCTGCATGGGCCAAGGCCCGCGAAGGTGATGAAATCCACAATGCAATGCAAAGAAGCCATTGATATTTCACTGATTTGAACGCCATACTTTGATCTCGATACAGTTTACCGGCAAAAGCTGCGAGGTCCAGATGAGACGATTGATTGCCCTGACCGTTGTTGCCGTGGCAGCCGCATTGGCCTACAGCGTGCTGTCCAATGTCAAACAAACCATCATTTTGACCGCAGCAAAAGCGGTGTCTGTCCACGGCCAGCCCGGTCAATTGCGCGTCGTTTTGTCGATCGACAATAAGGGCGCACCGGACAGATTGATCGGCGCCCAATCCGACGCCGGGAAAACGGCGACGATTATCAACCCGGAAGGCGAGATGGCGATTGTGATTCCGGGCGCGGATTCGGCAGTTCTGGACGCTGATGGGGTGCACATCATTTTGCAGGACCTGGACCCCGAATATGGTGTCGGCGCGCTTTTCCCGATTACGCTCGAGTTTGAAGGTGCGGGCAAGGTGACAACACGGGCTTTGCATGCGCCAATGGATGCGATGGATCACGGTGCCATGATGATGGATGAGGTCCGGGGATTGACCGGACCGGCACCTGTTTTGGCGTTTTCGCCCGATATTATGCCAGCAGCAGATGGGTTTGAGGCAGACTTGAGTGTTAAAAACATGACGTTGCTGCAAACGCCCGACGGGACCGCGCATGTCCCCGGCGAAGGTCACGCGCATTTGTACCTGAATGGTCTAAAGCTGGGCCGCTTGTTCAAACCGGTGGCCAGCGTCGGCTCCCTTATGCCCGGTGATTATGTTTTGCGCGTTACACTGAATAGCAATGATCACCGTCCCTACAGCACCCAAGATGGGCCTGTTGGCGATACGATTCGTTTTCAGGTGGAGGCTCGGTAATGGGATCAACCGGATCGACCCTCGGTATCCGTCTCGGAGTGGATATTGGTGGCACATTTACCGATGTTGTGCTGGAAAACGGCGATGAAACCTATTCAACCAAGGTTCTGACAACCTACGCGGCTCCTGAAAATGCGATTATTGACGGCATGCATCAGGTGTGCGCAAAGGCAGGGGTCGATACCGGGCAGATCGGTCAGATCATTCACGGCACCACGCTGGCGACCAATGCGCTGATTGAGCGTCGCGGCGCGAAAACCGCATTGATCACGACGCAGGGTTTCCGGGATGTCATCGAAATGCGCACGGAATCGCGGTTTGAACAATATGACCTGAACCTCAACCTGCCTGAACCTTTGTTGCCACGGCAGATGCGCTATACCGTGTCCGAGCGTGTCGATGCGGCGGGGAACGTATTGATCCCGCTGGATTTGGCGCAGGTCGAAACAGTGGTCGGCCAAATCGCCGAGGCGGGCTATGATAGTGTGGCCATAGGGCTGATCCATTCCTACCTGAATGGCGCCCATGAACGAAAAATTCGCGATGTTTTGGCCAAAAGGCTGCCGCATGTGATGGTCTCAATCTCATCCGAGGTCAGCCCGCAGATGCGCGAATATGAACGTTTCAACACGGTTGTCGCCAATGCCTATATCAAGCCGTTGATGAAATCTTATCTGGGGCGGCTTGAAGGGCGGTTGCAGGCCGAAGGTGTTGATTGCAACATTTTCCTGATGCATTCCGGTGGCGGCATCATATCATTGGAAAATGCCGCAGAATTCCCGGTGCGTTTGGTCGAATCTGGACCTGCCGGCGGGGCGGTTTTCGCAGCCAATATTGCGGCGCGCTATGGGTTGGACAAGGTGCTTAGCTTTGACATGGGCGGCACCACGGCCAAGATCTGTCTGATCAAGAACCAAACGCCAAAAACCAGCCGCGTGTTCGAAGTTGCCCGGACGTATCGTTTCAAAAAAGGCTCGGGCATGCCGATCTCCATTCCGGTGATTGATATGGTTGAAATTGGTGCGGGCGGTGGATCGCTGGCCCATGTCGATGCGATGCGCCAAATCCGTGTTGGGCCAGATTCGGCGGGATCAGAACCCGGACCTGCATGTTATGGACGTGGCGGCAAAAGACCAGCGGTGACAGATGCCGATTTGGTGTTGGGCAAGCTGGATGCCGATAATTTTGCCGGCGGATCATTCCCGTTGCACCTGACCCACGCCGAGACCGCGCTGCGCGATGTTCTGGGCGATACCTTGGAAATGGACGTGGCAACCGCAGCTTTTGGTCTGGCCGAGGTTGTTGATGAAAACATGGCCAATGCTGCCCGCGTGCACGCGGTTGAAAATGGCGAAGACCTTAGTGGCTATACCATGATCGCCTTTGGCGGCGCGGCACCGCTGCATGCAGGACGGTTGTGCGAAAAGCTGGGTGTTGACCGGTTGCTGGTGCCAATCGGTGCCGGTGTCGGATCGGCCATCGGGTTTTTGCGCGCGCCCTTCAGTTTTGAGGCTAACCGTTCGGTCTATATGAAGTTGTCAGGGTTCGACCCAGACAAAATAAGACAGCTGTTGGCTGATTTACAGGCCGAGGCCACCGGATTTGTGCGGACATGTGATGCGCAGTCGGAAATTCTGTCTGAATTCAAGGTCTATATGCGTTATATTGGTCAAGGTTGGGAGATCCCGGTTACCTTGAACAATGATCAGGCGATGAACCCGGATGTGGCGGCCTATGCAGACCTGTTTTCCACCGAATATGCCAAGCTGTTTGGCCGCACTGTGGCGGGACTGGATGTCGAAATTACCGTGTGGTCGGTAAATGCGACGACACGACCCCAGCGTGTTGCCGCTGCCACCGAAATGACTGCCACGCAGGCGGCGGTCGTGAACGACACCCGTCAGATTTTTGACGCAGCGCAGACCAAATTTGTGGACGCTGCTACCCTCTCGCGACAGCAACTGGCACCGGGTGATCAGGTGTTTGGCCCTGCTGCCATTACCGAAGATGAAACCACAATCATCGTCCCGGCGGGTCGCAGTGCGATCTGCCAACCCGATGGCTGCATTGACATTACGACCACTCTTTAAGAAGGAGCCGACGCCAATGGAACGCCAACAAACAAACGTCGCCTTTCAAGTTATGTGGAACCGTCTCATCTCGGTCGTGGAGGAGCAGGCGCAGGCATTGGTGCGCACGGCATTTTCCACCTCGGTGCGCGAAGCGGGGGATTTATCAGCAGGGGTCTATAACGATCAGGGGTTGATGCTGGCCCAGGCAGTGACCGGCACGCCCGGTCATGTCAATGCGATGGCAGATGCGGTGGCGCATTTTGTCCGTCGGATCGGGCGGCAGAACATCTTTGAAGGAGACGTTTACGTCACCAATGATCCGTGGGAAGGCACAGGTCATCTGCATGACATTACCATGGTCACGCCGTCCTTTCACAAAGGCGCGCTGGTCGGGTTCTTCGCCTGCACGGCGCATGTGGTCGATATTGGCGGGCGCGGATTTGGGGCCGATGCGGCCAGCGTCTATGAAGAAGGCCTGTATCTGCCAATCATGAAATTCGCCGAACGCGGCACAGTTGATGAAACCCTGATCCGAATTGTGCGCGGAAATGTGCGCGAACCCGATCAATTGATTGGCGACATGTATGCGCTGACCACCTGCAATGAGATCGGGCACCGCCGCCTGATCGACATGATGATCGAATTCGATTTGGATGATCTGGGCGGCATTGGCGGGTTTATCCTTGAAAATTCGCGCCGCGCGACAATTGAACGGATTGCAGCCTTGCCACGCGAAACCGCAAGTGGCGAAATGACGGTCGATGGCTTTGATGCAGCGATCAAGCTGAAAGTTCAGCTGACCATCCAATCGGATCGCATCATCTCGGATTTTGCGGGCACGTCCGGGCTGGACAAAAAGGGCATCAACTGTCCGCTGGTCTATGCCAAAGCCTATGCCTGCTATGCCCTGAAATGCGCCATCGCGCCGGAAATCCCCAACAATGCGGCGTCTTTGGCACCGTTTGAGATTACGGCCCCGGTTGATTGCATCGTCAACGCCGTGCATCCCGCCCCCGTCGCCTTGCGCCATATTGTCGGGCATTTTGTGCCGGATGCTGTCTATAACGCGCTCGACAAAATCCTGCCCGGTGTGGTGCCTGCCGAAGGTGCGGGATGCCTGTGCAATTTCCAGGTCTCCTTGCGCGCAGCAGGCGACGGGCCTGCGCGCAAAGACGCAGTGCGCGCTGAGGTACTGACCTTTAATTCAGGCGGTGCAGGCGCGCGACCCGCACATGACGGGTTGAACGCAACCGCCTTTCCTTCCGGGGTGATGACCATGCCGATTGAGGCGACGGAACATGCCGGACCCGTGATCATATGGCGTAAGGAATTGCGCCCGGATTCCGGCGGCGCGGGCAAGCAACGTGGCGGTTTGGGCCAATATATGGAAGTCGGTGCGCGCGACGGTTATGAATTTGATTTTCAGGCAATGTTCGACCGGGTCCATCATCCCGCACGCGGGCGACGCGGGGGTGATGACGGCGCCTGTACCACCATCGCGCGGGACGACGGCGCGGTCATGCATGGCAAAGGCAAGCAGTTCGTGCCGGCGGGGCGAAAAGTCATGCTCGCCCTGCCCGGAGGGGCGGGATACGGCCCCGCGTCAGACCGCGACCCCGCTTTGGTCAAGCGTGATTTGGCGCGGGGGTATATCTCGGCGGATGCCGCTGCCCGGGATTACGGGTTAAGTGCGGCTGAGGTTGCCGAGGTAGCGGCCGCCTTGCGCAAAGGGCAGATTGCCTGAGGGTCTTGGGCACCTTTTCGTAAGGGTAAGGCCTGAAGGCGATATTACATCTGACGACGACCATATGAGGACCTCTTGGCGTAAATCAGTCTTGTAGTGCGGCCCACATGTCCAGATCGCGCTCGGTCGTCCAAATGCGCGGCGTGTCGATGCCGCGCGCTTCGTCATAGGCGCGGGCGACGTTGAATGGCAGGCAATGTTCATAAATAGCGTCGTCTTTGAATTTCGGGTCGCAGGATGCGAGCACGGCATCCCATGGATATTTCAGGTTGCCGCCGCGTGCGGCGACCCTGGCGTCTGGCACATAGGTGGCATGCACAAAATCGCGGGTGCTCTCAATAGCGCGATGCACGGCAGGTTTGCCTACCAATGCGGCCCCGCGTCCCGGTGCAATTGCGTCCACATCACAGGCAGCTATGTTGTCCAGAGTGTCGCCCCAATCGGCGAAATGCCCGTCGCCACAATAGCAGGCGGAATGATCTTCGACGATGTCACCCGTGAACGTTACGTTTTCGCCCGGCACATGGAACACGATATCGCCTGCGGTATGCGCGCGACCCAGATCGACCCGGCGATTTCCAAGATAGACGCTCATACTGTCGCTGAAGGAGGTTGTCGGATAAGTCAGGCCGGGGATGCTTTCGTGGCTCTCGAACAGGCGCGGGAAACGTTGAAATTCGCTGTCCCAATCTTCCTGGCCGCGTTCCACCACCATTGCGCGGGCGGTGTCACCCACTACAATCTGATCGGCACCCTAAGCGGATGCGCCCAAGACCCGCACCGCGTGATAATGGGTCAGCACCACATGGCTGATGGTTTTTTCGGTCATGTTGCCTTTGGATGCGAATGCTTTGGCCATCAGTTTTACTCCTGCAGGATCTCAATAATCTGAGGCGTGATCGTGGCCTGTAGTGTTTGCATCTCTGGGGCCAATTGACCCATCACATTGGTCATGAACGGGGTCATTTTTGTCATGATCGCAGCCCCATGTTCAGAGCCGTAAAAGTCAATCAACGCCTGCAATTCATCGGTACTGAAGGTCTCGGCGCTACCGCTGATCATCATCTCTTCCATGCGGGGGCGCAGATCGTTCATCGCCTCAGACATGACTGTACTGATGCGCTGCTTTTTATCATCGGTGATTGTCACGCCGGGCGGTAGGCCGGCGGCCATCTGGTTGGCAAGTGAAGTGGGTGAGAACATTTCAGTGATCATGTTCTGCACCTCGGGCATATTCACGTATTGCTTGGCCAAATCATTGGCATCCTGAGCGAAAACGGGTGTTGTTAGCAACACAAGCGCAGTGGTCAGGCAGAGTTTTTTCATCCGGATGATCCTTTCGATGTGGGTGCAGCATGAAGTGGCACGCAGGTGTATTTTGAAAAATGAAGCGATTATGGGAATTTGACAGCGGGCAGGATTTTGCCAGCACAAGCGCCAAAGCCGATGCGGTAGCCATCACCGCTAGCGTGGCCTGTCAGGATCATCGTGTCGCCGTCTTCGAGAAAGCTGCGCTGAGAACCGTCAGCCAGTGAGATCGGTTCTTTGCCACCCCAGCTAAGTTCCAGCAAGCTGCCGCGTTGGTTTTTTTCGGGACCGGAAATGGTGCCAGAGCCGAGCAAGTCGCCTGCATTCATCGCACATCCCGAGGAGGCATGGTGCGTGATTTGCTGGGCCGCGGAATAGTACATTTC
>JBAUHN010000437.1:0-2532 GCA_049680295.1 Sulfitobacter sp.
GCGCTGCGTGGCACCCAGATGCCGTTCTGCGGTTGGCCCTGCAACGACACCTCGACGAACATCCCCTTGGTCAATGGCGGGCGCTTGCCCGGCTCGACCCCGGAATACGCCTCATCAACCCGAACGATCACTCCTAGAGTGCCGGTTTTCTGATCGATGCTGTCACTGATCCGATCGACTTTGGCAGGCCAGCTTACGGTGTCGTCTTCCAACCGCAGATGCACCATTGCGGTAAGTCCCAAGCGGCGCAGCACATCGGTCATGGCCGAAGGATCAAGGGAAATCGCTTGCGCATCGTTTAACGTCGATCGCAGCAATACCCGAAGCGCGGCAATCGGAACCTGAGCCTCGACTTCCCCCGCCTCGATCCCGTCCAGCACGGCAGCAGTCGTTCCTGAACGCAGGAATTGCCCGGTTTCCACCGAAACCGCGGCGACGCGGGCGGCAAATGGCAGGGTCAATTCGGTTCGGGCAAGGTTCAGCTTGGCGGTTTCCAGGCTGACGCGATAGACCGCGATCTGCTCGGTCTGGACCGTGCGTTGTGTCGGCAAAAGCGCTAGCGCGCTTTCCAACGATTGCACCTTCTGGCGCTGTGCCAGATGTGCTGTGCGCGCAGCATCCACCGACGTCTGCGAGATCGTCCCGTTCTGAAAAAGCGTTTCGGTCCGTACAAGGTCAGCGGCGCGCAAGGCCAACGCCTCCCTTTCGATGTCCAGAGCGGCGATCTGGTTCGTCTCGGACACCGCAATTTCAGACAGCCGAGCCTCGGCCGCACGAATGTTTGCGTCGGCTTGCGCGATGGCCAATTTGAAGTCGGCGGGCGATACCCGCAACAGAACCGCCCCGGCCGGCAGGATTGCACCCTTCTGCAAGCCCGGATTGACGTGTTCGACTGTGCCGCCGACCTGGGCAATGGCCTCATAGGTGCGCGCCGGGCGAACCAGTCCAAATCCGACGATACGAGGTGCGACAGACTGCGTCTTAGCGGTGATCACGCGCACCGGTGTCGCGCGTTCGGCCAAGCGGGTGCGCTCGGGCGGTGCGCCGGTTGCGATGACATAAGCCAAAATGCCAGCGCCGATGGCAATGATCGGCAGCGTGATCAGAAGGAGTTTCAAACCGGGTCGCACATGAATTCTCCTTGTTCCGTCAAAAGCATCAATTGAACACCAAGCAGTCGTTCGCCAGTACTCAGCAAGTTTTCGGGTTCGCGAAACCGCAACAGCCTCAGGGCCAACCCCTGAACAACGCCGATCAGCAAGTTCGTGCAATCATCGGCGTCAAGATCCGTGCGGATTTGGCCCTTGGCCTGACCCTCGCTCATTGCCTGGTGAATGGCTTCACGCAGCCCCCCCATGCTGGTCAAAACCCGGGATCGCAGTTCTGTCGTTCCCGCGTTCGGATCACGCATCACCATGATTTCGGGCAAGGCCGGATAATCGTGCAAAAGCCGAAGCTGCCCTGTCACCAACGCGCGCAGCCGAGCAATCGGTTCGGACTGATCCTGCGCCGCTTGGATGTTGTCGTCAATCCGCTGGCACAATTCGTCAGTTGCGGTGTGCCAGATGTCTTCCTTGTTGGGGAAATGCTTGTAGATCGCTGGTTGCGTCAGGCTCAATCGATCCGCGATCATCACGGTTGTGACGCGATCCGGACCGAATTCAAAGGCCAGCTCAAGGGCCGCTTGCGTAATCTCCGTCTTTCGGACGGCTGCGGGTTTTCGGGTTCTCACGGATGCAGCCTTGCACGCAAGACAGCCCAGGAAATCGCCGCCCACACCGCGAACCGAAGCGCCAGCGCTCCCACGGTCCGCATCTCAAAGTCACCACCCTGAATCACCCAGACGCCAAACGCCACCGCAACCAGCAAGGTCGCCGAAGCTATGGCAATCGACAGCCCCAAAGCAAAGCGATGCCGCTGCCAGATGGCCAGCCCGGCAGCAATATAGAAGAATCCCGCAAAGAAGTTGAACCAGACCACGAAGGGAACGAAGCGCCCCGCCATTTCTTGCACGACCTTCGGCCCAAAGAGGACGTTGCCGCCGGATATGACCGTGGTCGCGCCGAACACAATCGCCAGTAGTGCGATGCCCTTGAGATATGGCCGTGGCTTGATTGCTTTAGCCTTCAACTCCGTCATTTGCAGAGCCTCATATCAGAATTGGATAGATCATTTAGTTATAACTCTATAACTAATGGTTGCAATCTGTTCGTTCAATGCCCTTGAGGCAAAAGCCAACCAGTACACTCTGTCGCGTCAAACAGGAGCCTCTGTTGAACAAGCGAATTGGGTAACCAACCGAACCGGAAAAGGCAGCTTCGGCCTAGTTCTCCGTCGTTGGTATGCCACGCAGCATTTAGTGCATTGGGCTAGAATCAGCAGTTCGCAGCACCCTGACTCAATACCCTCTCTCGGCGGGTGCCGGTAATGGGACCCATTTTCAGATTTGCACGATCTTGGTGAAACTGCGAGGGTATGCGCTCATAATCTCGACCGTCGTTTATCGTTCGGTCTGTTTCCGCGAATTCTGGC
>JBAUHN010000438.1:0-5212 GCA_049680295.1 Sulfitobacter sp.
TGAACGCACGGTTCAAGCCTGCGGATGGCGGTAAACCGCAGTTCGTACACACGCTGAACGGATCGGGGCTGGCGGTCGGGCGTTGTCTGATCGCTGTGCTGGAAAACGGGCAGCAGGCGGATGGATCGGTGGTCCTGCCGGATGTGCTGGCACCCTATCTGGGCGGCAAAACGCTGCTTGGGGCGGATGGTGTTCTGGCCTAGGCCGGGAAAAACAGACTAAGGCAGCGCGGCCGGTAGTCAGCGCGCTTGGCCATACGTTCAACCGCTGAGTGGTGGATTTCCCAAGGTTGTTTCGGCCCTTTGCGCCAGCGCTTGAACAGGCCTTTTTCCTTGAAATCCGCGTCCCCCGTGGCCATCGCCGGGGTGGCAGGAAATGTGATACCGGGTTTGATTTTCAGGCGCGCCGCGCCGCTGACAACCCAAGCCAGCGCATAAGACGACAAAGCCTGCGCAGAGGCGCTGCCGCCGACGATGCTATGATTGCCGATAAACCAAAGCTGCTGATACTTCCTTGTGTCGCCGGTGTCGCCACCGTTCAGGCCGATGCCGGTTTCTGATTGATCCAGATTGTCCCACTTGGCGGGGCGATAAAACAAACGCCGCTCGTTGATTGCCAGCGCATGGCGGGCAGATTTGACCAGACTGGACAAGGCCATATCGTGAAACTTGTACTGTTGGTTCCACAGGGTCGCGACCGGCCCCAGCAGTGTCGGTGGAATGCCGCGTGCGCCGACTGTGTCCCATACTCCGATATAGGCGACGTTCACCAGTTTTGATCCATCGCCGCGCCATTCCAGATCATCGTCTGACGTGGCAAATTGCGGCGAAAGTTCACGGCGCACGGCGCGGATGTGCGGCTTGTCGGGATGATTGTGATCCCCCCGTTTGCGGTAAAGCGCGAAGGCGCGGTTGACGCTTTCGGGGCTGGTGTCGCTGATAATGCCGCATTTTCGGATCATGCCGACCAAAGACCGGGCGGTGAAAGCGCCACGCGAAAAGCCAAAAACATAAATCTCGTCGCCATCAGAATAGGCCTGCGCCAAAAACTGATACGCCTGTTTGACCTTGGCATCCAGACCCCAGCCAAACGCGCCGCCGCCCCATTTGTTAAAGAACTTCCGGACCCTCCCGTCAAACCTGTCATCGGTGCCAATACCTGGGAAATATACGCTGACCTGTCCTTGGGACGGGTCATTGATCAGCGCGCTTTGCAATTTATGGACATTGGTGGGTTCCGCAATAGACGGGGAATTCCAGGTACCGTCGCAGAAAATAGCTATGCGAGTCATGGGCTTGATCCTAGCAGTTCACGTGAAAATAGACCGTTTGAAATGCAAACAGCCTACCCCACACCCACAAAAAGTAAATTAGGGTAATCCTTACCCCCTCAAAAACACAAGTGGCGCGCGCAGCTAAAGGTCAATCCCGGCGGCGCCCGTCCGTGTGTTTACGCAGTTTTGAAGGCGGCGCTTTTTTGCGCCCCTTATAGGGGTTGGCATCATTCTGGCCGCGCATCCACAAACGGATGGGCGTGCCCGGCATGTCAAAGTCGACGCGCAACCCATTGACAAGATAGCGATTATAGCTGGCTGGCACTTTGTCGGGATGTGAACACATGACAACAAACCCCGGTGGGCGCGACTTGGCCTGCGTCATGTAACGCAGTTTGATCCGTTTGCCCTGCGGTGCGGGTGGCGGGTGTTGTTCCAGCATGCCGGTCAGCCAGCGGTTAAGCTGCGCCGTAGTAATGCGTCGGTTCCAGACGTCATAGGCGCTCATGATCGCGGCGTGCAGACGGTCCAGCCCGCGCCCGGTCTTGGCACTGACGGTAATCAGAGGCGCGCCGCGCAGCTGCGGTAAAAGCCGTTCAAAGCTTTCGCGCAGGTCTTTCAGTTTTGCCTGCTTGTTTTCCTCGATGTCCCATTTGTTGACAGCCACGATCACCGCGCGGCCTTCGCGTTCGGCCAAATCGGCAATGCGCAGATCCTGTTGCTCAAAGGGGATTTCAGCATCCAGCAGGACAACCACCACTTCGGCGAATTTGACCGCCCGAAGCCCGTCGCCCACCGATAGTTTTTCCAGCTTTTCCTGCACCTTGGCCTTTTTGCGCATGCCTGCGGTGTCAAATATCCGCATCGGCACACCGTCCCAGTTTATGCGCAGCGATATGGCGTCACGGGTGATGCCCGGCTCGGGCCCGGTCAGCAGTCGGTCTTCGCCCAGTATCTGGTTGACCAGCGTCGATTTCCCGGCATTTGGCCGCCCGACAACGGCAACCTGCAAAGGCTTCGCGTCCGTCGGCACCGGCACGGCCTGATCCATATCGCCGCTGTCTTCGTCCAGCGCCACATCCGTTTCTGGCGCGTCCTGAGAGGCACGTTCGGCAAATTCATCCGAGATCGGCATCAACTGGCTGTAAAGATCATTCAGCCCCTCGCCATGTTCGGCAGACAGACGAATGGGTTCCCCCAGACCCAGCGAGTATGCTTCGATCACACCGGCGTCTGCGGCAGCACCTTCGGCCTTGTTTGCCGCCAGGATCACATGGGCCGAGCGTTTGCGCAGGATGTCAGCGAACACCAGATCCGAGGGCGTCACCCCGGCACGCGCATCCAGCATAAACAGGCACACATCAGCCATTTCCACCGCACGTTCGGTCAGACGGCGCATCCGGCCTTGCAGACTGTCATCGGTGATTTCCTCCAGACCGGCGGTGTCGATCACGGTAAAGCGCAGATCGCCCAGGCGCGCAGCCCCTTCACGCAGGTCGCGTGTCACACCGGGTTGATCGTCAACCAGCGCCAGGCGTTTTCCGACAAGACGATTGAACAGTGTAGATTTGCCCACATTGGGGCGCCCCACAATGGCGAGGGTAAAAGACATGGATCAGGCTCCGGTGCCCGGTTGGGCCAAGGGTCAAAAGCGCGCAATAGCCTAGTTCGGCGTCAACGGAAAGCGTGCAATTGCCCTTTCGAGGACACAACATACAATGTGCCACCCGCGACAACCGGTGCGGTTGTTGCACCGCCCGGCAGTTGAACGGTATTGGTCAATGTGCCATCGGTCGGATCAAAGCTGCGGATCACACCATCGTTTGAGGCCACAATCACCCGCCCGCCTGCGACAATCGGACCATAGTTGGCAACAACTTCGCTGCGTTTGCGGGGGCGTTCCTTGACGAAATTCGGCAACGGCACACCCCAGATACGCGACCCGTCGCTGGCATCAAGCCGCAACAATTCGTTTGTATCCGAGATCGCAAATACGCTGTCGCCTGCAGGCCAAACCGGGCCAGAGGCGCCTTCGCGGGCGGTCCAGATCCGTTCGCCGCTGCCCAGTTTAAGCGCCAGAATGCGGCCTGACTGATTGCCGACGTAAACAGTATCGCCCGAAATCATTGGTGCGCCGGTGATGTCACCGACATTTGACAGGGCGCGACCGGGGCGTTGACCCAAAACGGAGGCATCCCAGCGCCGCAGACCGCCGCGGCGGAACACGGCCTGCAACTCACCAGAACCGAACCCAAACAGCACCAGATCATTTGCGACAGCCGGCGCCGGTGCGCCAAGCACGTTGTTGATGTCGGTTGAGGCGCCAATTTGCCAGGCAACCCGACCGTTTGATGTGTTGACGGCCCAGCCGGTGTTGTCGCCTGCGGTCACATAGACCAGATCACCCAAAACTGTCGGTGTGCCCGACCCCGTCGCATCCAACTGTTGTCGCCATTTCTCAGCACCGGATTCCGCATCCAATGCGACCAGCGATCCATAACCAAGCGACACGTAGACGGTGCCATTTGCAACCGCGATGCCGCCCCCGGTGGCGCGGGTATCATCGTCGCTGACCGGTTTGATGTCGCGCGACCAAAGTGTTGCGCCCGCCGTTGAGGTGGCCGTTACCTGTGACTGCGCGTCCAGGGTAAAAACCCGACCGGCATCAACCACAGGGGCTGCCGTGATACGGTGCCTGCGGCTGTCACCGGCACCAATACTGGCCGACCAAATGGGCTGCGGGGCCGCGCTGAGTGCGGGATGGGCGGTACGGAATTGAGGCGATCCGGGGCTTTGTGCCCAGTTCGCGTTGGCCTGCGCTGCACCCAGCGCAATCGCGCGGCTTTGATTTTCAGGGACACCAGCGTCAGCGGGATCTGAACCGGGATTTTCCAAAACCGACCTGATGCCTTCGCGCACGCCGGGCAGAATCGCTTCGTTTTCGGTACAGGCGCTTAAGACCAAGGCACCCGCAAGGGCCACGCCAAGCATTTTGGGCATTTGCCCTGCAATCGGTTTTTGGGAAATTGCTGTCATGCCCTGCTCGCTTTGCTTTTGGTCGTCTGTTCCGCGCCATTAAGGCACAGTCGGAGATTTCGCACCTACAAGGCGCGCTTAGATAACCCGGCTCAATTTACCGGATCAACAACGTCGATCACGTCGGGTGTACCACCCAAGGCCACAATCACCTGTATACTGCGCTGTTGCAAGTCCGAGGTGAGCTCCGCATCGCGCAGAATGGCATTGAGCCGTGTTAGTGCGGCTTCCGTGTCACCCTCGGAGATGTCGACCAGCGCCAGTTGTTCCTGTGCCAACAAGCGAAACGGCTGCCCCGGCTGCGCCAGCGCTTCTAATTGCTGGCGCCGCGCGTTTGCGTCCAAAGTGTCGGCCTGAAGAACCAACGCCTTAAAACTGGCAAGCTGGCGGTAAATTTCGGGCACGGCACTATCGACCGCAATGGCGTTCAAACGGGTGACGGCGGCGTCTATTTGTTCGGCGTTCACTTCTTCGGTGGCGGTCATGAACCCAAGGACCGCACTGGCGGGGCCGTCTCCTCCGTCAATTTCGCTCAGGGCTGCAACGCGGGCGCCAGCATCATTATAAGCCAGAGCAGCCAACATCGCATCACCCAAAGCTTCGGCTTTTCCGCGGGTTTGCGTCTTGGTGTATTCCGTCCAGGCCGCACCACCAACAACGCCCAGCACCAAAAGACCTGCAATCCAGCCGTAGCGACGCAGATATCCAAAATAGCGATCGCGCCGGACCTCTTCGGTCACTTCATCGATGAAACTGTCTGAATCGCTCATTTACGTCCTACCCCGATGCACGATGCCCCCATGTCTGAGCCGGGTTTGCCGCCCGAACGCCGATCTGAAGGGTCAAATTTCTCCTCTCATACCGTGCAAGCCGGGACAAGCCAAGACCCACGCACATTGCTTC
>JBAUHN010000439.1:0-7767 GCA_049680295.1 Sulfitobacter sp.
CAACGCATCAGTCGGTCCCACGGGGCGTTCTTCAGCAGATCAGCGGCTTCAACGTGGCCGGATAGTGCCTTCAGGTCGGCCCGCAATATCGCCAGCTTTTCCAGTTGAATGGGATGCGTCGATTGCCAGATGTCTGCCGAGACGACCGACCGGGCCAGCAGATTGCGAAAGGTTTCGACGTCGCGGGTGGTTGCCGTTTGCACGCCGCGCACCAGCGCAATCGCCTTTTCGCGTGCCAAAATCCAGTTGTTGATCAATGTCGGGTGGTTCAACAGGAACGGTGCCATTCCCAGACCGGTCGAATTGCCGATCCCCATGCTGCGGGCAATGTCTGCGTCAAGCTGCACGGTCGACGACCCTCCGCGCTGGAGCGCCATATGTTGCACCAGATCGCGGACATAGGCGCGGGTCAGAAATACCGACAGCATTTCAACCTGGAAGGGGGCCGCACATTCAGGGCGGGCCGCCAGCATTTCGCGGTCAGCAGCCCCCAGTTTTCCCGATCCGTAAACCGCGGTAGTGCGCATCAGATATCCGACTTTTGCGATCTCAAGGGCGTCGGGTTGCTGGCCTGCGGCAAGGCGCGACACCACATGATCCCACAGCCGAACCGATCTGTTGGCCCGCGACACCGACAGCTCTTTTTCGGTGACGCGTCCTGCTTCCTGAAGCGGGATGTTTTGGCGCAACCGCTCTATGTCATCTGCCTCCGGCACCCCGTCAAACAGCGTGAATGTGCTGTCCCATGCTTCGGCAATCACCCGGTCCGAGCGTTTGTCCGCAGGCAGATCATGGGCAAAGGCGACCAATGAATAGGTGCGGTCGGGCGTATGCGCGCAATAGACCGCATGGCCGACACCATTCGCGTCAATCTCAAACTCGGGACGCGAAAAGGTCCAGTTTTCGCGGGTCATGCGCCGGGTCAGAATGCGCATGAATGACAGGCGTGATTGATGAAACGAGCCCAGCCGAGCCAGCCGCATCACCTGCGCAGGGTGGCGCAAGCTGGGCATTTCAGGTGACGGATTGTGTTTCATCTTCTCGCCTAACGTAGCGGGGTAAAGTTGTCACGATAGAACCGGTGCCAGTTGTCGCCCATAATGCCTGCGACTTCTTGTCGGCTCATACCGACCTCAAGTAGCCCATTTTCGATATTTCCAAAGTCGCGGTTGTCGTTGAACCAGCCGGGCATGGGCGGGAACCCCGGTGCCGTGGCCGATCCTTCGCCAAAGTCGATTTCCTTGCTCCAACGACCGACACGCATCCATTCAACAACGCGGTCAGGGTGATCCTGGCACAAATCGGTCCCAATACCGAAGTGCTCGGCGCCGAATTTCTCGGCTGTGCGGGCGATCATTTCGCAAAAGCTGTCCAGCGTGCAGGCGGACTTGTCTTTCAGGTGGTGGGGATAGACAGAAAAGCCCAGCATCCCGCCGTTTTGGGTGACCGCGCGGATCACGTCATCCTTTTTATTGCGCAATGCCGGCGACCAAGCGTAGGGATTGGCATGGGTGATGGCGATGGGGCGCTGCGACAGGTCCGCAGCCTCAATCGTCGAACGATCTGCAGAATGGCTCATGTCGATGACCAGACCGACGCGGTTCATTTCCTTGATCACCTGTTTGCCCATCCGGGTGATGCCGGTATCCTCGGCCTCATAACACCCCGTCGCCAGCAGGGATTGGTTGTTATAGGTCAGCTGCATAAACCGCGCACCAAGGCTGTGCACGATTTCGACCAGCCCGATGTCGTCTTCGATCGGGCTGGGGTTCTGAAAACCAAAAAAGATCGCCGTTCGCCCGGTTTTTTTCGCCAGATCGACGTCACTGGCCCATTGACCCTTCATGATCAGGTCCGGGAATTCCTCGAACCAGCGGTTCCACTGTTCGAAATTCAGCACCGTTTCGCGAAAGCTTTCGTGATAGGCGATGGTGACATGGACGGCATCGACGCCACCTTCGCGCATCTGGCGGAAAATTTTCTCGGACCAATTGGCATATTGAAGGTTGTCGATCCGCATCATGACGGGCTGCCCGATGCGATATAGGAGGTTTTGACGATGGTATAGAATTCCGCCGCCGCCTTGCCCTGTTCGCGCGGCCCGTAGGAACTGTCACCGCGTCCGCCAAAGGGCACGTGATAATCGGTGCCTGCGGTGGGCAGATTAACCATGACACAGCCGGATTTGGCGTGGCGTCTGAAATGTGTCGCGCGGGCAAGGTTGGTGGTAACAATGCCCGACGTCAGGCCAAAATTGGTGTCATTGACCACATGCAATGCCTCGTCATAGCCATCGACCGGGATGACACAGGCCAAAGGTGCGAACATTTCCTCGCGGTTGATGCGCATGGCGTTTGTGGTGCCGACAAAGACGCCCGGCGACATGTAATATCCGTCATGCGGCATTTCCAACCGCTGACCACCACATAGCAATTCCGCGCCCTCAGTGGCGGCCAGATCGACATAGCTCAGATTTTCTTTCAGCTGCTGTTCTGAAACGACGGGACCGATCTGTGTACCTGGCTCTAACGCGTGGCCGACTTTCAGCGCTTTGGCACCCGTCACCAGCTTTTCGACAAACTGATCATGAACAGCACGGTGTACCACCAACCGCGATGACGCGGTGCATTTCTGCCCTGAGCCGCCAAAGGCCCCCCCCAATGCCAGCGTGACCGCCAGATCAATATCGGCGTCATCCATCACCGCCAGTGCGTTTTTTGAACCCATTTCCATCTGAACCCGCGTCAGGTTCTGGATGGCAGCAGCAGCAATGCCTTTGCCCACCGGCACCGATCCGGTAAAGCTGATTGCGTTCACTTTCGGGCTTTCGACCAGGCGTTGCCCGATGGCACCCCCAGCCCCCATGACCAGTGAGACAAGCCCCTTGGGAATGTCCTGACGGGCAATGATTTCGATCAGCGCGACGGCAGACGCGGGTGTCGCATTGGCCGGCTTCCAGACCACCGCGTTGCCATAACACAAGGCCGGAGCGATTTTCCACGATGCGGTCGCGGTTGGGAAATTCCAGGGAGAGATGACAGCGACAACGCCCACCGCTTCGCGGCGCACGTCGATCTCGATGCCGGGGCGCACAGAATCGGCGGCTTCGCCCATCTGGCGCAGGGTTTCTGCGGCATAATAGGTAAAGAACTGTCCGGCGCGGTAGATTTCGCCTTTGCCTTCGGCCTGCGGTTTACCTTCTTCGCGCGCCAGCAACGTGCCCAGTTCCTCGGCGCGCTGCATCATTTCGGTGCCGATTGCCATCAGGACGTTGTATTTCCGCTCAATCCCGTATTCGGCCCATTCAACCTGCGCTTTGCATGCCTGATCCAGTGTCGCGTCCAACTGGTCAGATGAGGCTTGCGCAAACATGCCGATCAAGTCGCTTAAATCCGATGGATTTCGGTTCTCGATCTCAGAGCTACCTTTGATCCACTCTCCGGCGATGTAATTAAGTTTTGCGTCTGTCATGGTTTTGGCCTTTATTTCATATCGCCGCGCGGGATCGCGCATGCCAATCCTAGCAGACAATGAAATTTCAATCATTTCGAAATTACTGTATTATTATTCAGTTTCGTTGAAATTTGTTTTGAGTTGAAAAAGACCATCGCGCGTCATTTCATTGATTAACTTCAAAAATTCTCGCGCGGCCGGCATCAGTATATTCATTGGCTTTGATACCAGATGGACAGTTCGTCGCGCCGTCGTGTCGACCAACGGTAAAAACACAATGCCCTCCTGCACGCCAAAGATCGCCTGTCGCGGCAACACGGTGATGCCGACACCGGCGCGCACCAAGCCCAAAAGAGAGGTGGTATTGGGCACCATCAACCTGGATTTTTCCAGAATGGGCGCAAAATCAGGGTCTTTGATCAATGCGCACAGCCCATTGGCGATCAGCGCATGTGCATGCACGTCAGGCCATGTCAGTCCCAAATTTTTTTGCGCCAGCGGGTGATCCGTGCGGCAGACAACGCCAAAGGCATCACTGAACAGATCCGACCGGTTCATGCCTTCGATTTCAGGTAAGGTGCCAATCCCGAAATCAGCCCGATCACGCATCAATTCACGGGTGATGGCGGCAGAATCCATGTCTCGGATGTCGATCCGAACGTCTGGATACCGCCGGGTAAATTCGAAAATGACAGGCGGCAATATCGCCGTGGCGACCGATGGTGTGACAGCCAGACGCACATACCCAAGTTCCGAGCGGGCCAGCCCTTCGATTACGGTCACGGTGTTTTCAAAATGGCTGATTTGTCGGTTTGCCTCCTCGTAGATCATGTCGCCCAGCGGGGTCAGCCGCGACTTGCGCGCGGTCTCGAACAAAGGCGCGCCGATATGGTCTTCGAATTGTTTGAGCATCATCGAGACCGCCGACGGCGTGCGGCCAAGTATATCGGCCGCGTCCGACAGGCTGCCATGTTTTGCAACCACAGCAAAGCACCTGAGCATTTCGATCTTTATTGCCATTTTAAGTAAACCTGAATTTGTGTGCTTAAGCTCAAACTTGCCTGAATACTGCACATGAGTCCATTCGCCAGTGCCACGCGGCCACCGATACCGCGGCGTAAGCATATTTTTCGCATCGCAAGGGCCAAAGGTGGTGCCGCGATCCCCTTGTCATATTGTCATATGTGCGTTTGAAATGGGTATCATGTCAAAAAACGTCCCAAGGCGTTGCAGGTCTGACACGCGCGCGACCTGAATGAAACCAACATCCGCCGCTTCGACGCGCCCAAGACACACTCCGACAAAGAAAGCTGACCCATGGCGAACCCGAATAAAACCATCATCACCTGCGCTGTCACCGGATCAATCCACACGCCCACCATGTCCGGTCACTTGCCGGTCAGCGCGAGTGAAATTGCACAGCAGGCGATCGCCGCCGCTGAGGCCGGAGCCTCGATCCTGCATCTGCACACCCGACACCCCGACGATGGCCGCCCGTCGGTGGACCCGGACCATTATGCGCCAATCCTGTCGCGGGTGAAGCAGTCAACCAATTCGGTGGTCAATATCACCACCGGCGGCGCGCCCACCATGCGCATCAACGAACGGATCGAGGCGGCGACCAAATTCAGCCCTGAAATGTGTTCGCTGAATATGGGATCGATGAACTTTGCCTTTCATCCGCTGGCTCAGCGTTATGACACGTGGAAACACGACTGGGAAAAAGAGTATATCGAAGGGTCTGAGGCCAATATTTTCCGCAATACCTTTGCCGATATACGCGAGGCCGCCGAAACGCTGGCCCCGCACGGCATCAAGTTTGAGCATGAATGCTATGATGTGGGGCATCTGTACAACCTGAAATTCTGTCTTGAAGCCGGTCTGTTCAGGGCGCCGGTTTTTATTCAGTTTGTCTTTGGCGTTCTTGGTGGTATCGGGCCCGAGGTCGACAATCTGATCTTTATGAAACGCACCGCTGATCGCTTGTTCGGGGATGCCTATCGCTGGTCGGTTTTGGGTGCGGGTGCGGCGCAGATGGGGCTGGCCACCACAGCGTGCCAGATGGGGGGCAATGTTCGCGTCGGGTTAGAGGACAGCCTGCTGATTGCGCGGGGGCAACTGGCGACCAGCAATGCCCAACAAGTTGCCAAGATCAGGCGGATCATCGAGGATCTGGGCGCCGAAATCGCGACGCCAGATGAGGCCCGCGAGATACTGGATCTCAAGGGGGGCGACCGGGTGAATTTCTGACGGCTGCCGCGTGGCCAAGGGTTCAGTAAACTATTTGCCCCAGGCAACCATCGCAAAAAGAGTGTAATCACAGGCTACTTGGGCAATACCTCTGGCACGCATCTCATTGGTGCAACAGGGATAAGACAGGGCCAATCAGGAACATGCAATGACACCCCCTTACGATATTGTAGTGATTGGCGGCGGCAATGCGGCTTTATGTGCGGCCATCACCGCCGCCGAGGCAGGCGCGAAAGTGCTGATCCTTGAGGCGGCGCCAAA
This sequence comes from Sulfitobacter sp., assembly GCA_049680295.1. GTDB lineage: Bacteria > Pseudomonadota > Alphaproteobacteria > Rhodobacterales > Rhodobacteraceae > JBAUHN01. The sequence continues at coordinate 5,965 of JBAUHN010000439.1, forward strand.
ACCTTACCGGGGCGGCAATTCGCGCCACACGCGTAATTTTCGTTGTATGCACGATGGGCCGCTTGGACCGCTGGTGGACAGCTACGGACAAGATGAATATCTGGCCGATCTTCTGAAGGTCACGGGCGGGAAGACCGATCATGACCTTGCGCGACTTGCGATCCAAACGTCGCAGGAATGCCTGCCCTGGATGCAAGAACGCGGCGTGCGGTTTCAGCCGCCCTTATCTGGGACATTGTCGCTGGCGCGGACAAATGCCTTTTTTCTGGGCGGCGGCAAAAGTCTGGTAAATGCCTATTACCGCCGGGCGGCGAAGTTGGGCATTGATGTGTGCTATGAGGCGCCGGTGACCCATCTTGAACTGGCGGGTGGCAAGGTCGTGTCGGTGGATTTCACCCATAAAGGTCAGCTGCAGCGCATCGCACCTAAGGCGGTTGTCGTCGCCTCGGGTGGGTTTCAGGCAGATACCGATTGGCTGGCCCGTGCATGGGGACCTGCGGCGCAAAATTTCTTGATCCGCGGCACGCCTTATAACCGCGGTGTGGTACTGGCAGATCTGCTGGATCAAGGGGTCGAGCAGGTCGGCGATCCGGCCCAATGTCACGCTGTCGCCATTGATGGCCGCGCGCCAAAATTCGATGGCGGGATCGTGACGCGTCTGGATTGTGTGCCATTTTCCATTGTTGTGAATAAACACGCTGCGCGTTTTTATGACGAAGGCGAAGATGTCTGGCCCAAGCGCTATGCCATTTGGGGGCGCCTTGTTGCGGTACAACCCGATCAGGTTGGATATGCCATCATTGACGCCAAGTCACTGAACCTGTTTATGCCGTCGGTGTTTCCACCGATCAAGGCAGACACACTGGAAGAACTGGCCGCAAAAATGGGCTTACCTGCCGAAAACCTGCGCGAAACCGTGGACAGATTCAACGCAAGTTGCGGCGATGTCAGCCGCTTTCACCCGACCGAGTTGGATGGCGTGGCAACCACCGGGCTGACCCCGCCCAAAACCAACTGGGCGCGGCCCATCGCCGAGCCGCCGTTCTACGGATATTCGCTGCGCACCGGGGTTACTTTTACCTATCTTGGATTGAAAGTGGATGCATCTGCGCAATGCAGTATCGGCAGTCGCCCAGTGGCGAACCTGTGGGCCGCAGGCGAGACGATGGCCGGTTCAATCCTGGGCCAAGGCTATTTGGCCGGGTTTGGCATGACAATCGGCACCGTTTTTGGACGCATCGCCGGACGGGAGGCGGCAAACCATGCAAGTTGATCTGATCCAGGAGGCCCGCAGGCAAGCCGAGATTTGCAATGCATGCCGTTACTGCGAAGGCTATTGTTCAGTCTTTCCTTCGCTGCATGCCAACCGCGCGTTTTCGGACGGTGACATCACCCAACTGGCCAACCTTTGCCACAACTGCCGGGGCTGTTACTATGCTTGTCAATATACCGCCCCACATGAATTTGATCTGAACCTGCCGCAAGCACTGGCCGAGGTCCGCCATGACAGTTGGGAGGCATTTGCCTGTCCACAGGTCGCAGCCCGGCAACTCCAGAAAAACGGGCTGTTGATAGCCATCGCCTCGGTGATCGGCTTTGCGCTGTTCTTTGCGATTGCGCGCGGGTTTGGGCAGGCTGAGGAGGCAGGGTTCTACGCCGCCGTGTCGCATAATATGATGGTGGCGATTTTTTTGCCCGCTTTCGCCTTTCCTCAGATCAGCCTTGGCGTCAGTCTGCGCCGGTATTGGCGGGCGACAGGTGGGGGCAGGGTGACGATTGGGGATGTTGCCCAGGCGTTTAGGG
>JBAUHN010000440.1:0-3054 GCA_049680295.1 Sulfitobacter sp.
AGGGAAAGCTGAACCGGGTCTTTTGCTGGGCGGGTACAGAAGGGGTTTGGGTCATGGATGCGTCCTTTTTACCGGGCCGCCCTTAGGCAGTGGCATTGACGCGATGCTAGCCGAGGCACAAAGAGGCCGGGCTGATCGAGGTTAGGTCGTTGTAAAAAGTCCGCCTGAGTTCCCCTTTGATCAATACTTACGACACGCCTATTGTGATACTAATGCACAAGCGTTTGTTGATGGGTCAGACGCAGCCACGTCCCGTCGTCATTCAGGTAGGTCGACGTGCACAGAGCCTGATACATCGGCGCATCGCCCCGTTCGTAACCAAGCCATTGATACCGCAGCTTATGCGGCTTGACAGCCCGTGACGGAGGCAAGAGGCACCCAATTCCACGGCAGCAACTCATCCAGCCGGTTGATCTTGTGGTCATGGATGCGGTCGAGAATGTCAGCAAGGTAGGCCTGCGGGTCGAGACCGTTGAGCTTGGCCGTTTCGATCACCGTCATGGCGCGCGCGAGGGTTTCCGCGCCAGTGTCCGCCCCTGCAAATAGCCAATTCTTCCGCCCTATACCAATCGGACGCAGGGCCCGCTCAGCGGGATTGTTGTCGATAGCAACACGGCCATCGGACAGGAACAAGCTGAAGGCGTCTTGTCGACTGAGGCCATAGCGGAAGGCTTTGGCGAGAACGCCCTTGCCCGGAATGCGCAGGAGTTGCTGTTCGGACCAGGCAAAGAAGGCCGTTACCTTTGGTTGGCTCAGCTTTTGACGCGCGGCATGGCGGACGTCAGCGGGTTGGCCGTTAATGTCACGCTCGATATCATAGAGCTTGCCGATCCTGTCGAGGGCCTCGCGGGCAATATCGGACTTGGTCGAGGCCCAAAAATCATGGAAGTCGCGTCGCAGATGCGCCCAACAGGCGGCTTCGCGCAAACGCGGCACGCCACCCTGTTCAGGCATGTAAAGCTTCGCATAGCCTTTGTAGCCGTCAGCTTGAAGGATGCCGCGAGCGTTTTCCAGGTGGCCGAGAACGTGTTCTTCCTTCCAGTTTGGTGCGAACCGATAGACAGCACCGGGTGGTGAAGTTCCAGCCCATGGACGCTGATCGCGCACATAGGCCCAGATCCGGCCTTGCTTGACCCCTTTGCCCAATCCTTTGTCGCGCCTTGAGCGGTCCAGCACCCGGATAGGCGTGTCGTCAGCGTGCAGCAGGTCGCTGCCCATGATGTCAGCGTCGATCCGCTCGATCAGCGGCTGGAGGGTTTTCACGGCCCGGCCGCACCAGCCGACTAGCGTGCTTTCAGGGATGTCAGCCCCCATGCGTGCGAAGATCTCATGTTGGCGATACAAGGGAAGATGATCGTCGAACTTCGAGACCAGCACATGCGCCAGCAGGTTTGGCCCTGCCATGCTGCCCGGGATCGGGCGGCTTGGCGCGGGCTCCTGCACTATCTTTTCGCAACGACGGCAGGATTTCTTGATCCGGGCGATCTGGATGACTTTCATCTGGGCAGCGATCATATCGAGCAATTCGCTAACATCCTCACCCACCACGCGCAGATCGCCACCACAGTCGGGACAGCATGTGCCAGGATCAAGCTCCCGCCGTTCACGCAGGGTCGCATCAGACACACGCGGGCGGCGGCGCAAAGCGGGCGCAAAAGGCTCCTCTGGCGACGGTTCGTCCTGCCCTTCATCGATGGGCGCATCATCGTCTTCAGCCACCGCAACCAGCAGGTCTTCGAGCGCCAGTTCCAGCTGTTCGATCTCGCGTTCGATCTTCTCTGAGGATTTGCCAAAAGCCAGTTTCTGGAGTTTGGCGATCCGCAGCCGAAGGGCCTGAACCAGTTGATCATGGACCCGCAAGGTCGCTGTGATCTTGGCGTTCTCTGCCTGCAATTCCGCGATCATCGCCTTCAAAACAGCGGGATCATCGGAGAGGTTTTCAGCAGGTTTCGACATGCGCATGATTACCAAAAAGCAGGCCGAAGCACCATATAAATAACGCACATGCAGATCAAAAATCACCCCACACGCGCTGGCGGAGCTCCCCAATCCGGACGCCGCCAGTCGATCCCCTCCCAGAGCATCGCGAGCTGCGCTGACGTCATCCGCACAGCCCCGTCTTGGGCGCTTGGCCACGGGAAACGGCCACGTTCCAGCACCTTGTAATAGAGACAAAAGCCTTGGCCATCCCAATACAGCAGCTTGATCCGATCCCCACGCCGCCCCCGGAACGCAAACACGGCACCACTGGCAGGCTTTTGCCGCAGCACATCCTGGGTCAGAGCGGAAAGACCCGCGATGCCCTTCCTCATATCCGTAACCCCACAAGCCAGATAAACTCGGACCCCAGTTCCCGGACCAATCACGCCGCGTCTACCGCTCGGATCAATCGTGTCAGCGCGGCCTCATCGATGGAACTATCGAACCGCAGACAGCGACCGCCCTGCAAGCGAAGCTCAAGCGGCACAGCGGGAGTCGGCTTCGGCTCAGGTGGTGCAATTTCTGCAACCTGGAAATCAATCGGCAGAAAAACCGTGCCATCGCCCAGTGGCCACAGACCTTTTTTCTTCAACTCATGCCGCCATCTGTAAATCTGCTGCCGGGTCACATCGCACCGATGCGCAACCTGCGTCACCGTTGCCCCGTCAATCCCGACAGACGAAACGATCGAGATCTTGTCATCATCACTCCATCGCCGCCGCCGCTCAACACCAAGAACTTCGCCCCGCATGACATACTCCACATAAGACACGTCACTAACGACGTCGCTATGCACGTGTCCTAAATCATCGCGCGGAAATCAGGCAGGCGGTACCAATCGGGCGGTTACCCCCGTTCGGCGGAGACGCGGTAGACCAGAATCGCGATGTTTTCTTGTTGGGAAAAGCTGCGTTCACTCATCACGACGGAACGCCATCGCTGTGCGACGTCGGCCTCCCTCCACAGGGCATCGCCTTGCAGAATTCCGGTGGGGTAGGGGAAGACAAAGACCGCGCCTTTTGCCGTCATTTGGCGGGCGCTGTCGGCACCTTCTGTCCAGAAACGCTCTTCCAT
>JBAUHN010000441.1:0-4611 GCA_049680295.1 Sulfitobacter sp.
AGGCAAGCATGTCGGGTTATATCGAGGGTGTAGAACGGGGTCAGGCGGCACTTTTTCCGGATCGGCTTGAGGATTGGATCTGTGAGGATAATTCAGTCCGCGTGATTGATCTCTTTGTTGAAGAGATCGACCTTGACCAGATGGGGTTCCTGCGCACCGCCCCCGCGCGCACAGGGCGGCCAGGCTATCACCCATCGGTTCTGTTGAAGCTCTTCATCTACGGCTATTTGAACCGCGTGCCCTCCAGTTGCGCGCTGGAGCGGGAGGCTGGTCGTAATGTCGAGGTGATTTGGCTGACGGGGCGACTGGCCCCGGACCATAAGACAATCGCCGATTTTCGGCGCGATACCGGTCCTGCCATTCGACGTACCTGTGCGCAGTTCGTCGAACTCTGTCGTCGGATCGGGGTACTGAAGGGGGATTGTGTTGCCATAGATGGCTCAAAGTTCAAGGCGGACAACAATCGAGACAAGAACTTCACCAAAGGCAAAATCGCCAGCCGTACAAGCCATCTGATCGCCAGCATTCAGCGTTATCTTGACGACATGATCCGGATCGATCGCCAGGAGGAGGGTGAAGTTCGGGCCGAGAAGATAACCAACCTGGCACAACGCTGTGAGCGTATCCGGCAGGAGATCGCGCGCCTGGTTGATATGCGCGAAGCGCTTAATCAGAGCTCAGACAGCCAGATTTCCCTGACCGATCCTGACAGCCGTTCCATGGCTACCAGCGCTAGGGGGAGTGGTTTTGTCGGTTACAACGCCCAGTCCGCGGTGGATACTGAGACCCACCTGATTGTCACACATGACGTGATCAATGCCGGGCACGACCGTGATCAACTGTCGCCGATGGCCAAGGCGGCGAAGACCGCCCTTGGACGTGACGAAATGAGCGTGGTCGCCCCTCTCATGCATGCTGCGCATACACTGCCGGGCAGTGGACAAAGGATACTTTAGCGGTAGAGAAATTCTGGCCTGTCATGAGGATGGGATTACCACGACCCTCCCCAGACCTGAAACATCCGGCAACCGCAAGAAGGGACGGTATGTGAAGGCTGACTTTGCATATGACGCGGACGCCGATGTGTACCGATGTCCGGCGGATGAGGCGCTGACATACCGCTACACGACCCAGGAGGGTGGCCTGACAATACGGAGATACTGGACCAATGCCTGTCTGAATTGTCCCTTAAAATCGCGTTGCACAACTGGCAGAGAGCGCCGGATCAGTCGCTGGGCGCACGAGCATCTGATCGACGAGATGCAAGACCGTATGAGCAGCAAACCCGCATTGATGAAACTGCGTCGCTCAACTGTCGAGCACCCATTCGGCACAATCAAAGCCTGGATGGGCGCGACGCATTTCCGGATGCGAAGGCTCAAAAACGTGCGCACCGAAATGGCCTTTCATGTCCTTGCCTATAACATCAAACGGATGATCTCTCTGGTCGGAGTACAGGGGTTGCTGAAAGCAATTCCAGCCTAAGCCTGGGCGTTCAGATCAAATGGAACCTTGGGAAACCCGATGAGAACGCTGTTGCCGCCCACCAACGGTGTAATGCACGCCGAGATGATCCAAAAACAAGAAAACCTGCGAAATTTTGTTGATAAACGCACGCACGGAAAACCAAGAGAGTTTCCACACAGCCTCAGCCCGACGCAGACCTATTGATTTTGTGCTGCGTGCGCTCGCAGCGTGAATATTGCTGCTACGGCGCAAATCTCTATGCCGCTGCTGGCGGAAAAACCGGTCATTCATGCGAGCTGAAGCGGAAGCGACACGCTCAAGGATCAAGTCGCGGACAAATCTTCCGTTTGCACGCCCGGCTATTGCTGACGCGGCACTTAGATGCAACTGCAATGCTGATGATGCAGAAGCCCTGCACAAATCACCAAAGTGGCCGTTGATATTTGCCTCAATGCGATTTTTGCCTCCGCTATGAACCTGCAAAATTTGCTCTGAAAAACCTATGGATTTACGTTTTCACGAATGAAATCCAGCTATTTCAGAAGATCAATGATCTCCATGTAACCGCGCGAGACTGCATGCCGAAGGGGAGTTATCCCGTCGCGGTCTCCTATGGATTGGTCAGCACCGGCATCAACGAGGACTTGGACAGTCTTGACATGATCCGGCCCGCCATCGCCAAGAACAACAGCCTCGATCAGCGCAGTCCATCCAAGGTTGTTCACGAGGTCCAGAGGAGCACCACCTTCGACCAGAAGTGCGACCACTTCGTGATGGCCAAGATGCGCAGCAGCGATCAGAGCTGTCCCGTCATAGACACTCGTGATTAGACCCGGTTTGTTCCCAAGCTGCATTGCCAGAGATACCATTTCCGGATCATTTGCCACTGCTGCAATTGTCAGGACGTCATAATACCGGTTCTCAAGTGCGTTCATGTCCGCACCCCCAGCCGCAAGCGCTTTCAAAGCATCCTCGTGAGAAGCAAAGGCTGCAACATGCGCTGGTGTGCGATTTGCGCGGTCCCTGGCATTAGGATCGGCACCCGCTGCAATCTGTTGCGTGATCTCTGCTGCCCGCCCTTCATGGGCAGCAAGATGCAGACCTGAGTATGAGGCTATGTCAGCGGCAGAAGGGGCAGTCTGAGCGATTGCCAAAGTGTACCAAATGGGTGCCGCGCATAGGGCCAGAACACGAAGAATGACTTTCATCGAGATACCTTTTCCTTCCAACCTGAGCGATTTGCCCTGTGCACAGGGAGCAAAAGCCAAACCCCTAGCATGAATGGCATCGGGTTTGCAGACCTGAAGTTTCCAACACGTAGGAACTGCAAGGCGGGCTTCCAGTTCCTGCTCCGACTGAACTTTGCCAGCGGGGGCTCCGACTCAACCCGGCGCTTTCAACTCTGTGCTGATCTCAATGACCAGTTTGCCAACCGGAATGGTCATACCCACGCCGAACTCGGCAGGGTCAATTTCCATTGTCGCCGCAAATGCAGCCCAGTCGCCTTTGTAGTAATCAATAAAGGCGCCCAACGGATGCTCGCCAAGGTGCGTCATCATCGCGGCCATCGTGACCGGCTTGGTGGTGCCGTGCAATGTCAGATTGCCGGTGATGTCCGCAGTGGCATCGCCGGTGCGGCTGATCGCAGTGCTCTCAAAGGTGATCGTTGGGTAGGTTTCGACTTCCAGAAAGTCGGCGGTGCGAATGTGCTCATCCAGTGGCCCAATTCCGGTTGAGATGCTGTCCGCTTCGATCGTCGCTGTGAGGCTGGACGCTTCGACATTGCTCTGGTCCAGCATCAACGTGCCGTCAGCTTTGGTGAACTCACCATGCTGCATGGACACGCCTGCGTGGCTCCAGGCAATGCGGACCTCAGTGTGGCCTTGATCGGTCTTGTACATGTCTGCGGCAAAGACTGGGGCCGCGCAGGCCAGAACGAATGCTCCTGTTGCTAGGATTCTCGAGAAACTCATCTGTTACTCCTTGATTTGAAAGACGTCTGTTGGTCTGCCTTTGGGTTACCCTTTTGGCTTGCGGTAATCCTCGTGGCAGCCGCCGCAGCTCTTGCCCACCGCGCCCATCGCGGCCTGCAATGCACCAAGGTCCGTACCTGCTGCGGATTGCATTGCAGTCACGGCGTCATAGAAGGCTTTGCCCTTTTCGCCCACTTTGCTGTCGGCAGCCCAAATCGCAGGAAGTGCGCGACTGCCCTCGACGCTGTCACTGTCAGAACCGGGCGACCAGTAACCTGCCTGGCTGAGCGACGCGAGCGCGGCGAGGTTGTTTGCAGCACTGCCTGCCGCTTCAGCATCATAAGGGGTTTCCCCCTTGGCCATCGCCCCCAGCGCACCAAGGTTAAATGCATAGAGCTGCATTTGAGACTGGCGCGCCTTTATGCCCGCGGCGATCTGCTTGTCACTGAAATGACCGTCCGCATACGCAAGAACAGCGACAGAACCGACAATGGCCGAAAGGATTGTGAGACTAGACTTCCGCATTTTAGTACCCCTTTTCAGATGTATTTCAGCATTTGATTGCCCCTAGGGTAGATGTTCATTAATTTGGGAACAGTCACAACATTTGCGGAATAGATTTATTATTTATGCACAACGAAAATTGGGATGACCTACGATATGTTTTGGCCGTGGCGGAAACAGGATCGGTCTTGCAGGCCGCCAAACATCTTGGCGTGAACCATGCAACTGTCTTGCGCAGGGTACGGGCATTTGAAGAGCAGCACGGGACTGTCCTGTTTGAGCGGACATCGCAAGGGTATAAATTGCTTGCCGACTGCACACATGTCATTCGCGTGGCCCACGCTGCTGAGGTCGCGATGCAAGAAGTGCACCGATTGGCCAGCGGCGGGCGACTGACCCTGCAGGGGACCGTCCGCGTGACATCCACGGACACCCTGTGTCGCGCAGTCCTGCCAGGCTTTGTCGATGCATTGCAAGCCGAAGAACAGGGTCTTGCCATCACGCTATTGAGCAGCAACACCCATCTGGATCTATCACGTGAGCAGGCAAACATTGCGGTGCGTCCCTCAGCCCGACTGCCAGAGGATATGGTTGGCCAGATTGCGACAGAATTGGCTTTTGCCGCGTATGCCGTTGACCCTGCGCAGAACAACTGGTTGGGGTTGAC
>JBAUHN010000442.1:0-1988 GCA_049680295.1 Sulfitobacter sp.
ACAACGCCATCAAGCGATTGTCGGTTATAATCGATGATCCACCAGCAGTTGCGCAGATCGTTCTTCCAGCCCTCTTGCAGAGCTTCGTAGATGTTGCCTTCGTCCAGCTCAGCATCACCCACAAGCGCGATCATCCGGCCCATTTTCTGATCAGCACCCCAAGACTTGGCTTGGATGTAATCTTGCACAATTGACGCAAACGATGTGACGGCAACGCCCAGACCAACCGAACCTGTGGAAAAATCCACATCGTCGAAATCTTTGGTGCGTGATGGGTAACTCTGTACGCCACCGTAACCGCGAAAATTCTCCATTCTGTCGCGCGTTTGATTGCCCATCAGGTACTGGATCGCATGGAAGACCGGTGAGGCATGTGGTTTAACCGCAACCCGGTCCTCTGGGCGCAACGTCTGGAAATACAGCGCCGTCATGATCGAAACCATCGACGCAGATGAGGCCTGATGCCCACCGATTTTGATGCCATCTGCCTTGGGTCGCATGTGGTTGGCATTATGGATCATCCAGTGGGAGAGCCACAAAAGACGTTGTTCAATGGTCTTGAGGTGCGAGGACATATCGACGTTCCTTTAAGCCGCGCTTTTGATCGGGGATTTGGGCAAGGCCTGTTCCAGATCGGCAATAAGGTCGTCGACGCCTTCAAGACCAAGCGACAGACGCACAAGCCCCTCGCTGATGCCATGTTCGGCCAATTCTTCTGTGCTATACGTGGAATGTGTCATGCTGGCGGGGTGTTGTACCAACGTCTCTGCATCGCCCAAGGAAACTGCGCGCGAAATCAACTCCAGCCGGTTCATCATCTCGATGCCAGCCTGTTTACCTCCTGTCAGCTCAAAGGCAATCATGCCGCCGAACTGAGACATCTGTTTTTGCGCCAGATCATGCTGCTCGAAGCTTTGCAAACCCGGATACCATACCTTTTCTACGGCAGCGGATGTTTCAAGCATCTGCGCGACTGTCGCCGCATTGCTGCAATGACGGTCCATGCGCACCTCAAGTGTTTTAAGACCGCGCAAGATCAACATCGCATTGAACGGAGCAATCACCGCACCCGTCATATCCTTCATTCCTTTAAGCCGAATATCTTGAACCAGTTCCGCAGGCCCGACCAAAAGGCCCGCCACGACGTCGCCGTGTCCACCAAGATACTTCGTCGCAGAATGTAGAACGATATCAGCGCCATGTTTGATGGGCTGCGTCAGGTACGGCGTGGCGTAGGTGTTGTCGACGACCACATGTGCGCCACTTGCATGGGCAATGTCGGCAACAGCGGCGATATCTACCACACGCATGTTCGGGTTGGCGGGCGTTTCAAAGTAAACGACTTTTGTCTTGTTAGAAATCGCCGCCTTAAGGTTTTCGGGCTGCGTCAGATCAACATGCGTGACCGTAATGCCAAACTTGGCCAAGCCGTGGTGCATGAAGGAAAACGTGCAGCCATATAACGTCATGTCCAAGATTATTTCATCCCCCGGCGCAAGAAGCGTCCACAAAGTTGCGGTGATCGCCCCCATACCAGAAGCCAACGCAAGCCCAGCCTCCGCACCTTCCAACACGGCGATGCGACGCTCAAGCAAGTCGTTCGTCGGATTTGAGACGCGCGAATAGATATGCCCGGCTTGCTCCCCTGCGAACATGTTGCCGCCAGCTTCTGCCGTTTCAAAAACAAAGGTCGATGTCAGATGCAAGGGCGGCGTCAAAGCCCCTTCGTTGTCCATCGGGTTATATCCATGATGGATTGCCATCGTTGAAAAGCTGTTTGGGTGATTGCGCATGTCGAGCCTCCGTGAGTGTGTCCAGAGTAATTTAGGACAGGTTCACGGCTTACAGATTGCAAATTATGCCGCATTTAGATATAAATTTAGTAGATTATGCCAATAAGGTGCGCCATGGACGCCAAAGATCGCCAAATCATCAGGGTACTGCAACGCAATAGCCGGATCACGAATCAAGATCTCGCAGCAGAGGTA
>JBAUHN010000443.1:0-5791 GCA_049680295.1 Sulfitobacter sp.
CTCCATCACGACCGGGCCGATTGTGCGACCATCAGCAGTGGTGTAGCTCTCAACCAGATCCTTCACACCGACCCCCGCTTCCAATTGGTAAAAATATCGCCGCCGGAGGCATCAAAGCTCTTTGTCCAGCCCATCATTCTGCCGCCAGTTTTAAATCTGTGGGCTGTGCCGCAGCATCCCGCACGTCCAACGTCGCCGAAATTGACCCTTTGCGGCCGTCTTCGTATGTGACTTCCGTCACTGTGCTGATTGTGTCTGATCCGTCATAAAGGGCTGCGATAATATCGGCGTATTTCTCTTCGATGATCCGGCGGCGTACTTTTCGGGTGCGGGTCAATTCGCCATCATCTGCATCCAATTCCTTGTGCAAGACAACAAACCGGTGCACCTGACAGCCCGACAACATCTCGTCTTGAGCCACCGAACGGTTAACCTCTTCGACATGTGATTGGATTGTATCCAACACTTGTTTGTGGCCTGCCAATTCCTGATAGGATGCATAGGCGATGTTGTTACGCTCGGCCCAGTTACCGACCGCGGTCAGGTCAATGTTGATAAAGGCGGTGCATTCCGACCGCTCATTGCCGAACACCACTGCCTCAAGAATATTGGGGAAGAACTTTAGCTTATTCTCAACATATTTGGGGGCAAACAGCGCGCCATTCGCCATTTTCCCGACATCCTTGGCCCGGTCAATGATCCGCAGATGCCCGGTGCTTTCCTCGACAAAGCCCGCGTCTCCGGTTGCCACCCACCCTTCGGCATCTTTGGTGTCTTTCGTGCTTTCCGGGTTCTTGTAATACTCAACAAACACACCTGGACTGCGATAGAATACCTCGCCGTTTTCGGCGATTTTCAATTCCACACCGGGGCAGGTCACGCCGACCGTATCACTACGCACTTCGCCGTCCGGCTGTGCGGTGATGAACACGGTTGCTTCGGTCTGGCCGTATAGCTGTTTCAGGTTGATCCCCAGGGACCGGTAGAAATCAAAAATCTCCGGCCCAATCGCCTCCCCGGCCGTATAGCCGACGCGCACACGGCTAAACCCCAATGTGTTTTTCAAAGGCCCGTAGATCGCCAGATCGCCGATGCGGTATTTAATCCGGTCCCATAGCGTGACCGACTGCCCGTCCAGAATATCCGGCCCGACTTTGCGGGCATGGGCCATAAAGTAATCAAACAGCCATTTCTTGAACCGGCTTGCGTCTTCCATCCGGATCATTACATCCGTCAATTGAGTTTCAAAGACACGCGGCGGCGCAAAATAATATGTCGGGCCAATTTCGCGCAGATCGGTGTGCATCGTTGCCGCGCTTTCGGGGCAATTTGTGCAAAACCCCGTCCACATCGCCTGGCCTACCGAGAAAATGAAGTCTCCGACCCAGGCCATCGGCAGATAGGCCAGAATATCATCGGTCTGACGCAGATCATCAAATTCAGACGAAGACTTGGACGTCTCGATCACATTGCGGTTGGACAGCACAACCCCTTTGGGTTTGCCCGTGGTGCCCGACGTGTAAAGCATCACGCAAATACTGTCGTAATCCAGCACAGCCTGCCGCGCCGTCAGTTCTGGTAGCAGAGCATTGCGTTTTTCGCGCCCGGTGTTTTGCACGTCGACATAACTGTCGAGCTTGCTGTGGTCATATTTGCGCAGGCCCCGCGGATCGAGATAGATCATCTGCTCAAACTCGGGCAGATCGCCCTGCACTTCGATGACTTTGTCGACCTGTTCCTGATCGCCGGCGATAACAAACCGTGCTCCGCAGTGGTTCAGCACATATGACATCTCTTCCGCGACAGCGTCCTGATACAGTGGCACCGGGATCGCGCCGACCATCTCGGCCGCGACCATTGACCAATAAAGCTTGGGCCGGTTGCGCCCGATTACGGCGATGAAATCACCCTGTTTGACGCCCAGATCCAATAGTCCAAGCGCCAGGGCTTCGATTTCTTCAAGTGTTTCAGACCAGGTCCAGCTTTGCCAAATGCCGTATTCTTTTTCGCGGTACGCCGGTGCGTTCGCAAATCTTGCCGCGTTGGCATGCAGTAACGCAGGAACCGATTGCGGTCCGCCATCGTTTTCAAGTGGCTTGGTCAATGTATGTCCTCCCAGACCTTACCATGCGCTGATGGCAAGTTTGTTCGCTTATGCGAATCTCTTGACCATAGAGTTGTTGTTGGCACCCTCAGCGTCAACTTTTTCCTAAAGATTTCTTAATCCTTACGAATTGTTACAAGCCCCATGCGTCACAATCGGGCTTGGAGGACACGGCTGCATGGTGGTAGCCATGAGAACAAGGGAGCAAGCCATTGACGACGCCGCATGCACAAATTCAAACTCTGACCACTGCGGGTCTCAACCTGATTGCGCAGGCGCTGTCGATCTACGATTCTGATCTGCGTCTGGCGGTCTGCAATGCGCCCTTTCAAAACATGTTTGATTTGCCTGACAGCCTTGTCACCCCCGGTGCGACGTTTCACGACACCATTCACCATCTGGCAATGTGTGGCGAATACGGACCTGTCGACGACATCGCGCTTTTTGTCAGTGAACGCTGCGAACAGGCCCGCGCGTTCGAGCCGCATTACATGGAGCGTACCCGGTCCAATGGCCGCACCATCAGCGTCGAAGGATCGCCCCTGCCGCAAGGGGGCTGGGTGACGGTCTACACCGATATCACCCGTGCCAAACAGCAAGAGGGTTTGCTGCGCGGAAAGTCTGAAGAACTGTCCGGTCAGCTGATTTCCCACGCCGAGGAACTTTCCGCGACCAACCGTGAGCTTGGCGCGATGAACACGGCACTGGCTGAAACCAAACGCCAGCTGACCCAGATTGAGGCGCGCACACGTCTGACCACCGAAATGATGCCCGCACATATCGCCCATGTGGATGCGGCGGGCTATTATACCTATTCAAACCGCAGGCTTAATTCGATCATTCCGGGGCGTCCCTCTGACATTTTGGGCCTGCATATCAGTGACGCCCTTGGTGCGCCCGCCTTTGCCCGGATCAAACCCTATCTGCAGGACGCTTATACGGGTCAGGCTTCGGTGTTTGAGTTTGGCGACGTGACCAGCGCGCGCCGCATCCGTGTTGCCTTTACCCCCGACAGCCACGGCGGTGTGTACATTCTGTCGATGGATGTCACCGAAGAAACCCAAGCGCGGGTGGCTTTGCAGCAAACGCGAAAACGCGACATTGCTGCACAAATGACCTCCGGGTTAGCGCATGACTTTTCTAACCTGTTGACGATCATATTGGGGCTGCAATCAAAACTGGCCGGGATCGACGGTATGCCCGCCGAGGCTGCCGCACTGATTGACGGCACCGTGGCTGCTGCACGCAGGGGCGGCACGCTTTTGGGCAGTATCGCCAATATGACCAGCCAACAAACCCTGCGCCCAAGTGCCACGGATTTGCATGATCTGGCACGGGACTTGCAAACACTTGCCGCACCTACATTACCCTCAGGTATTCAACTGATCGTCAATGACAATGGCCCCGATCATCCGGTATTGCTGGACGCGGGGCAAGTTCAGGATGGCCTGCTGAACCTGATCCTGAACGCCCGTGATGCCTGCGGTGCGCAAGGGGTGATAACGCTGACCCAACAGTTGGTTGCCGACACGTGGATCGAATGGATCGTCCAGGACACCGGTGCCGGGTTTTCGACCGAGGCGCTGCAAAAAGGGTTCGATCCGTTTTTTACCACCAAAGGCGCTGAAGGGTCAGGCCTTGGTCTGCCGATGGTCTATAATATGACTAAACTTGCAGGGGGTGATTTGCGGCTTTCTAATGCGCAAGGCGGAGCATTGGTTGTGATGCGCCTGCCTTATCGGCCCTCTGTCGCGGCACCCGAAGGGATCGTTTTGCTGGTCGAAGACAGCGACGCGTTGCGCACGCTTTACCGGGATATGCTGATCGGGTTTGGCCACGCGGTTGTCGAAGCGGCCAGCGTGGACGAAGCCATGGCGCTGATCGCGGATGTGTCCGAAATCACGCTGATCCTGTCGGACATTCAGATCGCTGGCGAAGGCACCGGCATCGACATTGCGCGCCGCATGTCCGCGTCGCAAATTCCTGTTGTGCTGATGACCTCATTACCGGTTGATGATCCGATGTGTCTTGAGGCGCTGGCGATCGCACCTGTCTTGCAAAAACCGTTCTCCGCGGCAGAGTTGGCAGCCCTGTTAAAGCCCGGCACCGACGCACAAAGGGTCGCACAATGACGGCGCCGCTTGTTACCATTCTGGATGACGAACCCGCCATTCGCACCATGTTGGCCGACGCCTTGGAAGGCGCCGGGTTTCGCACCTTAAGTTTTGGTCGGGCACGGGAATTCGAAGCGGCACTGGCCACCCATAACCCTGATGTCTGTCTTGTCGATTTGTCGCTGCCCGACACCGATGGTCTGACGCTGGTGCACCGTCTTGCTTTGGAACAGGGTGCGATAGTCATCATCATTTCTGGCCGCGCGCAGGTGCAGGACAAAGTCGTTGGGCTGGAACTTGGCGCTGACGATTATATCATCAAACCGTTCGATCCTGCCGAAGTCGTCGCGCGCATTCGTGCGCGGTTGCGCGGGCCCAAAACCTCTCCGCCCTCCAGTCAGACGGCGCGGTTTAACGGCTGGACGGCGCAGTTCGATCAATACCAGCTGATGGACGACAGCGGGCAGGTCACGCCGTTCTCGCATGCCGAAGGCGAGGTGCTGCGCCTGTTTCTGGACCGTCCAAAGCGGCTGATCAACCGCGTGCAGATGCAAGAACTGTTAGGCGGTGGCGCAAGCGAAAGCTTTGACCGGGCGATGGATGTGCGCATTTCGCGGCTACGAACAAAACTGCGCGAAGACCCAAAAAACCCACAATTGATCAAGACTATCTATGGTGCAGGCTATATTTTTCTGGGTGATGTGGTTTGGGTCTAACCTGCAACATATTGTTTTAGGTCACCACCCTCGGACCCTGACCCTAAGCCAAGGCCAAAGATCTAGCCTGATCTGCCCTTTGCGGACTGTGGAAAATTTCGAACCAGTGAATTACAACGGCTCGCGCCATGTCTTCACTACCCGCATTTGCGGCGTCCCTGATGCTGCGCAAGGCGAGGGCGATTTCAAGCTCTGACAGATTTGCCTCCCGGACGGAAAAAATTTTGGCGTGTTTTGTCGGGGATATCTCTTTGGAAAGGGTCAGTTCTTCGACCAGTTTTTCACCCGGTCGCAAGCCTGTCGTCACAATTTCGATATCGCCGTCAGGATTGGCCGGGTCGCGCAGGGTGAAACCGGCGTTTTCGATCACTTGCCGGGCGATTTGCATAATGGAAACCGGCTTTCCCATATCGAAAACAAAAACCTCGCCGCCATGGGCCAGTGCGCCGGATTTCAAAACCAGGCGCGCTGCCTCCTGGACGGTCATGAAATACCGGGTGACCCTTTCATCCGTCACAGTCAATGGCCCGCCCCGGCTGATCTGTTCCTGAAACAGCGGAATGACCGAACCAGACGACCCCAATACATTTCCGAACCGCACCATCGAAAAAATCGGCCGCCCCGCACTGGACACTTTGCGCGCCATATCCTGAACGATCAGTTCTGCCATACGTTTTGATGCGCCCATAACGCTGGTCGGGCGCACGGCCTTGTCGGTTGAGATCAGCGTAAAACGTTCGACCTTGGCACGCAGCGCTTCGGTGGCCAGCACATGCGTTCCCAGGACGTTATTGACCAGGCCTGACAGCGGGTTCGCTTCGACCAGGGGGACATGTTTATAGGCTGCGGCATGCAAC
>JBAUHN010000444.1:0-1878 GCA_049680295.1 Sulfitobacter sp.
GATCGCCGATTTAAGGCCCAAGAACTGGAGAAAACCCGTGTCACAAGCAGAAGATCACGCAGGCACCCGGAGGGATTTCCTCTACTATGCCACCGCCGGTACAGGCGTTGTTGCCACAGGTGCAGCCGTTTGGCCCTTGGTGAACCAAATGAACCCGTCGGCGGACGTCAAGGCGTTGGCGTCGATTCTCGTCGACATCAGCGGCGTTGAGCCGGGAACCCAACTGACCGTCAAGTGGCTAGGCAAACCGGTTTTCATTCGCCGTCGGACTGAAGACGAAATCGCACAAGCCCGTGACGTCAGCATCGACGACCTGCCTGACCAGGGCGCCGAAAACGGCAACCTGAGCGATGCGTCACTTGCGACGGATGAAAACCGCGCCCTGGATGAAACCGGCGAATGGCTGGTGATGATTGGCGTTTGCACCCACCTTGGTTGTGTGCCCTTGGGCAATGCCGGCGACTTTGGCGGGTGGTTTTGCCCCTGTCACGGGTCGCACTATGATACCGCTGGCCGGATCCGCAAAGGTCCTGCCCCTCGCAACCTGCCTGTGCCAATCGCGACATTTGTCGACGACGCCACACTGAAACTCGGGTAAGGGAGAGACCAAATGGCTGGAATTCCTCACGATCACTACGAACCGAAATCAAATGGCGAAAAATGGCTGCATTCGCGGCTGCCGATCGTTGGCCTGCTGTATGACACGCTGATGATCCCGACGCCAAAGAACCTGAACTGGATGTGGATCTGGGGCATTGTTCTGACCTTTTGTCTGGTTTTGCAAATTGTCACCGGCATCGTCCTGGCGATGCACTATACTCCGCATGTTGATATGGCCTTTGCGAGTGTTGAACATATCACCCGCAACGTGAATGGCGGCCATATGCTGCGCTATATCCACGCAAACGGGGCGTCTTTGTTCTTTATTGCGGTCTACGCGCATATCTTCCGCGGGCTCTATTACGGATCCTACAAGGCACCGCGTGAAATCACGTGGATCATCGGCATGCTGATATTCTTGCTGATGATGGCGACCGGATTTATGGGCTATGTGCTGCCATGGGGGCAAATGTCCTTTTGGGGTGCAACCGTAATCACTGGCCTGTTTGGCGCGATCCCCTTTGTGGGCGAAGCTTTGCAGACCTTCCTGCTGGGCGGACCTGCGGTAGACAACGCTACATTGAACCGCTTTTTCAGCCTGCATTACCTGCTGCCTTTCGTGATCGCGGGCCTTGTGGTTGTGCATATCTGGGCGTTCCATTCAACCGGTAACAACAACCCCACAGGCGTCGAAGTACGCCGGACCTCGAAAGAGGAAGCCGAGAAAGACACCCTGCCGTTCTGGCCTTACTTTGTCATCAAAGATCTGTTTGCACTGGCCGTCATTCTGACCGTGTTCTTTGCGGTTGTCGGCTTTATGCCAAACTACCTTGGGCACCCTGACAACTATATCGAAGCGAACCCACTGGCGACGCCCGCGCATATTGTACCTGAATGGTACTTCTTGCCGTTCTACGCCATTCTGCGTGCCTTCACGTCCGAGGTTTGGGTTGTGCAGATTGCCTCCTTCCTGACCGCCGGTATCGTTGACGCCAAGTTCTTTGGCGTGCTGGCGATGTTCGGTGCGATTGCGGTGATGGCTGTGGTGCCATGGCTGGATACCTCCAGCGTACGTTCGGGCCGTTACCGTCCGATGTTCAAATGGTGGTTTGCACTGCTGGTGGTGGATTTCTTTGCCCTGATGTGGCTGGGCGCCATGCCCGCCGAAGAACCCTATGCCAGCTTTTCGCTGATCGCATCGGCCTATTGGTTTGGCTACTTTCTGGTGATCTTGCCCCTGCTTGGTGTGATCGAGAAACCAACCGCACGGCCAGAAAC
>JBAUHN010000445.1:0-1989 GCA_049680295.1 Sulfitobacter sp.
GTTGTTTCAAGCTTGGGCCAATTCCTGCTCAAAGTCGCCATCTTCGGCATAGATTTCGACGATCTGCGCCATATAACCCAAGCCTTTGGGGGCATTGTAACTGGCATCTGGATCAGCAGGGATGCTGATGCCGTCGCAGGACATCCCGCTGGTACGCGCGGCAGAGCTATGACTGAATCTGGTGTTTGGGGAGTTTGAAGGTTGGCGGCGTATCTGGTTGATTTGTTGTTGGAAGACAGCAGCCCAACCGAAGGAGATGCACCACCATGGAAACGACTAACATTGTTGATTTTGCGCGTCGAGACGGGATCACGGACGCGCTGACGGATTTGCTGAGAACGGGGGCGCAGCAATTGATCGCAACAGCAGTTGAAGCTGAACTTTCCGGTTATCTGGCTCAATTTTCAGACTTGCGCACTGAAGCAGGTCACGCGGCTGTCGTGCGCAACGGGCATCATCCTGCCCGGCCCTTCCAAACCGGCATTGGCCCTGTGAGCGTACGCATTCCAAAGGTTCGATCCAGGGACGGCACACCGGTGACATTCCGGTCTGCCTTGGTGCCACCCTACGTGCGCAGAACCAAGACGTTGGAAGCAGCTTTGCCCTGGCTCTACCTCAAAGGGATTTCCAGTGGCGAAATGGGAGCAGCCCTCAAGGTACTTCTGGGTCCTGATGCGGCGGGATTGTCGGCGAATACGGTCTCACGCCTTAAGCGCGATTGGGCCAAAGAATACGACGGCTGGAGAGACGCGGATCTGGACGACGAACCAATCGTCTATATCTGGGCTGACGGTGTTCACAGCGGCCTTCGGGGCGAGACAGACAAGCTCTGCGCGCTTGTCATTGTTGGCGTCACGGCCCGTGGCAAGAAGCGCTTCCTTGCAATCGAAGATGGGGTGCGCGAGTCTACGCAGAGCTGGCGTGAGGTTCTGCTCAGCCTCAAAAGCCGGGGAATGAATGCCCCCAAGCTGGCCATTGGGGACGGTGCCATGGGGTTCTGGGCCGCACTGGACGAAGTGTATCCTGAAGCCCGCCAGCAGCGGTGCTGGCAACACAAAACGATGAACGTGCTGAACTGTTTGCCGAAGCTGTCGCAGCCAAAGGCCAAAACCGCGATCCACAACATTTGGCAGGCCGAGACCAAAGCGGATGCAGAAAAAGCCTTCGATTTGTTCATCAAAATCTATGAGCCAAAATACCCCAAGGCGGCGCTGTGCCTACAAAAAGACCGCGAAGAACTCATGGCATTCTTCGACTTCCCAGCCCAACATTGGCAAAGCATCCGCACCAGCAACCCAATTGAATCCGCCTTTGCCACGATCCGGCACCGCACCAAGCGCTCAAAAGGCTGCCTGTCACGCGACGGAATGCTGCACATGATGTTCAAGCTGGGCCAATGCGCCGAGCAAAACTGGCGAAAGCTACGCGGCTTTGACTACCTCGCCAAAGTCATCAAAGGCGTTACGTTCAGAGACGGAATTGAAACTACCAAACCCAGCCAGATCGCCGCATGACCCAAAACCCTCAAACACCAGACTCGACAATAACTCTCGCCTCAGCGCCACATAGGCAGTGATTGCAATCGCTCCGAACAAGCAGCGCCAGAACACGACAGTGAAAGCGTCTTGGCCAGATTCGACGACAAGGACACCGATGCTGCCTGATAGGATCATCGCAAGGGTCATCCGCAATGTGGCATTTCCGGTTGAGGGGTTGAGAGCCATCGAACTTCTCCAGTTGTTGGGCTCAGCATAGAAGCGAAAGTTGTATCTAAAAAATAGTTTTATTAGATATCGATAAACTGGTATGATGATTTTAATGCTTGAGATGGAACACCTTCGTAGCTTTGCCGTCGCGGCCGAAACGCTGAACTTCTCCAAGGCGGGACAGCGACTTGGTCGGGTTCAATCGGCTGTAAGCTCTCAAATTGCTAAATTGGAAGAAGTCACAGGGCAGATTCTGTTCGAACGAGGGAGGGGGCGGGCGATG
>JBAUHN010000446.1:0-11109 GCA_049680295.1 Sulfitobacter sp.
TATTGGTGCCGGTGTCACTGGTGTTGTCCGGCGCAGCCCTTTGCGCGTTTTTATGGAGCCTTCGAAACGCCCAATACGACGATTTGGAAGGCGATGCTTGGCGTATCTTGTCAGAGGATGACGGCAAAAAAAGTCGCGCTCAGCCAAAGCCCAAAGATGAACCGGGCTTTGGCGGCTGACCCTAAGACGTCTCGGCGCTAACGAGACCCATTACATATCGCTTTCCGCATTATGATTTTCGCGTCTTGGGATGAAGGGACGCTGCAAATATATGATCGGAAGACTGAACCACGCTTTCGGCCTGATGCACAATCTTCGGGTCTGGTTGCAGTGCGACGGTCTCGTCTTTATCGGGGTAATCCAACTGCGATAAGAAATGCTTCATACAATTCAAGCGGGCGCGCTTTTTGTCATTTGACCGGATCACTGTCCAGGGTGCGTCCGCCGTATCGGTATAGAAAAACATCGCTTCCTTGGCTTCGGTATAATCGTCCCATTTGTCCAGACTGGCGCGGTCAATTGGCGACAGTTTCCAGCGCTTCAGCGGGTCAGTTTCGCGCGAAGCGAACCTTCGTTTTTGTTCATCCTGTGTGACGGAAAACCAGTATTTAAAAAGTTTGATACCACTGCGCACGAGCATCCGTTCAAATTCAGGCGTTTGGCGCATGAACTCCAGATATTCGTTTGGTTTGCAGAAATTCATGACCCGTTCGACGCCCGCGCGATTGTACCACGACCGGTCATAAAAAACGATTTCGCCTGCTGTCGGTAAATGCTTGACGTAGCGTTGAAAGAACCATTGTCCTATTTCCGATTCCGTCGGCTTGTTCAGCGCGACAACACGCGCGTTTCTTGGATTAAGATGTTCCGCGAAGCGTTTGATTGTACCGCCTTTTCCCGCGGCATCGCGCCCTTCGAACAGCACAACGGTTTTCTGACCTGTTTCTTGCAACCAGTGTTGAACTTTCAATAATTCAACTTGCAGCGCTGCTTTTTCAGTTTCGTAAGCTGCACGATCCAGCCGTTGCGCATAAGGATATTCGCCCTGTTCAAACCCGATTATTTCGGCACTTCGTGCCGCATTTTCCTCTTGCTGAGGTGATTGGTTCTGCTTTGGCATACGGGCCCTCCTTTGTTGCTGCCCAATCTACAGGATAGATGCAGATACTGTCGTTGATCTGGATCATTTGCACCGGTAACGCTGTATGAGACAAAGGATGGCATGAACCAGCCAGATAGGTGTGCCGATGCTAGACATATCCACAAACAAAGTGTCGCAGATAATTTCATTCGGGCATGAGATCGAGCGCGGCGAGGCCGAGTTGCGCGGGTTTCTGGAAACCCTGAACGAAGACGAATGCTATAGCCTGATTGCCATTATGTGGATTGGGCGCGAAAGCTTTGCGGCGGATGAATTGCAAGACGCCCTAAGTACCGCCAAGCTTGAGGCAAGCACGCCGACGGCGGACTATCTGATCGGCACACCGCATTTCGCCGATCATCTGGAGGCCGGATTAGAGATGTTGGAACTGACCTTACCGGATGATGAATAGCCGTCAAATTCTAGGGTCCTGACCCTAACGGCGACCAAAAAAAGCCCCCGCAGATGCAGGGGCTTTTCGTGACAATATCTTTGACAAATTAGGGCAGCATGACCGTGTCGATGGCGTGGATCACCCCGTTTGACGCGGCGACATCCGCGATGACAACGGTTGCGTTCTCAACCTTGACACCGTCTGTGCCGTTCACATGAAGGCCGCCGCCCTGAACTGATGTCAACGCCCCCCGTTTGCCGACCAGTGTGCTGGCGGGATAGTTGCCGGCAACCACGTGATAGGTGAGAATTGACACCAGTTTATCTTTGTTCTTTGGCAGCAGCAGGCTTTCGACCGTGCCTTCGGGCAGGGCGGCAAATGCTGCGTTTGTCGGCGCAAATACAGTGAACGGGCCGTCACCTTGCAGTGTTTCCACCAGACCTGCGGCCGATACCGCCGCGACCAAAGTCGAAAAGTCACTGTTTGACGATGCGACATCGACGATGTCCTTGCCCCCGCCCATATTCGCGGTTGAGCATCCCGCGACGAGTGCCAAAAGCCCCGCTGCTGCGGCCGATTTCAAAGTAGTTCTGCGGTTCATTTTTTTTGTCCCCTGATTGGTTTCCATGTCAAATCTACGCCGTCTGACCGCAGACGGATCACAATCAATCTCGAAAACCTCAGGGAGTTCAGGTGAAGGGGAATGTCCAAGTTGCGGAAAAAGCAACATTACTTTGGTGCGGAAAAAAATTGCAGAAGGGCATTTTTCTCAAGCCTGGGCAGTGGTCTTATTCGTGCGGCAGAGTGATCGCATAGAAATCTGTATCGCCGGATGTTTGGCTTGGCTGAATACCAAAACCCGCTTTGATAAATACGCGCGCGGATGCGTGATTGCCCCGTGTGACACCGCCAATAATGCGCAAAGGTGCTTGGGGGCTTAGGGCCCGTACCAGGCCCATTACCAACTCGGTCGCATAGCCGTTTCCCCAGGCATTTTGCGAAAACAGATAGCCGAGATGAAGCTCTGGTGTGGCGGTGCCGGGCAACGAGGCAGCCAAAATCAGCAATCCCGCGACTGTGTTTGCGCCGCGCGTTTGTACGGTATAAACATCACTTTCGCTTTGGCGATCCGCGACCCAGTCTAAGATTGCCCCGGTCGCAGGTTTCAGTTGCATCGCGGGCGGCAAATCCGCCAGGGCATCTGGTGTCAGCATTTCGCGCAACGCATCGAACAGCTGATCCTTTTTGGCGTTATCAGATAGCATTTCCGACCAGGGACGGACGCAAAGCCGCGGCGTTTTAAACCCATCCAAAAGCCGGTTTTCACCTCTGCTCATGTGATTTTCCCAGACGCCGAAGATTTCGAAGCCGCCATAACCTGCGACCACCATGTATCAACGTCACCCTTATTCAGCAGGGCGCGCAATCCGATGCCGACAACGGTTGTCTGTGCCTGCAGATCGCATGGCGAAATGTCGACTTGATTACCAACAACCTGAAGGGTCCACAGTTTGCCGGATCGGTCCTTGATCGTGCCTTTCAGTCGAAAAAGGCCTTTGGGACGCGTTGCCAAAGCGCTGCGTAACCTGTCAGGCGACACAGAGAACCCAGTGTCATGCGCCCATGTGACATAATCCGGGTGCGGCGATGACTGGGAAAAGCCAAGCGGTATGTGCGGTTCTGTCCCGACCAGCGACAGTAAATCCGAAAGGCTTGAGCTGGAAACTACTGGGGCGTCTGTAAGTGCGCCCAGATCAAGCGGTGGTGCGGCTTGCGGTTGTTTGCTGACATAAATCAGGTCGGCAGCTTTGATCTGAGCGACCACCTGGGCGCCGATCATTGGATCATTGCGCAAGTCTTCAAAAGCAGGGCCATCGACGACCGTGATGATCCCGGCATAGCGCATGTCCGGTTCGGCGACGGCGGCGTTGGCGATCTGGGTGGGGTTGGCCACGCCACTGGCCTCGACGATCAGGTGGTCAGGTCGGGGGCGCCGGTCCAATGCATCACCGATGGCCAGAAACAAATCCGCGCCCATGGTGCAGCAGACGCAGCCATTGGTCAGCGCAATTGTATCTTCATCGCGCGATGCCAGCAGATTTTCATCAATATTGATCGCGCCGAAATCATTGACCATGATCAACAGTTTAAGCCCGTGATCTTCGGCCAAAAGCCGATTGATCAAGGTCGTTTTCCCAGCGCCAAGATAGCCCGCGATCACCGTCATAGGCAGAGGTGTCACAGCAGATTGACCTGACCTGAATGGACCGTTCCAAGGACAGGTATGTCCTTAAGCGTTTGTGCGGGGATTTGTGTCGGATCAGCACCAAGCACAGCGAAATCGGCGCGTTTACCGGCGGTGATTGATCCAATTTCCGCGTCCAGTTTCAAGGTCTCTGCCGCGCCCAAAGTGATCGCGCGCAGGGCCTCGGGGACGGTGATTTTTTGTGCTTGACCCAGGGTTCGGCCCGACATCGTTTGGCGGTTGACTGCACACCAGGCGGTAAACAGCGGCCCCATCGGGGTGACCGGCGCGTCAGAATGGATCGCCACGGTCAAATTGTTGTCAAGCGCGGCGCGCACCGCGTTCATCCGGTTTGCGCGATCCGCGCCCACCGTCAGCGCGACATGCTGGTCGCCAAAAAACCACAGATGATTGGCGAAAAGGTTCACACAAATTCCCAGTTCGGCGCAGCGGCGAAACTGGTCTTGTCCCATCAATTGCCCGTGTTGAAGAACATGTCGGTGACCGGGCCAGGGATGGGCGCGCATTGCACCTTCCAGCGCGTCGATGACCACCTGTGACGCCTCGTCCCCATTGACGTGAATATGCATCTGAACGCCTGCCGCATGCAGCCCGGCACAGGTTTCGGCGATCTGCTGAGGCGCCATATTCCATAGCCCATTGGGCTGACCACCCACATAGCCGGGCCATTTCACCCGCGCCGTCCAGCCCTGAATGGATCCGTCAGTCATCAGCTTAACCGCACCCAACCGCAGTTTGTTGGTCGAAAGGTTCCCGAGCGCCAAAGCCCGTGTGGCCAGTGCCGCTGGATCGCCGCTGGCGGCCAGTGCGGGGACGATACGAAGTGGAAAATCCGGCGCGTGGGTGATCGCCAGCATGGTGTCCAGATCGTCATCCTCAAGCTGCGAAAACAAATCGGTTGCCGTGGTCACCCCGGCACGAACGGCGACCTGAGCATAAGACCGGATGGCACTGTCGCGCTGCGACAGTGCGCGGAAATCAATTCCCAGACGCCGCATGATCGGGAACATCGCGGCCATTTCCTGCAATTCGCCTGTCGGGGTGCCGTCTTTGCCTTTGATCACGCCTTCCAGGGGGGAACCCGCGTCATAGCCAACAAGATCCAGAGCTGCGGAATTCACACACATCAAATGAAAGTTGGAAAAGATGATTGCGATGGGCCGTGTGGTGCTGACCTTGTCCAGATCATGGCGCGACAGGCGTGCATCGGGCAGAAAAATCGGATCAAGCCCCCAGCCGATCAGTGGCTGATCATCGGGCAGGGTGCGTGCGATGTCGTCCAGTCTGGCGACAACTTCATCGCGCGAAGACAGGCCCGTCCATAGCTTGCCATCGGGGTCGATCCGGTCATGGAAACCGGTATAGATATAGTCCCAAATCGCACCTGCCATCATATGGGCGTGACCCTCGACAAAGCCGGGCAACAGAACTGTGTTGCGCAGGCGGGTGTCGTGAATGACTTTGCCCCAGGCGTCAGCGCAGGATGCATTACCCACCGCCAAAATCCGACCATCGCGCACCGCGACATGCGTTGCCTGAGGCTGGTTGATGTCCATCGTAACGATGTTTTTCGCTTCAAAAACAGTGATTTCCGTCATGGTCCCCCCAAAAGGCGCTGCAAGCAATGGGTAGCGCAGTCGCCCAAGATTGCAACCCGTTTTGCGCGTCCGCCAATAACATCCGACCCGCATCAGGCCACAAAACGACGTTAATCTGAACGCGGAAGGGAGGATTAACTGAGGTTCAGGTTTCCCGTTACAGCCCCTTTGATATAGGATACAAAATGTTCCTTGGCGCTGTTGTTCTGTTCGGTTTTCCAGACCACAACCGTGTCCAATTGATCGCTCACCCCTTTCAGTGGAATGACAACCAAACCAGACGGAAGTGTGTCCTTGACTGATTGCGTCAGAACGGTGATCCCCATTCCACAGGCAACCAACCGCAATATGTCGGACGTCGCCAGACCTTCTTGGGTGATATGCGGCTCAAAACCGGCTTTGCGGTACAAAGGTGTCAGATAGGAGTGGAAGTGTTCCCAAAGTTTGGCGGCACCCTGAACCATGGGTTCGTGCGCCAAATTGCGGATGTGAACGCTGGGCAGATTGGCAAATCTATGGCCCTCATAGACTACGCAAACAAACATTTCGCGCTGGATACGGTGAAATTCAAATCCAGGCCGCGCGACTGAACCTGTGGCAAAACCAAAGTCAAATATCCCGTCTTCCAAACCAACCAGCTGGTTTGATGTGACTGTATGCAACAGGCGCAATTCGATATCCGGATGCGTGCGCTGGAACTCCTTTAGCAATGCGGGCGCACGGCCGTTGATGGCACAGTCCGTATAGCCGATACGCAGGGTTCCGATCTTTCCCTCGTGCACGCGCTGGACGTCTTCGACCACCTGGGCGGTCTTGTTTAACACCTCTTTGCAACCGCGCAGAAATGTCTGACCGGCGGTTGTTATCTCAACGCTGCGATTGCTGCGCACGAACAAGACAACGCCAAGGTCGCGTTCCAGATTTCTGATGGTTCGGCTAAGCGCTGGCTGCGCCACTCCCAGTTTTTTTGCGGCCCGGTGAAAGTGTAATTCTTCGGCAACCGCAACAAAGCAACGGAAGTTACGCAGGTCTATTGCCATGATACCAGGATTTTATCAAAAACAACCATTTTGATATTATACTCGCGCGGATCGTTATGCCAAGCTTTGATCGAATTATTCACAAACGGGGAAGATCACATGACATTTATGAACTTAAAGACAGTGCTGGCATCCGCTGTCGTCGCGGGCGTGACTGCCACGTCAGCTTTGGCCGCAGACCTCACGATGAACGTGGGCTTTGGTGCGCCGGAGGAATCCATTTACGGGCGATTTGGCAAACTTTTTGAAGCAAAAGCCGAAGAATATACCGCCGGATCCGTCGATGTGAAGCTGCGCTGCTGCAATCAGATCTCCAGCGAGGATGAGGCGTTCAAAGCAATGCAGCTTGGCACGGTGGATGGATTTTTCATCACCGCCAACAACGTCTCGCCGCATTGGCCGCTGATGGATGTTACGGTGCTGCCCTATATCTTTCAGAACAAAGATCACCTTGCACGGGTGCTGGATGGCGAAGTCGGCCAGTATATGAAGGACAAGTTGCAGGAAGATACTAGCGTGCACATGCTGGCCTTTGGACCTGCGCTTTACCGCGATTTTTATAACTCGGTGCGTCCCGTCAACACGATGGCCGACATGGATGGTCTGAAAATCCGGGTTCCCAAAAACGAAGTGATGATCGCGACGTTTGAAGCATTTGGCGCCAACCCGGTGCCGCTGGCCTGGTCCGAGACACCGACGGCCTTGCAAACCGGCACAGTTGATGGCGGCGACAACGGAACCTCGTTTATCCGCGACATGAAGTTTTACGAATTTGAACCACATTTGGTGATCCTTGAGCACTTCGTTGCCTTTTCACCGCTGTTTGCGTCAGATGCGTTCATGAGCAAGCTGTCGGATGAGCAGCGCGAGCAGATCATGCGCGCGGCCAATGATGCCGGGGCCGAATTGGCCGTGCAGGTCGCAACCGAGACCGAGGAAATCCGCAACTGGTTGGTCTCGGACGGTGGCATGGCGATGACCACGCCGGACAAGACCGATTTCGTTGAAGCCGCAAAAGGGGTGCAGCAGGCCTTTGCCGACAAACGCAGCCCTGAATTCGTCGAATTGGTTGGCAAGATCCAGGCCGCCGCCGAATAATCAGGCATTTCAAGGGGGGCCGAACGGGCCCCCTTTTCACATGCTTGACTTACAAAGGATGGCCCCATGACGGCGTTAAAATGGCTTGAACGGCATTTCGAAGAGTTGATTTGCTGCTCTTGTCTGGTGATCATCGCAGTCTCGGTCTTTGCGCAGGTGATTGCGCGCTATGTGTTTCAGGTGGCGTTGCACTGGACAGAGGAAACCGCATCTGTAGCGATGGTTTGGGCGGTCTATACCGGTGCGGCACTTTGCGTGCGCGAACGGTTTCACATCCGGATAATGGTCGCCGTTTACGCGCTGCCGCCGCGTCTGGGGCGCTACGTGATCTTTGTGGTTGATGCGCTTTGGGCGTTTTTCTGTCTGTTTATGGTGCGGGTCAGCTGGGACTATCTGTATATTTTCTGGCGCTTCCCCGAAGTTTCGCCCAGCCTTGGTATCAACCAGTTCTATCCGCAGACCATATTGGTGATTGGCTATACGCTGATGCTGTTGCGGCTGATCCAATCTTACGTGCAGTGGTACCGGGGCGGCGCGATAGGCCTGCCCGGTATGTTGGCCGAAGACGGCTCTGACCCGATTGCGGATGATGAGGCGCATATATGAGCCCCCTTGCAATTCTGGCGATCTGCTTTGTCGTTCTGACAATCGCAGGCATCCCGCTGTTTGTGGCCGTTGGCCTGACCACGGCGCTGGCGATATACATCATCGACATACCCTACACGCTTTTGGCGCAAACAGGATACGGCAGCCTGACGCCGTTTCCATTGCTGACAATCCCGCTGTTTGTTCTGGCCGGGCGGCTGATGGAAGTGGGCGGCATGGCCAATCGTATGATCGGCATTGCGACCGCTCTGGTTGGCGCTTACCGCGGTTCCATGGGGCTGGTGACCGTCTTTGCCTGCATGTTGTTTGCCGCCCTTTCGGGGTCCGGGCCCGCAACCACCGCAGCGATTGGGTCGGTCACCGTGCCTGCGATGAAACGCGAAGGGTACGACGTGCCGTTTGCCGCTGCCATCACTGCCAGTGCGGGTGCCTTGGGCAGTCTGATCCCACCGTCAAACCTGTTG
This sequence comes from Sulfitobacter sp., assembly GCA_049680295.1. GTDB lineage: Bacteria > Pseudomonadota > Alphaproteobacteria > Rhodobacterales > Rhodobacteraceae > JBAUHN01. The sequence continues at coordinate 8,608 of JBAUHN010000446.1, forward strand.
ATCATCTATGGGCTTGTCTCTGAAACCTCTATCCCGCGATTATTCTTGGCGGGATTATTGCCGGGGCTGATGGTCACCATATTGCTGATGGTCACAACCTACATCATCGCGCGTCGCCGTGGCTATGGCGGCGATGGCGCTCCGTTTGCGTGGGGTCCCTTTGGCAAAGCCGCCTGGGATGGTAAATGGTCTATTGGCGCGCCAATTTTGATCCTTGGTGGTATCTATGGCGGCGCCTTCACCCCGACCGAGGCCGCGGGCGTCGCGGTGTTTTATTCACTGTTCGTGGGTCTTTTCATCTATCGCGAACTGACGGTGAAAAAGATCATCAACGCTTTGCGGTTTACCGCGTTGCTGACCGGTATCCTGATCCTGCTGACGCCAACACTGGCCTTTGGTCAGCTGACCGCCTTTTATGACGTGCCGTCGGCGGTGCAAGAGGGCATTACCTCGATCACCACCAATAAATATCTGGTGCTGTTGCTGATCGGTATCTTCTACATTTTCATCGGGACGTTCATGGAATCATTGGCGCAGATCGTGCTGTTCACGGCCGTGTTCCTGCCACTGGCCGTGTCCCTGGGTGTCGATCCGGTCATGTTTGGTATTTTCACCGTCATCACCTGCGAGATTGGGTTCCTGACCCCGCCATTGGGGGCAAACCTGACCGTGGCTGCCCGGATATCCGGCATTTCGATTGAACGTATTTCAGTTGCGGTTCTGCCATTTATCGCCGCCTATATCGTTGGCATGCTGATCCTGATTGCAATCCCCGATATTGCCGTGGTGCTGCCCAACTGGCTTTACGGCCCCGCATTCTAGGAGCGCGCATGTATGATCTGATCCTGAAGGGCGGCGCGGTATTTGATGGCACCGGCAAAGACAGCTTTACCGGCGATGTGGCGATCAAGGAGGGCATGATTGCAGCGATCGAGCCGAGCGGCACCCTGCGCGACAGCCTGTCAAAAGAGGTTGTCGATGTATCCGGCCTGATCGTGTCGCCGGGGTTTGTCGACATGCACACCCATTCCGATTTCACCCTGATTGCGGATGGGCGCGCCGAAAGTCAGGTGCATCAGGGGGTCACCACCGAGGTCATCGGCCAATGCGGCGCCAGCTGTGCGCCGGTGAACTCCAAAGATGACATTCGCCGCGTCGCCCCCTGGTACACCGACAAGGCCAAGCATGACACCTGGCTTGGATTTGGCGATTATCTGGATGTGCTGGACGCCACCGAACTGGGCGTGAATGTCATGGCCTTTGTCGGCCACGGCACTATTCACCGGGCGATTGTGGGGGGCGAATTGCACCCCGGAGAGCCTGAGGACGTCACCGAAATGGCGCGTCTGGTGGATAAATGCATGGACGAAGGCGCGGGCGGTTTTTCTTCTGGTCTGGAATATTTTCCGGGCATTCTGGCAGCCCCTGAACATCTGGTGCCACTGTGCGAGGTCGCGGCCAAGTATAAACGGCTATATGCGACCCATGTGCGCAACCGCGACACCCATTATGATCTGGGCTTTGCCGAAGCGATTGCCACGGCGCGCCAATCCGGTGCCAAGCTTCAGATCAGTCACATCCAGCCGAAATTCGGCGCGCCTGACTATGCAATGGAACATACGCTTGAAATGATCGAACTGGCGCGCCGTCACGATACTGACATCGCCTTTGACGTCATCCCGCATGACTGGAACAATACGCTGATTGCCGCGATCTTGCCGAAATGGGCGCAGGCGGGCACGATTGATGACGTGCTCAAACGTCTTGCTGATCCGGTGCTGCGCGACAAGATCAAGGCGAACCCGCAGCCGATGTGGCTGATTGTCAAGGCCGAGAAATGGTCAGACATTGTGCTGCTGAATGCGACCCATAACAAAGACCTTGTCGGCGCCGATTTTGCCGAGATTGGCCGGATGAGAAACTGCCATCCCTATGATGCGGTGCTCGATATCCTGCTGGAAGAGGGCGATGACATGATGGCCTGCATGTGGGCATCCAAGTCGTTTCGCGACAGCGATGTGGATCTGTGCCTGACCCAACCCGAATGTGCGGTCATTTCCGACACGGTCGCCACCGCAAACGAAGGGGTCCTTAAGGATCATCTGGGGTCTTTAACCGGATATGGCTGGGCCGCGCGGTTCTTGCAATATTACGTGCGCGACCGGGGGGTTTTGACGCTGGCGCAGGGCCTGGCAAAGCTGACATCGGTGCCGGCTGCGCGATTAGGGCTAAAGGCGCGCGGTTCGTTGCGGGTAGGTTATCACGCCGATATTTGCGTCTTTGATCAGGTGAATATCGTCAGCAACGCCACCGCCAAGGATCCGCGCAGGTATGCGTCGGGCATTGCCCATGTCATCGTCAACGGGCAGTTCGCGCTGCGAAATGGTGTACGTGTGGCCGTGAACGCAGGCAGGGTGATCCGCGAATTTGCAGCCTGAGCAATTGAGTTCAGACTTTAGTCTTGTGGCGGGCGTTTTGGGGCGCCCGCCACCAGCGGCAGGG
>JBAUHN010000447.1:0-1717 GCA_049680295.1 Sulfitobacter sp.
GAAGATGCTCGGTCCGCTTTTGCTTAGTGTGATGCGACGGCTTGATCCAAACGCCTCTATCGAGATCAAAATCAGCCCATGTTGCAGTCAGAACCTCGCCGATGCGAGCGCCGGTCAGCAACTGCAACCGAATCGCATTAGCCGCCAATTGGTTGGGGTGTTTGTTCAGTGCGCCTGTAAGTCTGGTGAGTTCCGTGTCGGACAACCACCGATGTCGCTTTTCCTCGTGAAACTTTTCTACCCCTCGGGCCGGATTGTCGGTACGCCACCCCCATCGAACCGAAAGCGCAAACATCTTGGACAATAGCGAAAGCATTCTATTTGCCTGATATGGAGTGTCCTGCATCGCATTGTGAACATCTTGTACGTCCTGATGTCCGACTTCGTTAACTTTGCGAGCGGCCAGATTTGGCAAGATGAACCGATCGATCAATGCTCGATCGACCTTTACGCTGTTAGGCCGTTTTTTCGGCACGGCATGTTTGGAAAGGTAGTGCTCGGCCAGAATCTTAATTGTCGGGGCATCACGGGCGTCTCTAGCTTCTGCCGCCGGGTCACCACCGCGTACTACGTCGGACAGGTATCCCCTGGCAATTGAGCGGGCCTCATGAAGACTGAGGAGCGGCCCATGGCGACCAATTGTCTTTCGGCGCGAACAGCCCGAGGCACGATTGCGATATTGTACCACATAGGATTTCGCGCCCGAAGGTTTCACACGGACACCAAACCCTGGAAGCGCGACGTCCCAGTAAACAACATCGGTTCGCTCAGCGATGAGCCGGTCCACGGCCGTCTTGGTGAGGTTCAGCTTAGGCATTGTACGGTCCGCGCCAGAAAATGGGTAAGCGTAGGGTAAGCTGTAAATCGAGAAATGGGAAGGGAAAGATGGTACTCAAAAGAAGTCATCCACCATTTTTTATAATATTTACAGCAGTATAAAGATAGTATGTGAATTTCAACGAAACCAACAGAAACTATGATCGTATGACTGTTAATCAATTGGTCGTAGGTTCGATCCCTACCGCCGGAGCCAAAGATTTCAAGGACTTAGCGCTCGCCCGCTAGGTCCTTTTTCTTTCCGACTACAGCATAGACACAGTATTTGCCGTCTGATTGCGTCTCGTGAAAATCTGACAGCATCAAATGTCATGCCCACCTTGGCTCCAATGCCTTTCAGCCAAGCAGACCAAAGCTCTTCCTCGGAGCAGCTTACGCGCTCACCCTCTGTTCGGTGATGTTCGAGGGTATTCAGAACTCTTTGCTCCATGTCGTAGGCTTCAGTTTCGCGACCCCAACTTTGCTGGCACTTGGCAGTTCACCTGTTTAGGCCGCCCGCTGACATCTACGGTGTGCCCGATCTGCTAGACATTGAAGGAGCCGAACCGAAATGCATATGTGAACGCATCCCGGTCCACGTTCCGGGTTGCGTCCCTGCTCCATGAACTGGGTTTAGGACCAATTGTCGGATTTGCCGCTGCCAGCGCATAATCGAGCAATTTGGCGTTGGATAAAGTCTGCAGTTCCGGCAAGGTCGCGGGTGTCGTGCCCATCTCCAGTACGGCGGCCGCGTCAACTTGGGAACGGGCTACGGCCTGTGAGATGGCGTGGTATGGCAATTGTTCTTGAAGCACGTCGAGAAGCATCGGTGGCAGTATGAAACGCCAAGCGCGAACCACGGGGATTTCCTTGGGCCAGCGATACTGGCCTGCTTCGTCAT
>JBAUHN010000448.1:0-5895 GCA_049680295.1 Sulfitobacter sp.
TTCGACTATCAACTGACGGGCTACCGCGAAGACAACCTTGTGAAGATGTCGATCCTTGTGAATGACGAACCGGTTGATGCGCTGTCAACCATGGTCCACCGCGACCGTGCAGAGGCGCGGGGCAGGGCGATGGTTGAAAAACTGAAAGACCTGATCCCCCGCCACATGTTCAAAATCCCGATCCAGGCGGCAATCGGCGGCAAGGTGATCGCGCGTGAGACATTGTCGGCAATGCGCAAGGACGTGACGGCCAAGTGTTACGGCGGAGACGCCACCCGCAAACGCAAGCTGCTGGACAAGCAGAAGGCAGGGAAGAAGAAGATGCGGCAGTTTGGGAAAGTGGATATCCCGCAGGAGGCGTTTATTTCGGCGCTGAAGATGGACAGCTAAAGCTGTCCATTTTAAGTGTCGCGCGGGAGGCAGCGTATTGCAAAGCAATGCGCGTTCCCGCTCGGTGAGGTGAAGTGCGAATGTCTTGCATTGAAAATGGATGGGCGAAGCAAATTATTAGGGCCTTCTAAAAAAGAACACTCCGATTTCTTCTAAATCTTCTGAGTGAACAGGTTGGAAGTTATTGTTCTTAAGTGCCTGTAGCCCTTCTTCGGTCATCGGCCGCGCGTAAACTGCGGTCACACGTTTTTGTTTGCAAAATTCTTTAATGACTTGAACAGACTTGGCTCGAGCCAACTTTTCTGGTGCGACCGCGGCCCCTAAATAGTAGTCTGATTTGGAGGGCATCCTTTTACCAAATATAGTTAGTCCGTCATGAAGAACAGAGAATGTCTTTCGTTCGATTTTCTCCGCGCCTGCTTTGGTCAAGGGTAAAAGCACCAAGTACCCAACCAGCTTTTTGTTTTTCCGCATGTCTACTACGAGCTTTATGCACTTTTTGTTGTGCCGATAGAGCGCAAGTGTTTCTTCATAAGTCGGGATATCCGCTAGCACGTCGGTTGCAATTTGGTGAATTTGCTTGAGGTCCTGCTCGGCACAGCTGTCAACTGCCAAGCCGCTTAATCTGGAATTTTTGGTCGCCCACATCTCATGGACAAGTGTGAAAAACCAATACACTCCGGCTAATATTGCCAAACAAAAAACCAATACCACTGCAAATTTTGTATATTTAACAAAAGGAAGTAGAAACGGAAAGTCACGCGCCAACTCATCGTCTACATCAAGAACTGACATTGCAAAGCCAAGCGCGCTAAACAACAAAACGAATGCAAACGCTGATTTGGTGGTATTAAATCTCAAATACTAGGTCTTTATTTATGCTTCAGAAAAAATCAAACTTATCTCGAATTTTAGAAAGTAGGACATAGTCAATGGCGTAGACGGCAAATGCAACTGTAGCCAAAATATATGTCACATCATGGTTCCAAACTACTTCGACCATATCTCTCATCCTATCAATTACCCCCATTGTTACATTAGTTCTTCATTATTGTCACGCAAGGGTTAATGCAATGCTAAGTTGAAATATTGGTTCTAACTTCACTAATATGGGGGAGCTAAAAATTACTTAAGTTCATGATATTATTCGTCAAAATTGGTTGGGTCTGGTATTTATTGAAATCTTCACAAATTGGGGAGAATCTGCAGAGTTTTGGGCGGATGGGGACAACAAGTTTAGACATTGCCGATGTTACAACCTTACTGCTTTCGGGAATCGATTGGTAATCTACTTTCCATTTTTTTGGTAGCAAATCCTCTGGATTTGCAGCGCCTGCCCCGTGGGGGCGGTTCGGGCGCGGTGGTTCCTATCGAACGGATCTTACGAGAGTCCACCTTCCAACCCAGCCCAATCATTCATCTTTTCCAACTTATCCACCGCTTACTCACAGGGAATACCGCAACTAATTCAACATCTTATCCACAAGAAATTCCGCTTCGGACCTATTTTTATGTTGCACGACTCACCTTCCCGGGCGCAGACTTATCCTACCGCAGCGGAGTTCATTGAACAGAAGTTGAGGACGCAAAGGCCCCTTAGGGTGGATGCGGAACGGGATAGGCTCCTCGGGGTCAGGGTCGTTGCGCTGAAATCAAAGGGACGCAGGTCACATCGTGCAGGTCCGATAAGGATCATGGCGAAAAGGCGGTGTTGCAGGGTTGGCGCGGGGGAAGGCTGGTTTTCGGATCAGCAGTCTCGGCGACGGGTGGTAACGCCCTAAGCAAGCTGGGCCACTCTGTCGCCCTCTGGGGGGATGATAGGTTCAAGAAGGCGTCAGGTTGGAGAGGACTTTGGTCCGACCCCCTGGCGCCTTTCGCTTGTTCGCCGCGATTGTTTTACGCGCCGTTTCGGTAAAACAGATACCGCTCAGGATCGACGGTATCCGGCCCTGTGATCTGGGTCAGCCCGACCAGCGGTTGTTGCGACACGACCAGCCCGCCGGGCACCATCAGAGGCGCAATCAGCGGCGACAGGCGCGCGCCTTCGGCGATGTCCTTTTCCTTGACGCCAAAGCCGAAATCGTAATGCGCCAGCGCCATTTTCGCGCCGCGCCGCGCCAGTTCCGCCAGCATGTCGTCTGCTTCGCCCAGCAGGAAATCATCCTGCGGTGGCACGCAACTTGGGTGCGGTTGCAATTGCCGGTCGATGACCCAGATGCGGCGGCCATCCAGATTTTCGCGCAAATGATCATAGGTGCGCCCGTTGCCAAGGCCCAGTTCCAGCACGTCACCTTTCAGCGGGCGTATCAGGTCAGCCGCCCAGTTCAGTCCGTCGATCTGTGCTGTCAGGCGACGTCGCATGGATTCAAGGCGGCTCATGGCAGGTCCTTTTGTAGCGTGTGCAGGTTTACGGGTTGGGCGCCGCCGTCGGTCAGTTCGCCTAGCAACGCTTTTGAGAATTGCCAGATATCTGCGTCATGCACCAGATGGTGGGTCAGATACCCCAAGGGTTCGGTGGCGTCTTGTGCGCTGCTGCGCCTGGCACGCAGGATATCCAGCAGGGTATGGATGATCCTGTCCGCGTCAATCAGCCCACGTGTTCCGCGCCAATCAATCGGGTCGAGATGCGTGTTGATCTGCCTTAGTCCGGGCGCGGGTTGTGGGGTCTTTCGCGCGGTGAAGGTCGAGATGCCGATATACCCAACTGCGGCCAAATCCGGGTGAAAGCTGTCGTCTATCCGGTTCCAAGGCGGTACAAATATCGGCAGCAGGCGATCCTGAAACTTGGCTGACAGGATGTCCAACCCGTTGCGCATCTCATCGCGTGCCGCTGTACGGGCTGCGTCAAATTCGGCCTTTTTCTGACCCGGTTTGGCATGATTTTGATGGGCCCAGCCGTGTATCATCGGGATCAGGTTGCGCTGTTGCGCGACCACCTGTGCCAGCGTGTCATCGGCAAGTGACGGGATAATTGCAAGATGCACAGGCACATTCAATTGCAGTGACATGTCCGACAAAGCGGTCAGCGCCGGAGTGGTCGAGATCGCATCATCATCACGCCACCAGATTGGCAAGGCGCGGTTTTCTGCGCGCCATTGTCGCAGTTCTTGTCGCAGGGGGGACCAGTCAGCCTTCATCACTGGGTGCCCTTTAACTCTGCCACAATACGCACTGTTTCGCGCGCACCGTCGATCCCTGCCTGTCGGGCTGGGCGATTGGGCGCGGTCAACATTGCGTTTACAGAGGACAATAGATTGGCCGGGCTCAACGCGTCATTGCGCAAAACGCATATGCCATCCAGTTGGGCCAAAGCGTCTGCGCGCAGGCTTTGTTCCACCTCGCCACCGGCGTCGAAAGGGATAAAGACAGCCGGGGTTCCGGCCTGAAGGATATCGAGCGCGGTATTGTAGCCACACATCGACACAGAGGCAGCAGCGTTCAGTAGCATCTGGCAAAATTCCGGGCGGGCGCGTTCGAGGATTGTGTTGGGTGATGCAGTTTTCGACAGCTGATCAATCAAGTTGGCCGCATCGCTGCCGCCGATCAAAATGCGCCATGTTCTGTCTGGATCAAGGGCGGCCGCCTGCGTGGCAGTTTCAAATATTGACCGGCCGACATTGCCGCCGCCTGCGCTGACGATGATCTGGCCCGCTCCGATCCGGTCTGGCGTGGGTTGGGTGGGCGGTTGGGCGACGTATCCGGTGTACTGCAGCTTTGATCGCAGCATATCCGAGAGCGGCCAGCTGGCATCCAGCGGCGTCACTGCCGGGTCGGAATGGACCAGAACCGCATCGTAGAAATCGGCGATCAGCGCGTCGGCCATCGCCACTTTGGCGGGTTTTGAGGGCGGGGCGAGGATATCGCGGACCGACGCACAGATCAGCGGCCTTTGCGCGGTGTTTTGTGCCATCTGCAAGAGGGTAGTAAATTCCTGTCGTAAGATGCGCCGCCCGAATGGGAACAGTTCGGTGATCAGCACGTCCGGTTTCACCTTTTCGAACTGACCCAGCAAAACTGATTGACGTTGCTGCATATAGTGCCCGGTCACCGGCGCATCGGATCCGTCCAGAAGCTGCGCGAAATTCACGCCATCAGAGCGAACTGGCGGCAGTTGGATCAGATCAATCCCATCAGTATCCAGATGTGCAACAGCACACCCGCCCGAGACAACAACGGGGGTGTGGCCGCCCGCCAGAAACGCGCGCGCGAGGCTAAGGGCGCGGGTCAGGTGGCCGGTTCCCAGCAGGTGGGTGACAACGATCATGACCTTCATTGCGCGCGCTCGATCAGGCGAACTGGATCGGGGTCTGCGTGCCATGTCTTGTCTGCGATGTGCAGCACGTAAAGGCGGTTGCGTTTGATCTGGAACGGGGCGGGACCGGTGAAATCCCAGCCCGTCGCCTGTGCCAGTAAAACCCGCATCACGCCGATGTGGCACACGGCGAGGGCGTCTTGTGACAGGCTGTTGACCCAAGGAACCAACCGGTCGCGCAGGGCTTGCGGGCTTTCGCCGGCGGGCGGAGTGTAGTTCCAGCCCCAGTGTTCGATGTCCTTGTATCCGCTGGATGGGTCCGCGCGCAGGTCCTTGCCCTGCAACCCTTCCCATTCACCCCAGTTCATTTCGATCAGAGCGACGGATAATCTGGGTGCAGTGCCTGCGACCAGTTCTGCGGTGTGACTGGCGCGTTGCAACGGGCTGGACCAAAGGTCTGCGGTGTCCCAGGGCGGTGGTAGTCGCAAGCCTGCCAACTGGGTCACAGCCTCGGTGTCCAGCGGGATGTCCGTGCGGCCCTGAATGCGGCCCGCACGGTTCCAATCGGTATGGCCGTGGCGCAAAAGGGCAAGCCGGATCATCGCGCGACACCTGTGATGGCGGCGTGCAAGGTCGCGCTGGCACTGGCCATCAGGTGATATTCACCGACATATCTGCGCGCATCCTTGCCCCGTCTGGCGCGTGACATCGGGTCGGTGAGCAAGTGTTTTAGCATAGATGCCAATGCAGACGGGCCGTCAGTTACCCGTGGGTAATCGCCGGGCGCCAGAACATCACCCACACCGGGGCGCGATTGGGCGACGACCGGTAGGCCTGCGGCCTGTGCTTCAAGATAGGTCAGGCCAAAGGCTTCGTTAACGCCGGGCCAGAAAAGCAGGCTTGCGTGTGCATATAGGGATTGGAGTTGCTTGGCATCACATTGACCCAGAAAACGGACTTTTTCGCCAAAGGGGGCCATCATAGCGCCCACCGTTTCGCGCTCGGCTCCGTCGCCGACGATGTCGAGGTGCCAGTCTGCCCCATCCAGCAGCGCCAATGTGTCGGCGATGATCTGGTACGAGGCCAGCTTCTCCCCCGAACGCATCATGCCAACACTCAGCATCGGCCCCAACTGGGTCGAGGCGGCAGGCAGATCGGACAGTGGTAGGAATGGACGCAGGTGTATCAGTTTCTGATCTGGCGGTGCTGCGGGTTTCAATGCCTCCGCGTCGCGCCGGGTCAGGTAGAAAATC
>JBAUHN010000449.1:0-2426 GCA_049680295.1 Sulfitobacter sp.
CGGCGTTGATTTTTGCAACTCTGCGGCGATTAGCCTTTGCCCTTCCAGGGGACCAAAATCCGTTCGGCCCAGCGCATCAGCATGTCGATCCCGAACCCGATCACCCCAATTAGAATAATCCCCATAATCACGATATCGGTGTTCTGAAACTTGGACGCGGTCATGATCATCATCCCTGCGCCTTTTTCCGCAGCAACAAGTTCTGCCGCAACAACTGTGCCCCAGCAGACGCCCATTGCAACCCGTGCGCCAGTAAATATCTCAGGCAGTGAGTTTGGTACAATCACGTGACGCATGATCTGCCACTTGCTTGCGCCAAGACTGTAAGCCGCGTGAACCTTGGAAATCTTAACCCCGGACACACCGGACCGGGCAGCAATCGCCATGATCCATAGTGCGGCCAGAAACAGCAGAATGATTTTCCCTGTCTCGCCGATCCCGGCCCAGATAATCACCAGCGGGATCAGAGCCAGCGGCGGCACCGGGCGCATGAATTCCACAATCGGATCAAACCAGCCACGGAACCAGTTGCTAAGGCCCATGGCATATCCCAAGGGAATCCCAATAATCGCACCACAGATAAAGCCCAGAACAACGCGGTAAAGCGACCAGCCCAAATGCCCAAACAATGACGTGTTGCGGAACCCTTCGCTTGCGACTTTCAGCGTTCGATTAAAGACGTCCTCGGGTGCGGGCAGATACAATGGCTCCATTTGCCAACCGCGTGTGGGTTCAAAGTTCGGCGTGCCTTTGTCGGTCAACGTCACTTTGCCGCCCAACACTTCGACGGACTGACCCGGAGCAATTTTCTGTCCATCAATCGCGATCACCTTTGCGCCGTCTTTTTTGGTCACTTCATCGTTGCGGTCCACGTTGATCAGCACGGTTCTCCACTGCGCAACCTTGGCGCTGTCATTCAGCGCGGGCCCCTCGCCGGGATCAACCTGCGGTGTCTCGACCTCGACGTCGCGCGGGTGCACCAGAACGGTGACCGTTGCATCATCTGGCTGTTGCCCCTCGACCTGCGATGTGTAGGAAAAACTGGCCGTTCCCTCAAACGGCGCGGGTGCATGCAAAAACCGCGGCAACAGGCTCGACCCGGTGAACACGCCCCACATCAACAAGATCGTCAGGATTGAGATTATGCCAGCCGCGCGATTCGGTGTGACAGCGCTTTCGTCACCAAAAGTAACCGTCTTCAGCGATGTATAGTCGCGCGTTCCGGCCCCTTGGACAACTTTCGTCACGACAAAAAAGGCCACAACAAAAATGATAACGTACATCAAAAGAGGGATCATGCCGCGTCCTCCTTGCTGCCCATAATTTCTTCTTCCATGTCCCAGATCATATTCAGAATCTCTTCGCGTTTGATGCCAAAATCGGGATGTTTCTTAACTTCGCGCAAATCCGCATCGACACCCAATTCCGCAAACGGCAGACGATATTCCTTGTGAATACGTCCCGGCCGCGGCGCCATGACGATCAGACGTTCACCCAGCAACAAGGCCTCTTCGACCGAATGGGTGATCAGAATGATGGTTTTTCCGGTTTCTTTCCACAGCTTCAGCACCAGGCTCTGCATTTTTTCGCGGGTCAGCGCGTCAAGCGCGCCCAGCGGCTCATCCATCAAAATGACGTCGGGATCATTTGCCAGGCACCGCGCAAGCGCCACGCGCTGCTGCATCCCGCCCGACAACTCATAGACAGCTTTTTCCTTGAAGTCCTGCAGGCCAACCACGTCAAGCAGATGGTTAACAGTCTCGTCTTTGTCCTTTTTCGGCATGCCCTTCATTGAGGGACCGAACGCGACGTTCTCGCGCACGCTCATCCATTCAAACAAAGCGCCTTGCTGAAACACCATTCCGCGTTCCGCATCCGGGCCGTGAATTTCATGACCGTTCAAAACCAGCTTGCCGCTTGTTGGGGCCAAAAACCCGGCGACAATGTTCAGCAACGTCGTTTTACCACAGCCTGACGGGCCAAGCACACTCATCAACTCACCTGCCTTCAGGTCAAGCGATACATTTTCCAACGCCTGGACCGCTCCGCCATCGGGCAAGTCAAAACGCATGGATAAGTTTTCAATGGATAGTCCGATCATGTCCCCACCAATCGGTCACCTAGGCGACCCCAAAGGGCGAAGTTAATCTTCGCCTCTGATTCATCTATAGCACCTCGGCGCGAAAAAATCCGCGCCGAGGTCGTATGACTTACATGCCTTGGGCAGATGTCAGAGGGCCGGTGTTGACCGTATCTGCATAGCTATCCAGCGCGCTGTCGATAGAACCTGAGTCAACGAACACGTCCGCGACACCTTTCATAAAGGTCGACGCATTGCCGCCCAACCAGCTTTCGCTAAGTTGCTCGTCAATTGACGGGAACACAAAACCGGCGATTGAGCTGCGTGCCGCGTCGACATCCATACC
>JBAUHN010000450.1:0-1557 GCA_049680295.1 Sulfitobacter sp.
GTGAAACCCTGTGGCACGGGCTGCGGGCATCGCATCAGCCGTCCGATTGCCCAGATATTCATAAACCATGCGTGTCGCTCGCAAACCGCCAACGCTTTCAGGGACCGTGCGGGTGACGTAGCCAACCCAAAAGTTGTTCTCAAAAGAGGCGACACGGCCAAGGTAGTTGTACGAACAGGTCATCGCATTCTTGCGTGAAACGATAATTGCGAGTCCGTTTTCCTGCTGAATGACGATCCCGCGAAACTCGCGTGACTTAGAATCTGTCGGCAAGTCCTGAACCCGCATGGCATCCTTGGATTCAAAACCGCGCATAAAGGTATTGGTGCGCTCACGGCGGATGTGGACCACCCCGACAATAAAAACATCCTGACGAATGAAGCTGCGCCGGGCAAACCGGTAAAACCCGCTGGGAAACTGATCCTCGGACACGCTGGTGCCACCGCCATAAACGTAGTCCCGCAAAAAGGGGTTGGCGATCGGGTCTTGCGCGCTGGTGATCAGGTCAACAGGTTCAAGAAGCACCCGGGCATCCACTCTGAAAAACGAACAGATACGTGCAAGGACATCGGGGCGCGGAAAACTCTCCCCAGAAAGGTAGCGATTGAACTGCGTGCGGTTAATGCCCAGTCGCCGGGATAAATCGGAAATTGAATCGTAGCCGACCGAAAGCTGCCGAAGGTTCGCCCCGAACATGTTTCGTAGTTCCGTTGGTGTAGGTGCTGGCATTGCCATCTCGTGCATCAATAGGTGCAGTCTGCGAAAGCCAAAACCGCCAAGTAACTGGAGTAGACCAGTTTTGACGCTGGATAGCAACAGCAGTGATGCTAAAGCGATGCATGCGATTGGGCAAACGACACAAGTTCTGCCGTGCTTTGGGTTAAGTTACGTCTAATAATGGTAAAAACGGCAGCCCATTTGGGGGCTGTAGTGAAGGGATAGGTAGCAAGAAATGATAGGTATTGTACTTTGGAGCGATCTTGACGATCAAAAGGCAGTTTTCTGGTGCGAGGATCACGGCGATCTGGCGTATTATGACGCCTCGCTGGACAAAACTGAGAAAGAGTCCCGACTGATCGCTGGGGATATGGTCCAGTTTGACGTGTCGGTGGAACGCAGCACCCGACGGGCACAAAATGCCCGCATCCTCAAAGGCAATGTTTGCAGCGGGCTGCAGGAACATCTGCGCGAAACGGCCGAGCTCAACCGGTCGGCAGAAACCGCAGCGCGTCAATCAGAAGAGGTGCTTTCGTTCCGACAAAAACAGCCGACGGAGAGTTCTGATCAGCGCGTCCTTACAGGCTGAGCAGATCAGTGAAATCAGTCGCCGCGTGACAGAGCGGCGACACCGGTGCGTGCCACTTCGCTCAGGCCCAGCGGACGCATAAGATCGGCAAAGGCGTCGATTTTCTCTGGCGCGCCTGTGATCTCGAACACGAAGCTTTCCAATGTACTGTCCACAACGTTAGCACGAAAGATATCCGCGAGCCGAAGTGCCTCAACGCGATGCTCACCCTTGCCCACCACTTTGAACATTGCCAGTTCCCGCTCTACACT
>JBAUHN010000451.1:0-10857 GCA_049680295.1 Sulfitobacter sp.
GGTGATCAGCGCATGTTTTTCCAGATTGGCCGCATAGGGCATTGGCACGTCCTTGCCGGTGCAATTGATAACCGGTGCATCGAGATAGTCAAAGGCCTGCTGCATCAACACTGATGAGATATAGTTGCCGACAGAGCCTTGCGGCCAGCCTTCCTCGACGGTGACGCAGCGGTTGGTTTTCATCACTGAGGCAATGATCGCGTCAGTGTCCATCGGACGTAAAGTTCGAAGGTCAATCACTTCAGCGCTGATCCCGTCTTCGGCCAGTTTGTCTGCTGCTGCCAGTGCGTACGTCATACCAATGCCAAAGCTGACAATTGTAACATCTGTGCCGGTCCGCCAGATGCGGGCCTTGCCGAAGGGCACGGTATAATCGTCCATATCTGGCACATCGAAGGAGCGGCCATAGAGGATTTCGTTTTCCAGAAAGATCACTGGATTGGGGTCGCGAATGGCGGTTTTCATCAAGCCTTTCGCGTCCGACGCGGAATAGGGCATTACCACTTTCAAACCGGGGACCTGCATGTACCACGCGGCATAGTCCTGGCTGTGCTGTGCGCCGACGCGGGCGGCCGCACCGTTTGGACCCCGAAACACCATCGGCGCGCCCATCTGGCCACCGGACATATAAAGCGTCTTGGCGGCCGAATTGATGATGTGGTCAATCGCCTGCATGGCAAAGTTGAAAGTCATGAATTCAACAATCGGGCGCAATCCACCAAAGGCTGCTCCGGTGGCGATCCCGGCAAAGCCATGTTCTGTGATCGGCGTATCGATCACGCGTTTTGCGCCGAATTCGTCCAGCATACCCTGAGAGATCTTATAAGCACCCTGATAGTCTGCGACCTCTTCGCCGATCAGGAACACGCTGTCATCGCGGCGCATTTCTTCGGACATGCCGTCGCGCAATGCCTCGCGGACGGTCTGTTGTTTCAGGGAGGTGCCTTCGGGCCAATCGGGGGTGCGGTCAACCTTTGGCGCGGCGGCGGTCGCAGCAACGGGGGCATCTGCATCAGCAGTTGGTTTGGGTGCTTCTTGCCTCGCCGACGGCGCAGCAGCAGGCGCGCCGGAGCCGATATCATCAGCGCTTTCGCCATCCTCAAGCAGGACCGCGATGGCGGTGTTGACCTTGATGGCTTCGGTGCCCTCGGCAATCAGGATCTTGCCGATGACACCTTCGTCCACGGCTTCAAATTCCATAGTGGCTTTGTCGGTTTCAATCTCGGCCATGATGTCGCCGGATGCGACCGTATCGCCCTCTTTGACCAGCCATTTTGCCAATGTGCCTTCTTCCATCGTCGGCGAGAGAGCGGGCATGAGAATTTCAATTGCCATTGTTAGTGGTCTCCCTGTGCGGATGTGATCATCCCAAAAATATTGCTTTCACCGTCTTCGCAATAGGCCGCGCGGCCACTGCCCGGAAAGTCTGTGGGTGGCATGGCCTCGGCCCCGCCAGATGCCAAAGCTGTCGCATCACAGGCGTCAACATCAGGCACTTCAAAGAATAATGCGGCACCGCGTTCTGCCGGTCCCGGCGCGCGCGCCATGTCATTCACGTGAATTTCGAAATGCGTCGACATCAGGCCACCTCGGGTTCTGAGGCTTTCGCATAGATATCGGTCCACAGCTCATCCAGATGGGGTTCCGGGCTGTCCTTGGCAAACTCTGCGCTTTCGTTGACAACCACCTTGATCTTTTTGTCGATCGCCTTGAGGTCATCTTCGGTTGCGTGCTTACCAGTCAGCAAAAGCGAGCGAACCTGTTCAATCGGGTCGCGTTCATCACGCATTTTCTGCACTTCTTCGCGGGTGCGGTATTTTGCCGGGTCTGACATCGAATGACCGCGATAGCGATAGGTCTTGATCTCAAGAATATAAGGGCCATCGCCGGACCGGCAATGCGCAACTGCCTTTTCGCCTGCGACCTTTACGGCCAGAACGTCCATGCCATCAACCGCCTCGCCGGGGATGCCAAAGGCTTTGCCGCGTTCATAGATTTCTGCGGATGAGGTTGAGCGTTGCTGCGATGTGCCCATGGCGTATTGGTTGTTTTCAATCACAAAGATGCAGGGCAATTTCCACAAGGCAGCCATGTTAAACGTCTCGTAGACCTGGCCCTGATTGGCAGCGCCATCGCCGAAATAGGTGAATGTCACGCGCCCGTTTTCTTTGTACTTGTCAGAAAACGCCAAACCGGCCCCCAATGGCACCTGAGCGGCAACAATCCCGTGGCCACCGTAGAAATGTTTCTCTTTCGAGAACATGTGCATGGAGCCACCCTTGCCCTTGGAATAGCCACCTTCGCGCCCTGTAAGTTCAGCCATCACACCGTTTGGATCCATGCCGCAGGCCAGCATGTGGCCGTGATCACGGTAGGATGTGATACGCTTGTCGCCTTCTTCGGCAGCCGCTTCCAGCCCGACGACCACGGCCTCCTGACCGATATAGAGATGGCAAAACCCGCCAATCAGACCCATGCCGTACAGTTGCCCGGCTTTTTCTTCGAAGCGGCGGATCAGCAACATGTCATGGTAGTAGCCCAAAAGTTCCTCGGCCGAGACATTGGGTTTTTTGGTCGATTTACGGGCTGCCATGTGGCGCTCCTCCGTGCACAAATGCGGGTCAAGAATATATAGTTTAGTATTAAACTATCCTTTTACCGGATTCGCAACGTCATGGCGAGTGCCATTGTGAATTTTGCGGGCAAAGCACAAGTTTGCTGCGTGATGGCGTTTCTTGAAACGTCTTGATGCTAGCGAATGACGATCTCATCGGCGCGGATCATACCCAAAACGGATCGGGTCTGTTCATCTAGAAGATCGAGATCCAGATACTCATCAGACAGGCGCAGGGTCAGGTTTTCCATGCGATCCACATCGGCGCTGACGTGATCCAGCTGCGCACGCAATGCTTTTGCTTCCGCCACGATTTCTGCGCGGCTGAACAGGCCATAGTCACCCTGCACGGCGGCAAAGGTGAAATAGACGCCCAATGCGAACGCTACCGCGAAAAACGCGAATGTTCCCAATGCAGGTCGTGTGGTGCGGTTCATCTTGCTCTGCCTCGTCGGCGTCTCTTATTCGGACGCGTCCCTTGTTATGGCACAGGTGATTCGCCTTGTGAATCCCCCCTGAGGCACAAATGCCCGTTTTTCGTCGAAAACTGGCTTTTTTATCATCCTTTCAAAGCGGCGACACCCGGCAATGTCTTGCCTTCCATCCATTCAAGGAACGCGCCGCCTGCAGTCGAGATATAGGTGAAATCATCCGCAGCACCGGCCTGGTTCAGTGCGGCCACAGTATCGCCGCCGCCTGCGACGGATATCAATGCCCCGGCTTTTGTAGCTGCGGCTGCAGCAAGGGCCGCGGCATTGGTGGCGCGATCAAAGGGGGCGATTTCAAAGGCGCCCAGCGGGCCGTTCCACAGCAGGGTTTTCAGACCTGCAAAGGCAGCGGTAATCTCGGCCACGCTTTGGGGGCCGGAATCCAACACCATCTGATCGTCGTCCAGACGGGTATCGGGGCCAAGGGTTACGACCTCATGTGCGGCGCCGGCCTTGAAGGCGCGGGCGACCAATCCGTCGACAGGCAGTAAAATCCTGCACCCGGCCTCGGACGCGCGGGTCATGATGGCACGTGCCGTGTCAAAATAATCCGGTTCTTGCAGGGATTGACCCAAACCTGCGCCCATTGCCGCCAGAAACGTGTTGGCCATGCCGCCGCCAATGACCAGCACATCCAGCCGCCCGACAAGATTTTCCAGCAGCGCGATCTTGGTCGACACTTTGGCGCCCCCCACCACGGCACCCACCGGACGCTCGGGCGTGGTCAATGCGGCCTCCAGCGCGGAAAGTTCGGCCTGCATCAACCGGCCTGCACAGGCAGGCAGTAGGCGCGCCAGACCTTCCGTGGACGCATGGGCGCGGTGCGCGGCTGAAAATGCATCGTTGCAATAGATGTCGCCCAGTTTGGCCAATTCAGCTGCGAAGCCAGGGTCATTTGCCTCTTCTCCGGGGTGGAACCGGATGTTTTCAAGCAAGGTGACGCTGCCCGTCTCCAGATCAATGGGCGCGTCCAGCGACGCCACCAGTGCCACCTTGCGACCCAGAGCGGCCTCCAGGACGGGCAGGCAGACCTGCAGTGACATGTCGGGAACTACCTTGCCTTTGGGGCGGCCAAAATGGGCAATCAGGATCGGCTGGCCGCCTTTGGCCAATATGTCGTTGAGCGTCGGGATGATCCGGTCGATGCGCGTGGTGTCGGTGACGCGGCCATCTTCGACGGGGACATTGATATCCACGCGGACCAAAACGCGTTTTCCGTTCAGGTCCATATCGTCAAGTGTTTTCCAGCTCATCGGGGGTATCCTTTTTGGCGTCCATTCTGATAGCAGTGTTTTGCCATAAATGCGTCTGGGGTCAATGCGCTGCTTGGCTTTCGTCTCTGCGCACCTTAGGTAACTGCCAAAGCAAAAGACAGGAGAGCCAGATGGCCGACATTAAAGATCCCGAAAACACCATATTGATGGAGCTGAAAGGCGGCACCGTCACAATCGAATTGCTACCGAATGTAGCACCCGAACACACCAACCGGATGAAAGAACTGGCGCGTGCCGGGGCCTATGACAATGTGTGCTTTCACCGTGTGATCGACGGCTTTATGGCGCAGACCGGTGACGTGCAGCACGGCAATATGGAAAACGGGTTCAACATCCGTGCCGCGGGCACTGGCGGCTCGGATCAACCGGATCTACCGGCCGAATTCTCGAAAATACCGCATTCGCGCGGATCACTGGGGGCGGCGCGTTCGGCAAATCCCAACAGCGCAAATTCGCAGTTCTTCATCAACTTCAAGGACAATGATTTCCTCAACGGTCAGTATACCGTCTACGGATTGGTCACCTCCGGCATGGAGCATGTCGATGCCATCGCCAAGGGCGAGCCACCGGCGGAACCCGACCGGATGATCAGTGTCAAGGTCGCCGCCGATGTCTAGGCTTTTGAGTGCAACCGCCTGTGTGCTACTGATGGCCGCACCAGCGCTGGCAACGGGCATTGAAATCACCGTTGAGGGCGAAGGTGCCAATGGCGTAATCGTGGTCGACCTGCTGGAAGATGTGGCACCCAACCATGTGTCACGTATTGCTGATCTGGCGACCAAAGGCGCGTATGATGGCGTAGTGTTTCACCGCGTCATCGAAGGCTTTATGGCGCAGACCGGCGATGTTCAAAACGGTCTTTCGGGCGGCGATCTGAGCCGGGCCGGGACCGGTGGTTCCGATCAACCTGACCTGGCGGCCGAATTTTCCGACGTCGCGTTTGATCGTGGTGTCGTGGGCATGGCCAGATCGCAAAGCCCCGACAGTGCAAACAGCCAGTTTTTCATCATGTTTGACGCCGGACATTTTCTGAATGGTCAATATACTGTGGTGGGCCGTGTGACGGACGGTTTGGATGTGCTTGACAGTATCAAGCTGGGCGCAGGTCCAAACGGATCTGTGGTGGGTGCACCTGACGTGATGAAGACCGTTATCGTCACTGAATAATCAGCAATTCACCCCCCGCGCCGCATTGCGTATATGCGGCGCGGGGGGGCGGATCATCGCAGCGATCCTGCAACTTGCTTAAAGCGTCCCGCCTTTAACTTGAGCCATTAAGCATCACTTTTCGCGTTGAGCCGCAGGCGAAGGCAGCGAACACGTGATTCATGTTTAAGGCGGGGCGCTCTAGCGTAGAATAATTCCCAAATGCAAAACAGGCGCCGCACGAATGTGGGACGCCTGTAAAACTGTTTCAAGTAAGAATCTTCTAGGCAGCAGGATTAGGTTTTGCTGCTGGTGTCGTCTTGGCACCTGGGTTCAATGGGTCATCCTGCCGTTGCACGGAACCTTCGAAATGCGCACCCGATTCAATCGCGATGGTCTTGTGGATGATATCGCCTTCGACCCGCGCGGTAGAGGTCAGGCGCACTTTCAATCCACGCACCCGGCCAACGATCCGGCCATTCACCACCACATCATCGGCGACAACTTCGCCTTTGATCGTGGCGCTTTCGCCGATGGTTAGCAGGTGCGCGCGGATGTCGCCATCTACTGTGCCTTCGATCTGAATATCGCCTGTGGTTTTCATATTGCCGGTTACGTGCAAATCGGCCGACAGAACCGACGCGGGCGGCTTTGCCTTGGGCGCCGTTGCCTTGAATTCGTTCGACCGGGGGGCGACCGGCGACGAAGACGCGGGTGCCGCAGAGGTATCTGCATCAGCCGTTTTGGAGCCGGGTTCGTTGATTTTGCTTTTAGAAAACATCTTTTGCAGCCTTGATATAAATCATTGGGTTCACAGCCTTGCCGTCCACACGCACTTCATAGTGAAGATGAACGCCGGTCACCCGTCCAGATGCCCCCATAGCACCAATTAGATCGCCACGCGAGACCCTTTGCCCAACTTTTACGTGCATCTTGGACAGATGCGCATAGCGGGTTTCGATCCCAAAGGCGTGGCGGATTTTGACCAGACGGCCATAGCCAGACGCCCATTCGGCCCCCACAACAACGCCGTCGCCGGTGGAATAAATCGGCGTACCGACGCTTGCCGCAAAATCAACGCCCTTGTGCATTCGGCGACCACCGGTCTTGGGGTCGCGCCGAAAGCCAAATTCGCTGGTAAAGCGGAATGCATTGGACACAGGGTTTGCAAACGGCGCTTTTTCAGCCGCGATCCGATACAGATTCAGCGTGTCCATGTGGTTCAAAATGCGGTTGGCGCGCATTGCGTCCGGCGATGGCTGTTCGCCGCGGGTTGAGAACGTCAAGGGGGTCAACGGTCCGCCCTGACCGGAATAGCCTTTGCGGACTTCGTTCAGGATCCGGTCGGTCGGCAAGCCTGCGGCGCGGAACATTTTGTCCAAAGGCGCCACCGAGACAGTCATTGCCTCTTCGAGTTGGCGGAAAATCTGGTCGTTCTCTTCTTTCATCAGCGCGATTTCATGCGCCATTTCATCGGCCTGATGCAACGCGTTCTGGGCATCCACAATCACCTGATCCCGTTCTGCGGCGGTTTTCGCCAAAGCATCCGACAGAAAATCAACTGGTGCGCCTGCATCCGCAGAGGCGATGGCCACGCCGTCGCCATTGGTTTGATCTTTCAAAGATGCCAGTTCTTTACGGGCCAATTCGCGATCCTTCATCGTGCCACGAAGGGTCGATTGGATCACGTCAATACCGGTTTCCAACTCGCGGCGTCGGGTCTCGGATTGTAACAATTCAGATTGCATGACAGAAATCTGCGCCAGTGCAGCATTGAACCGTTCCTGTGCGGCCACCGCTTCTTCGGCGCGACCATCGCGTTGGGATGACAGGTCGTTCAACCGTGTCTGATAGGTGCGCTGATCGCGTTTGGCCTGTTCGCGGAAATTACCCGACCCGATGCTGTCCATCAAGATAACTGCCGTTGCAACAATGGCCCATGAAATCAGGATCGCACTGCCGGTAAAAGCCAATAGCTGCGTCGACGGACGCAGGCGGATAAAACGCGTGTCCGTGTCTGATTTCAGAAAGACGCGACGCTCGGGGAAATACCTCTCAAGCATGCTATGAACTTGTATAGCGATCCGTGTTCTCACCAATGTTACCCCGTTTCGTTCCTAAACAAGAACCGCGTTTCCCAGACACGGGTTCCTAGACGAGGTGAATAGAGACCGCTCCTTAATCGGGCAACCCTGTTAACCCATTGCGCACGTGAAGCGAGTGAAATGGCCCGAAATGGGCAAAAAACCGCCGATCTCAAGGACTTGGGTCGCGCAGTTTATGCGGTTTTACGTCAGCGGCCAGTAGAAATCTGGCGGAATGCCCGCTTCGGCGCGTTTCTCTTCGTTGAAAGGCGGCTTGAGATGGCTGTGAAAATACTGCCGGACAAGCGCGTGGAATTTGTCTTTGGGATCAAAGTCATGGCGACCGCACAAAAAATGGAACCATTTTGATCCATAGGCAACATGCGCCACTTCCTCGGCATAGATCGTTTCAAGGGCGGCCACGGCATCACCCGATTTGGCGCGCCGAAAGACCTCGATCATGCCGGGCGTGACATCCAGGCCGCGCGCCTCCAGCACCATTGGCACAACCGCCAGTCTGCCCATCAGATCGTCTGCTGTATCTTCGGCAGCGCGCCACATGCAGGCATGGGCGGGCAGGGCGCCGTAATGACTGCCCGCCGCCTTAAGGCAATCACACATCAGATTGAAGTGTTTTGATTCCTCATCGGCGGCTTTCACCCAATCATCAAAAAAGCCAATCGGCAATTTTACGTTTGAAAACCGTGCGATAATGTCCCAATGCAAGTCGACCGCATTCAGTTCTATATGCGCCACCGCGTGCAGTAAAGCAATCCGGCCTTCGGGGGTTCCGGGGCGTCTGCGCGGCACATCACGCGGCGACAATAGCACGGGCGTATCGGGACGTGCGGGATGGGTTGGCGGGTTTGCCGTGCCGATTTCAGGTGTGTCGCCTGTTGCGCGTGCGGATTGCCACTGGGCTGCATAGTCGCGTGACAGCGCGGTTTTTTCGCGCCCGTCCGCCGTGGTCAAAACGCCCATCGCCATCTGTGCAAGCGGCATCATAGATCGCGTACCGCCTGCAAAACCTCATCCACATGGCCCGGCACTTTTACCTTGTTCCAGACCCGCGCGATGGTGCCATCGGCGGCGATCAGATACGTCGTGCGCTCAATCCCCATGTATTTCTTGCCATACATGTTTTTCTCTTTCCAGACACCGTAATCCTCGCAGACGGATCCGTTTTCGTCCGACAAAAGCGGCACCGTCAGGTCGCGTTTTGCGGTAAATTTTTCATGCGATTGCATGCTGTCTTTGGAAATTCCAAAAACCTGTGCGCCTGCATCGGCAAAGGTTTGTCGCTGCTCGGAAAAACCAATGGATTCCTTGGTGCAGCCGGGCGTATCATCACGGGGATAAAAGAATAAAATCACCGGGGCGCCGTGCAGCTTTGACAGCGTCATCGTTCCGCCACCGGTTTGGGGCAGTGTGAAATCAGGGGCGGGTTGTGACAATTCTGGCATTACTCTCTCACTTTACAGTTGGACGTCGCATATGTTGATTACATATTAGAGCAGGGTGAGACGGATGAAAGGCCTCGTGCCAACAATGATATGTCATGCGTCGGTTTTTGCGGTGCGCCGTCAGCGGTGGCTGTTGCGATGACCCAAGATGCGTCAAATTCCAAATCAGGCCGAACGCCAGTGCAACGGCTGCGCCGTGTCGGCCTGTGGTTTGGCATATTGGTCCTGGTAATCGCAGGCGTCATCGGCGGTGGTGCGATCTGGATGCAGGGCCGTACCGTTCTGGTCCCCGACTGGCTGCGCGCAAGGATTGAGCAGCGGCTGATCGAGGTTTTGCCGGACCTCGACATCCGTTTCGGCGCGATGGAACTGGTGGTTGACGAAGGCTGGCGGCCCCGCGCGCGGGTGCGAAATGTCGTTGTAACGGCCCCGGGCGCGGTCGAAATCGTGGCCCTGACTGAAGTTAAGGCCAGCATGGCCATGCGCCCCCTGCTGCAAGGTAAGCTGGAAACCAAGAGTATTGATTTGACCGGCGTGTTTGCGACTTTGCGCCGCGATGCATCGGGTGCGGTTGCCCTGTCGGGCGGTACGGCACCTGCGTCACCGGCCAAAAAGGCAGGCAGCCTGGCGCAATTGGTTGATCAGATTGATGATGTCTTGCAAAAGCCCGGGGTTTCCAGCCTGACGCGGGTCAGTGTGCGGGCGCTGACCTTGCGGTATGAGGATGCGCGTTCGGGGCGGGCCTGGACGGTTGATGGCGGGCGATTGCGGCTGCTGCGCGATGGCCAAGATTTGCGGATGACTGCTGAATTATCGGTATTGGGCGGCGGCACCGATGTTGCCACGCTTGAGGCCAGTTACGAAGGCAGCATCGGCGCCGCGCAGTCCAGCTTTGGCATCAACATCGACGGTGTCCCGGCCAGTGACATTGCGGCACAAGGGCCTGCATTTGCCTGGCTCATGCCGCTAAGGGCTGAAATTTCCGGTGCGCTGCGGGGTGGGGTCGATGCCAGCGGCACCCTTTTACGACTGAATGCGACGCTGCAAATCGGCAAAGGCACGATCCAGCCGACGCAAGCCACAAATCCCATTCCGTTCGACAGCGCCCGCAGCTATTTCACCTTTATTCCAGCCACCGGCGAATTGCGATTTGATGAATTGTCTGTGCGCAGTGATTGGGTAACTGGGCAGGCGCAAGGATTGGTTGGGCTGGAAGGGTTGGCAGGCGGAGGCCTGAACGATCTGGTCGGTCAGTTTGAGCTAAGCGGGCTAAAACTCAACCCCTACAATCTTTATCATGAATCGGTTCAGATTGCAGGCGCTGAAATGGATTTTCGGCTAAAGCTTGATCCGTTTGAGCTGACGCTCGGCCGATTGCATCTGTCTGATCAAGGGCAATCCATTTTGGCAAATGCAACGGTCAAGGCCGCCCCAGAAGGGTGGAGCGTGGCGGCTGATGCGCGGATGAATCAGATCACTTCGGACCGGCTAAAGACCTATTGGCCGCAGTCTTTGGTGCCCAAAACCCGCAATTGGATTGCCGATAACATCGTGCAAGGAAACCTGCGCAATATTGATGTGGCCCTTCGCCAAACGTCAGGCGCGAAACCCCGGACGCAGCTCAGCTTTGAATATGATGAAGCGGTTGTGCGGTTCTTAAAAGACATGCCGCCCGTTCGTGATGCCAAAGGCCATGCCGGCCTGTCGGGGAAACGCTTTGCCCTCACGGTTGATGAGGGCCGCGTTTTAGCACCGCAAGGCGGGCAGCTCGACGTGGCGGGATCGTCG
>JBAUHN010000452.1:0-26282 GCA_049680295.1 Sulfitobacter sp.
CGCTGATAACGAAGCAAGAGGACTATCGGGAACCGGCGCAGACGGTTGCGGCGTGATGTTCATGTCACGCGGCGACATCTGAGACCGGAGAGCGAGGTGTAAGAAGTCGATGACCTGAATGGGCACAAAAATGATGCAGTGGACGCTGAAGCTATTGTCGAGGCGACGCTGCGCCCGTCCATGAGCTTCGTCGCCATGAAAACGAAAGAGCAACAGGCGCAAGCGGTTTTGTTTCGAAGCCGTGATCTATTTCTGCGGCAACGCACTCAACTGATCAATGCGATGCACGGACATCTCGCTGAGTACGGCGTTCTGCTGCCAACCGCCCGAGCAAGCGTTGCGCGTATGGTTGTTGCGGCAAGGGATTGTTCTGAGGACCTACCTGCGCCGGTATTCGAAATGGCGCTGCTCATGGCAGACGATATCGAGGGGCTCACAGCCAAAGTGGCGACGATTGATAAGTCCTTGAAAAAGATTGCTCAGACGTCTTCAGAAGCGAAACGCTTGCGCACGATGCCGGGCGTCGGTCCAATTACCGCAGTGGCAATCCAAGCATTTTGCCCCGCAGCCAAGAGCTTTGATCATGGTCGTGGTTTCGCGGCTTGGCTTGGGCTCGTACCGCGGCAACTGTCGACTGGAGGTAAAGACCGCTTTGGCAAGGTCACAAAGATGGGGCAGCGTGACGTCCGACGATTGCTTGTAACTGGCGCGATGTCAGTGATCAGCGCCAGCAAGAAAAAAGGCCGTTGCGACGATCCCTGGCTTGCGAATATGTTGATGAAGAAACCACGTATGGTCGTTGCAATGGCGCTTGCACATCGGATGGCGCGCCAGCTATGGGCCATGATGGTGACAGAGAAGAATTACGAAATTCGAGCTGCCGCGTAAGCTAACGGCACCGGATACCGGCAGGACTGAGAGGAGAGCGGAAAGTTACGGAACACGGATCAAGAGATTGAATCGGAACACCCAGAATAAGCGTCTGGCCATGAACTAGGCCGTATAATTGATTGGGGTCCGGATCGCGTATCTCCATAAAGGCCCGTCGCAATGTATTGCGGCAACTACGAGGCCGGACACCTGACTGCACCGATCAGTGGTTCCAAGACCGACCGATACTCTAATCAGCCCCGGGGCATCCACACCCGCCTATGCAAAAAGAGCTTATTTTTGAGGAAACATGGCAACACAGGATTGCTCGACAACGCCGCGATGTTTCCCAATCCCGTTCGCAAGCATTATTGATGGTTTAATGCCGCCAGTAGACTAAGAGTTCAAATGAAGGAAAATGAACGAGGCAGCGCCTACGAAACCAGAGGCACCTTAGAGACCGATAATAGACAGGAACGGACAATGGGTAACACAAGAGTCTTAGGTGAGCCGCCAAGGACCAGCGGCAACCTAAAGCCGACCGCACCGGCCGTGCATCGAGAACTTGCAGCTTTGCGGGTTCTTGGAACGTCAGTCACCCAAGTGAGTGCCGTCAAATCTGCCGCAGAAAGCGATCTGGGGTTCAAGCTTGATCTCATAACGCTGGATGGGGCTGCCGCTCAGCAGCGCGGTGCATTGCATCCAGAGAGTTTCGATATTTATGATCAATGGTTTCACGATCTGGATCTGATCTGGCCCACAGGCTCACTACAGCCATTGCAAATCAACCGCTTGGAACGTTGGAATGAAATTAACGAGCTTCCCAAAACAGGTCGCCTTAGCGCAGAACATATGCGTCTCGCAGGGTCTGATCCATCTCGTCAGCTCTACGTTCAATTGGACGGTGGGCTGAGTAACGTGCCGACCGAGCAGGTTAGCATGCTGCCAACGGTTCACAATGCCGATGGTTTCGCAGTTCTGGGGGATGAGGATGCCGTGAGTTGGGGGGCATTGCTTGATCGAAAGTACGCAGGGCGGGTTATTTTGCAATCTGACCCCGCGATTGGTGCTTTTGACATGTTGCTTGCATTACAGGCCACGGGTCAGATGCGCCCCGCCAATATGGCGGACCTGTCTTTGCCAGAAATCGACACATTGATTGCCCATCTGTCGAGATTGCGTTCTGCAGGTCAATTCCACCGGATTTGGAATGACGAGTCAGAGGCGATTGAGGCGATGATGCAGGGTGCGCCGATGATTGGATCACTTTGGTGGTCGGGTGCCATTCGTCTCAAGGCAGAAGGTATTCCCGTGCGTATGGTCGTGCCCAAAGAGGGGTGTCGTGGTTGGTTCGGCGGCCTTGCTTTGGCCGCGCATCTGGATGGCCGTGAACGCGATGCGGCCTACGAATATTTGAACTGGTGGTTGGACGGCACGCCCGGCGCGATCCTAGCGCGCAACGGGGCTTATATGGCGAACCATTCCGCCGTGCGTGAAAAGCTAGGTCCGGAGGAATGGGCGTTTTGGTATGAGGGAGCACCCGCAAGCGTTGAGATTTGTGACACTCAAGGCCGCGAGATCTATGCGGCAGGCCAAGTGCGCGAAGGTGGCAGTTATTACGAGCGAATGAGCAAGGTCGTCGTCTGGGATTCTGTCATGACCGAACATAACTACCTGATGCGTCGATGGGCGCATGCCATCAACCAATGAGCGACCCTAGTCCGAAACGCGGCGCAAATAATCTGGGAGTTCAGGTTCAGGAAAGACCGAAAAAGCCATGAGCCTTTTGCGTGTGCGCTCGGCCGATAGATTTAGGTGCTCTTCCAACGCATTGGCGGCAGCGTTCCAGGAGCCGCGGATGAGGAACTCAAGCACCACGCAATGTTCCATCAATGCAAGGGAAAAAGGTTTCGTTCCAACGGTTTCCGCGAACACCTGATTGACGGAGAGTGCGATCTGACTTTGATGGATCATGCGCCGCAGATGCGGATTGGGGCTTTTCGACAGCAAGGTCACGTGCAGGTCGGTCTCAAGGCGGTTAAGATCACTGAGCGTAATATCTTCACTGGTTTTCATCGCGGCGTGCGCGCGCACCTGCATCTGCGAAATATGGTCCTGCGACAGAAGGGGTGCGCTTTCCAGCAAGGCCAGCGGTTCAAGTTTAGCGCGAATGGCGAAGTAATGCGCCACATCCTGTGCCGTAAGCGGTCCGACAACCCAATGCGACCGCAAATCTTTGCGCAGCAAGCCACGATCCTGAAAGCGCGACAGCAGCTCACGGATGATCGTTCTGCTGACGTCAAAATGATCTGCCGCCGCCTGTTCGTTGACGCGGTAAAGCCCGAAAGGCAGGGCTTGGGCGATTGAACCCTCGAAGGCCCGCGCGATGCGTTGGGCCGCCATGGGCTGCGGAAGTTGCACCAGTTCCTTGTCCAGCCCCAGCATCTGATGGGTGACAACGATGCGCTGGGGCTCATCTGCGCCAGAAACGATAAAGCCACGTCCGTCAAAACGTTCAAGTAATCCAAGATCTTCGAGTTTGTTAAATGCCATGCGTACCGGCGTACGGCTGGTCCCAAACAATCGCGCAATCGGATCTTCGGTCACAACCACGCCAGCTGGCAACAGCTCTTTTTCGATGGCTTCCATGATCTTGCTCTCAATGGCGGCATACCTTGGAGCAGAGCGGTGTGGATATGCCCCTTTACGCATGTCGTCAGGCACGAATCGTTTCCTTCATTTGGTGTCAATTGGACTATTAAAACGTATTGTGTAGGCTAAAACCATTTTTGACGCCGCAATTACTGCACGATCCGCTTGCATTTCTCAGATATTAGCGCCTAATTCTTTAGATAAAAGCGCATTCTTCGATGAATCGATCAAAGTATGTTTGACTTTTGTGCACGGTGAGCAACTCTTGTAGTGCTAGCTATACCAATTCCCTGGGGGTATTTCGGTCATGATAGAGCTCTTAGCTCTAAGTAAGTCATTTGGTGATGCAGTTGCGTTGAGAGACGTTTCGCTGACGATCGAAGATGATGAATATCTGACTCTGCTTGGGCCATCTGGGTCTGGCAAATCGACATTGCTGCGCCTAATTGCGGGGCTGGACAAGCCGGATGCTGGCAGCATCCTCGTGAACGGTCAGAACATCGTAGGATTGCCACCACATCAGCGCGGCTTGGGCATCGTGCAGCAAAATTACGCATTGTTCCCGCACATGACCGTGAAGCAGAATGTCGAATTTGGCCTGCGGTGGCGCGAAGAAAATCCGGTCACAGATGAGAAAGAGCTGGCCCGGCGGGTCGGCGCGATGCTGGAACTGGTCGGTCTGAACGGATTTGAAAACCGTGGCGTTGGCCAGATTTCGGGTGGACAAAAGCAGCGGGTGTCTTTGGCGCGCACATTGGTGACCGAGCCAAAGGTGTGTCTGCTTGATGAGCCTTTGGGTGCGTTGGACGCAAACTTGCGTGAACGCATGACGCTTGAGTTGCGCCGTATCCGCGACACCTTGGGTGTTACCTTTATGCATGTGACTGGCAACGAAGACGAGGCCTTGGCGATGGGGGATCGCATGATCGTGCTGGATCAGGGGCATGTCGCGATGATCGCGCCGCCAGACGCGCTTTATAACCTGCCAAGCTCCATGCGTGTGGCGCAGGTGTTGAACGCTTACAACATTCTGGGGGGCCAATCGCGTGACAACGGGTTTGAGCATGGTGGAAAATTGCTGCCATTGCCCGAAGGTGCCAGTGAGGCCGCGCATTATGCCATCCGTTATGACGCCGCCAAGATTGTGCCGCAGGATGATCCATCAGCCTTATTGCAAGTTACCTTCTTGACCAGCGAATTTACCGGTGGCGGCGTTACATACTTCATGCGCGGACCTGATGGCGTGTTTGAAGTTGAACGCCACCTCAGCCGCGCCGATCCAGAGGTTTATACCAGTGGGCAGGCGCTTGGCGTGACCTGGGATGCAAAAGATGCCTTGGTGTATGACGCGCAAGGCGTGCTGATCGGTCACTCCGAAATGCGAGGGGCAGCCTGATGAGCACTGAGACCATTCAAAGCAATCCCGGATTTTTCACCCGCAACAAGCATTACTGGCTCCTGGCGCCGGGTGTCGTTTGGATGACGCTGTTCCTTGTCGTGCCGTTGGGGATGATGGTTTACGTAAGTTTCTGGACCCAAACAACCTTTGCGATCAGCAATGATCTGACACTCAAAAGCTGGCAGACCTTCTTTGCCTCCGAGACCTACTTCGGTGCGTTGATCCGAACGATACGGATTTGGTTAACGGTTCTGTTTCTGACAATATTGATTGGCTATCCGGCGGCGCTGTTCATTGGGCAGATGGTGCGTAACAAGACAACGCAAACGATCCTGCTGGTCGCCTGTGTGATCCCGTTCTGGACCTCGTTTCTGATCCGCGTTCTAGCGTGGCGCCCGATGTTGGGCAAAGAGGGCGCGATCAACGTTTTGCTTCAAAAGTTCGGACTGATCGATGCGCCAATTGAGGTTTTGTTGTTCACCGAATTGGCGGTCATCATCGGCATGGTGCAAATCTATGTGGTGTTCATGGTGGGTCCAATCGCCTTTATGCTGGCGCGGATTGATCAAAGTCTGATTGAGGCCGCGCGTGACCTCGGCGCATCCGGCTGGACCATCTTCCGCAAAATTATCTTGCCACTCTCGCTGCCCGGCGTGGTCGTTGGGGCGATCTTTGTCTCTGTCATGGTCTTGGGCGAATTTGCGACTTCCTCTGCTCTGTCGGGGCGCAAAGTGAATCTCTTGGGCAATATCATTGTGACGCAGGTAGGGTCGCTGAAATGGGCCTTTGCTGCGGTGATTGGGGTCGTCCTAACTGCAGTCATGGCTTTGGTCGTCACCATCTTGCTGCGCATCGTGGATTTGAGGAAAGAGCTATGAACCAGCCGTTCCTCAAGATTACACTTGGTGTCTATGTCGGCCTGTTTCTGGCATACCTTTACGGCCCGTTTCTGGTCATGGGGATCATCAGCTTTCAGCAGGGACCAGAGGGCGGCCCCCAGTTCCCGATCATCGAATGGTCTACCTTCTGGTACCAACATGTGCTGGGCTTTGCTCCGCCGACGCGCGTGGCCCCTTTGCCCATCGGCGAAGCGCTGACGCGGTCGTTGACCTTGGCATTTGCCACGATGGTGGTGTCCACAGTTTTAGGTACAATGACGGCACAGGCGTTCCGCACCAACTTTAAAGGTTCAGGATTTGTGTTCTACCTTGTGGTGCTGGGCATGATGGTGCCGGGTGTTTTGCTGGGGCTTGGCATGTCGCTGGTGGCGAACCAGTTGGGCATCGACCGCACATGGTGGGGCACTGCGTTCGTGCTGCACGTTGTCTATACTTTCCCGTTCGCATTTTTGGTGATGCTGGCCATTTTCAACCGGTTTGACGGGCGCGTCGAAGAAGCCTCCCTTGCGCTGGGTGTGCCACCGGCCCGCACATTCCGCAAAATTACCTTTCCGATCATCTTTCCCGGCGTTCTTTCTGCGATGCTCTTTGCCTTCACGCTGTCTTACGATGAATTTCCGCGCACATTGTTTACGGGTGGGCCGGATGTGACGATGCCGATTGCGATCTACGGCACGTTCTCGGTGGAAATCCATCCCAACCTTTTCGCCTTTGGTGTTCTGACCACACTCTTCTCCTTTGCGCTGTTGACGGTTTACGGCCTCTTGATGACGGCCTCTGTGCGCCGCGCCCAAGCAAGAAACTCCGGCATGCAGGAGGACATCGAGTGACCCGTTTGTCGGATCATCGCGCTGTTGTTACTGGGGCCGGGGCAGGGATCGGCAAAGCCATTGCGCTGCGGCTTGCCCGCGAAGGCGCATGGATTGTGGTCAATGATCTGAATGTTGACAGCGCCGAGGCGACGGCGGCACAGATCACCCAAGCAGGCGGGACCGCTTTGGCCGTCTCAGGTGATGTGTCTGATCCTGCGGATGTCGATTGCGCCTATGCAATGGGCGAGCAGGCATGGGGCCGCATCACCTTGGCTGTGAACAATGCAGGCATCGTAACCCAATCGCCCTTGGCCGAGATGGAGATCGAAGATTTCGACCGGATGATCGCCGTGCATCTGCGCGGTTGTTTCCTGTGCTGCCGCCGCGCAATCGGACCCATGTTGGACGCGGGATCGGGCGCCATCATCAACATCGCGTCCCAATTGGGCCAGATCGGCGGCGTTGAGCTGGCCCATTATTCAGCCGCCAAGGCAGGGATCATCGGATTGACCAAGTCACTGGCCCGCGAAGTATCCGCAAAGGGCGTGCGGGTGAATGCCGTCGCTCCGGGCCCGATTGGAACGGATTTGGTCATGGCGCTTTCCGAGGACTGGCGCAATGCCAAGGCGGGCGAACTCCCGCTTGGTCGTTTTGGTGAACCCGATGATGTGGCCGCAACCGTGGCCTTTCTCGCCTCAGAGGATGCGAAAATCTATGTCGGCCAAACTCTGGGCCCGAATTCTGGAGATGTCATGTTATGAAAACGGTTTTGATCACTGGTGCCGGGATCGGCATTGGCCGGGCTACCGCGAAAATGTTTGGTGGCCACGGCTGGCGCGTCATTGTCACGGACGTGCTGGAAGACGAGGGCATGGACGTCGCCGCACAGATCAACGCGTCAGGCGGGGCGGCTGAGTTTTATACATTGGACGTGACTTCGACGGCCGCGGCCGAGGCCGTTCTGGCATCGGTCCACGCAAGCCACGGGCCATTGGCTGCATTGGTTTGCAATGCAGGGATCGCACATAAGGTACCACTCGAAGAGCTGACGGATGAAAAGTGGGACCATACTTTTGAGATTGATCTCAAAGGGATGATCCGTGTCATCCGGCCTGCCGTTGCTCAGATGAAACCGGCGGGGGGCGGCGCAATTGTCTGCCTGTCTTCTATCATGGGGGTTGCCTATGGCTGGGATCAACATGTGCATTACTCTGCCGCCAAATCTGGCGTCGTAGGGCTTGTTCGGGGCCTTGGTGTGGAACTGGCGCGCAGCAATATCCGCGTCAACGGTGTGGCACCCGGCTACATCCGGACGGCGCAGGCACTGTCGACGGTGCATTCGCTCGGGCCAGAAGGGCTTGAGAAAGCGGCAGACTTTATTCCTACAGGGCGCGTCGGTGAGCCCGAAGACATTGCCGATGTTATCAATTTCCTCGTCTCTGACGCAGCTCGCTACATGACCGGGCAAGTTGTGACCGTAGATGGAGGTCTGCTCGTCGGCCGCTACTAACTGCGCGGCCAAAACTACAACCACGAAACCAACTGGGAGACTACAATGAAAAATACTCAACCCTCACGCCGCGATGTTCTTGCGGGCGCCGGTGCGCTCGCGGGTTCAGCGGCCCTTATGGGAACCAGCGCCCTTGCCGATGGACATCTGGCAGGACAAGAACTGCGCACGGTCGGCCTGTCAGTCACCGTTCAGGAACGCATCCTGAACGATTTCAAAGCAGCATCCGGTGTCGGTTCAGTGTCTGGCAAAGCCGACATTTTCCCCAACACACAGACAGAGCTGCTGTCAGGTTCAAGCGCCTATGACGTTTGGGAAACCATTGGCGAGCGTCTACCGGCCATGACCGTCACCAAGACGATCAAGCCAATGCCAACGTCTGATCTTAAAAATTGGGCCAACATCCGTCCGATATTTACCGATACCGATCCGCGTATGTCGCCCGAGGCACAGATTTCCGGTCAAATCTGGGCGGATGACGCCAAAACAGAGCTTTGGATGGTGCCGACCGTCTTTAACTTCGATTCCATCGGCTATCGCCCTGATCTGGTCAGCGCAGAAGAGGCCAACACTTGGACGGCTTTGTTTGACGACAAGTTCAAAGGCAAAACTGGTCTGAACGTTGACCCGTTGATCGCCTTCGGTCAGGCGGTTCTGGCGATGACAGAATTGGGCATGCTGGAGAATGAAAACCCCGGCAACCCAACCTTGGAAGAAATCGACGAGGCGTCCAAATTCCTGATCTCCAAGAAAAAGGGCGGCCAATTCCGTGCGCTTTGGGGTGATTTCGGCGAATTGGTGAACCTGCTGGCGTCGGGCGAGATGATCCTTGCGGATGCTTGGCAGCCTGCTGTGATGGCGGTCAAAGCACAGGGCATTCAGTGCTCTTATGCCGTGCCACGCGAAGGTTATCGTGCATGGTCCATCGGCAACTCCTTGATTGCCAATTCACCCAATGAAGATGCGGTCATAGCCTACTCTGACTATTGGCTGTCCGGCCCTCCTGCGATCACTGTTTCCGAGCAGGGTTATTACTCTCCTTCCACAAATGTGAAGGATGTGATGGACGCGGACAAATATGCCTTCTGGTATGAAGGCAAGCCATGGGTTGGCGCGCCAGATCGCGGCATCAACGAGGGCGATTTGCGTGATGGTGGCAGCCTCGAAGAGCGCGCAAGCAAGGTGAAATACTGGCACCAATGGCCAGACGAGTACGACCACCTGATCTCCAAGTGGGACGAGTTCTTGTCTGCGTAAAACCAAACGGCGAAGGGGTCTTTGGCTCCCTTCGCCACTCTCATCGGAAGAGCTGCATGTCCCAATTCGATCTAGAACTCAAAAGTCTGCAAAAAATCTACCCCGGCGGCACGCTGGCGGTCGAAGGCTTCGATTTGAATGTCGAAAAGGGCGAGTTCATTTCCTTCGTCGGGCCATCGGGCTGCGGAAAGACCACGACTTTGCGCATGATTGCAGGGCTGGAAAGCATCACATCCGGTGATCTGCTGATCCGGGGCCGCAACTTTACAAATGTGCCTGCTGAAAAACGCCCCACCGCCACGATTTTCCAGAACTACGCGATTTTCCCGCATATGTCGGTCTATCAGAACCTGTGTTTTGGCCTCGAAGTGCGCGGCATGCCCAGCAACGAAATCAAAAAGAAGGCGGATGCCATCATCGACACGCTCGAATTGGGCGATGTTACGGATGCGCGCGAGGCCGCCCTATCTGGCGGGCAAAAGCAACGTGTCGCTTTGGCGCGTGGGCTGGTAACTGAGCCCGACATTTTGTTGTTGGATGAACCGCTTGGCGCGTTGGATGCCAACCTGCGCAAATCCATTCAGGAAGAGTTGAAAATCCTGCAGCGCGATCTGGGCATCACCTTTGTTTTTGTGACCCATGCGCAATCCGAAGCGCTCGCGATGGGCGACCGTGTTGTCGTGATGAATGCCGGACGGGTTGAGCAAATCTCTGATCCGTTTGAGCTTTATACACGTCCCAAGTCGGGATTTGTCGCCCGTTTCATCGGGCGTAACAAGATTATTGCAGGACAATTGGAAAACGTTTCCCAAAAGCGCGCAGGCGTACAGACCAGCGTCGGACTGCTGGCTGGAGTGCCTGGATTTGACGTATCCATCGCGCAAAATGGCACCGCGGCGATGCTGGTGACTCCATCGGAATATGTAGATTTGCGTGAACCCGGCGGCCCCGAAGCGCAGGCAGACGAAAACCGGATTTCGGGCACGGTCCAGCACGTGAACCAGATTGGCCATGTGGTTCATGTGGATGTGCGCGTAAACGATGCGCTTTCAATTAAACTGGAAACCCACCGCGAAAAGATTGTCGGCAAAGGCGTGGCGCAAGGTGCAGAAATGGATTTGTGCTGGAAAGCCGAACGATCCACCATCGTGTTGGACGCGGCATAATGGCCTTGGCGGGGCCGCTTCAGGAGGGTCAGTTGGACTCGCTGCAGCATGCCTCTGCCGCTGAAATTGGTCGGTTGCTGGCCACCCACAAGGGCGGAGCGGTTCAGGTTGCTGAGCATTTTCTGTCACGCATAGAAGAGCAAACCAGTGCGGTGTTTCTGAACGTCACCCAAGACCGCGCTTTGGCAGAGGCATGCAGCGCTGATGAACGGCTAGCCGCGGGTCGTCCTTTGTCTCCCCTCGACGGTGTCCCGCTGGCGTGGAAAGACATTATCGACATGGCTGGCACGCGCACGACGGTTGCCTCTGGCCTGTTCAAAGACTCCCCACTTGCCGAAGTAGATGCACCTGCCGTGCGCCGCGCCGCGCAGGCGGGAATGGTCAATCTGGGCAAAGTCAACTTGGCGGAATTTGCCTATTCCGCTTTGGGTCAAAATCCACATTTTGGCACACCACTGAACCCCCATGGCGGCGAACCTCATGCACCCGGCGGATCATCCTCCGGTTCGGGCGTGGCTGTTGCTGCTGGACTTGCGCCTGTTGCAATTGGGTCTGACACGGCAGGGTCCGTGCGCATTCCCGCCTCCTTTTGTGGGGTCGTCGGGTTCAAAACGTCCGAAGGGCGGGTGTCGACTGATCGCTGTTTTGCATTGTCACGCACACAAGACACCCTAGGCCCGCTGGCGCATTCGGTTGCAGATTGTGCATTGGTTTTCAACGCCCTGACTGGCCAGCCGGATCGCCTGATAGAGATTTCCGCACTGGAACAGCTGATCATCTTGGTGCCTGAGGGTTTTGTGATGGATGGATTGGCCCCTTCAGTGGCGGCCGCCTTTGAAAGTAGCCTCAAAGGGCTAGGACGCGCGGGCGCGCGCATCCGCCGCCAGTCGATCCCGGCCTTGGACATGGCAGCAGCGATCCTGCGCGACCTTGGTTCTATCGTTGCCGCGGATGCGTTTCACGAGCACCGCAAGATCATGGACAGCAGCGATGCGGACCATATGGATCAACGTGTGCGCGCCAGAATTGAAATAGGTCGCAGCATGTCTGCGGCTGATCTTGTGGCACTGCAGCGCCAACGCGCGCTGGGGATGCAACAGATACGCACGGCACTGGATGGCGCTTTTCTTGCCATGCCAACCACACCTGATACTGCGCCTGCGCTGAGCGCGTTTGAGGGCGATGACGCGGCCTTTACGCATCACAATCTGCGGGCGAATAGGAGCACCAGCATCGGCAGTTTCTATGATCTGCCCGGTCTCGCAATCCCCAACGGGCATGACGCGGCGGGGTTGCCAACAAGCTTTCTTCTGAGCGCGCCCAGCGGTGCTGATGGCCAACTGCTCGCCGCAGGAATGGCTGCTGAAAAGACAATACGAAATGACATTTGAACAAACTGGAGAGGATAGGGGATGATACGAGTTGGCGTGGACGTAGGCGGTACATTTACCGATATCGTGCTGGAACGCACGCGGGTCGTTGGGGAAGACGAACAGCAGGTGGTGGTGACAAAAGTACCTTCCACCCCGCATGACCAGTCCGAAGGGGTGGTCGCCGGTGTCTTGCAGGTCTGCAAGCAGGCCGGTGTTGCCCCCGGTGACATTGACGTGCTGTTTCACGGCACAACTGTTGCAACCAACATGGTGATTGAACGCAACGGTGCCGACGTCGGCATGCTGACCACCCGTGGTTTCCGCGACATCATGCACATGGCGCGTCACAAGCGCCCCCATAACTTTTCGCTGCAATTTGATGTGCCGTGGCAAAGCAAGCCGCTGGTCAAACGGCGCAATCGCATTCCAATAACCGAACGGCTTGCCCCGCCAACGGGCGAGATTGAAACGCCAATGTCCGAGGACGAAGTACGCGCCGCTGCTGAGCTGTTCAAAAAGCGTGGACTGGATGCGGTAGTTGTCGGCTTCTTGTTTTCCTTCCTTAACGACGCCCATGAAAAGCGGGCCGTTGAGATCATCAAAGAGGTCATGCCCGACGCCTTTGTCTGTGCGTCCTCCGAGGTGGTGAATGTGATCCGTGAGTATGAGCGCTTTAGCTCAACGGCGATGAATGCCTATATCGGCCCCAAGACGGCTCTTTACCTGCGCAGTCTGGAAAGCCGGCTTAAGAAGAACGACATCACCGCCACAGTGCGGATCATGCAGTCCAACGGTGGCATTTCCACCATCGATCAATCAGCGTCCCGCCCAATTGGCCTTTTGCTTTCTGGCCCTGCGGGTGGTGTCATTGGCGGTCGCTGGACGGGCGGTCATTGCGACACCGGCAACGTGATCACCATCGATATTGGCGGCACCTCGGCGGATATTTCTGTCATTCAAGATGGCGAATTGCGCACCAAAAACCCACGCGACAGCGAAGTTGCAGGCTTGCCCGTGCTGGCCCCGATGATCGATATCGATGCGATTGGCGCGGGCGGTGGCTCAATCGCTTATGTGGATGTGGGCGGCGCATTCCGCGTTGGCCCGCGGTCTGCAGGTGCGGTGCCCGGCCCGGCTTGTTACGGGCGCGGTGGTACAGAACCTACGGTCACGGATGCGCAGGTGGCCCTTGGTCGTCTGGACCCTAAACGCTTTCTGGGCGGCGATCTGTCGATCGACAAGGATCTGGCGGAAAAGGCGATTAGGGAACATATCGCTGATCCACTTGGCCTCAGCGTTACAGATGCAGCTTTGGGTATTCTCAAGATTATTAACAACAACATGGCGCTGGCGATCAATGCCAACTCTGTTGCCAAGGGGATCGACCCGCGTGGGTTCACGCTGATGGGCTTTGGCGGTGCGGGGCCGCTTCATTCGGTGGCTTTGGCCGAAATGATCCAAGCGCGCGATGTCATATCGCCGATCCAGCCGGGGATCACGGCGGCGATGGGCTTGTTGGTGACGGATCTTCAATACGAATACACGCGCTCTGTGCTGCAAACACTGGACGATGCGGATGACGATGCGATCAAGCGGATCAACACCATCGTTGACGAGTTGACCGCAGAGGCAAACGCACAGCTAGAGGCGGATGGCATTGAGCCTGCCGCGCGTCGTTTCAAAAAGATCATGGAGTGTCGCTATCTGGGGCAGGGGTTTGAACTGCGGGCGGATATGCCGGATGGCACACTGACCCAAAAGAACAAACAAGACGTCATCGAGTCCTTCTTTGACGTGCACAAAGAAGCCTATGGCCATGCCTTCCGCGATCAAGTTACCGAAGGGGTGACCGTGCGTGTTGTGGCCTCGGCTGAGGTGGATCAACTGACCTTGCCCGAACTGGCGCAAGGGGGGCGTGCCAACCCAAGCGAAGCGCTGATGTACAGCCTTGATACCATCTTTGATGATGGCAAGCCAACGCCAACGCCCCGCTATGACCGTTCCAAAATGTTGAAGGATGACACGGTCGAAGGACCGGCGATTGTGACACAGCATAATTCAACAACCATCGTGCCGCCGGGCTACACAGCAACTGTGCTGGCATTCGGCGACATGCGCATCGCGCGCGTTTGAGGGAGGAGAGACAGATGACAAAAGAACTTGATCCAATCACCCTGCAGGTTGTCGGTGGTGCCTTGCATTCCATCGCAGAGCAGATGGGCAACGTGCTGTACCGGATGAGCTATTCGTCGATTATTCGCGAAAGTCAGGACCTTGGCGCGGGGCTGTTTGATGTTGATTTCAACACGCTATGTGAAAGCGATTCAACACCGATGCACATCGGCTCTTTGCCCGGATACCTGCGCGGCATTCACGAGACACTAAAGATCGAAGACTGGAAGCCCGGCGACTGTGTGATCCACAACCACCCCTACAAAGGCGCCTCTCACTCTCCGGATATTGCGATTGTGATGCCCGTGTTCGTTGGCGGAGAGATTGTTGGTTTCTCGGCCAATACCGCCCACCACGTTGACATCGGTGCAGCGACGCCAGGCCTGATCATCGATGTCCCAGACGTCTGGGCCGAAGGCATGCTGCTGGACGCCGTGAAGCTCTACCGCGAGGGCGTGCGCAACGAGGATATGTGGAAGTACATTCGCGACAATACCCGCGTGCCTGGTTTGGTAATGGGCGACCTTGAAGCGCAAATCGCCTCTGCTGAGTTGGGTGTGCGCCGCTTTGAGGAACTGCTTGAGAAATACGGCAAAGAAACCGTGATTCAAGCGACCAAACAGCTGATGGACTATACCGAAGGCAGGATGCGCGCAGAGATCGCCAAGATACCGGATGGTGAGTATTTCGCCGAAGGGTTCATGGACGATGATGGCCGCAACCGTGAAGTTACATTGCCGATCAAGGTCTGCGTGAGGATCAAAGGCGATTCAGTCGAGATTGACCTGACGGGATCCTCACCCCAGGTGCCAACGGCGTTTAACGTGCCCTTTGCAGGTTCAACCATGGTTGCCGCCTTCTTTGTGTTCCGTGCGATGTTGCTGGACACCTATACCTCCACCGATGACATCCCGGCCAACGAGGGGTCGTTCCGCCCGATCAGCGTGATTGCCCCCAAAGGCAGCATCTTTAATCCGATCTGGCCCGCAGCGGCTGAGGCGCGGTTCTGCCAAATCCAACGCATGGCCGATCTGGTGATCAAGGCGCTTGCGCCGGTTCTGCCAGACCGCTGTACCGCTGGTAACGCGGCAACGCTTAGCTTTGCAGCCTATTCTGGTGTGCGCCCGAACGGTGACTATTGGGTCTTCCTAGAGGTCAATGAGGCGGCGATGGGCGGGCGCCCTGCGTCTGATGGTCCTGATACTGTCGAAGAGCTGATGCGCAATACCCGCAACAACCCACTTGAAGATCTTGGCATGCACTTGCCATTGATCTGTGACCGATACGAGGTGCGCGATGATGTGCCACCCGGTGCGGGCAAGTTCCGTGGTGGGTCTGGCGTGGTCAAATCCCAGCGTTATCTCACACCCGGCTTCATGACCCATGAAAGCGACCGTCACCTTGATGCGCCGTGGGGCATCTTTGGTGGCAAAGAGGGCGCTGGTGGCAAGATGGAAATCCACAACATCCACAGTGGTGAGACGCGCAGCGAATACTCGAAGTTTTCCGGCATGCGCGCGGAAGTGGGGGATGTGGTGTCATATTACTCGCCTTCGGGCGGTGGATACGGCGACCCGCTGGACCGTGATCCTGCCAAAGTGCTGGATGATGTTCTGGACGGGTTCTTCGGCCCTGACCATGCCAAGTCTGACTACGGGGTTGTCCTCAAACCCGTTGATGATGGGTACGACTGGGCGCTGGATGAAGCCTCGACCAAAACCTTGCGTGCCGAGATGCGCGCCTAAAGTACGGCCTGCATCCCGGTGACGGGGTGCAGGGCTCACATCTCCAAAAAGGGAATAAGTAAATGGACAGTACCGAAGATCTGGACACCGTTCTGCAACGCGCATTTGATGAAAGCACCCGCATCTACAAAGAGCGCGGCTTTCAACGACGCATTGGGTTTGGCAAAAAACCTGCCCTGGTTTCGGTCGATCTGGCCAATGCCTGGACCCGGCCCGGCAACCCGTTCACCTGCGAGGGGATCGATGACCGCGTCATTCCGGCGATGCAAGAATTGCTTAAGGCGTGTCGCGAAAATGGACATCCTGTTGTCCATATCACCACGGCTTATCAGAACACCGACAGGGACGACCCGACAACTGATATGGGCCTGTGGCACGCAAAAATCCCGGTTGAAGCGGTCAATATCAAGGATGAACATCTTTGGGCGATTGACAGCCGGATCGCTCCGATTGATGGCGAATACGTGTTGATGAAAAAACGCGCTTCGGCGTTTTCTGGCACGGATCTGGCGGGATATCTGCGGGCGGCAGGGGTGGATACGATCCTTGTGACAGGTGTGACCGTCACTGCTTGCGTGCGCACAACCATTTGCGATGGGTTGGCCGAAGGGTTTCGCACAATCGCTGTCAAAGAGGCGATTGGCGACCGGGTTCCCGGTGCAATGGCGTGGAACCTATTCGACATTGATGCCAAATTCGCCGACGTCGAATCCACCCAGACCTGCGTTAACTATCTAGAGACCATCAATCGGCGCAACGAGGACTGACGTGATGGCCGCTGTCATGTCATACAACTTCTTCGGAATTGGGCGCTTGGCATGAGCTTGCTCTGGCCCATTTTGGCTGCTGTTCTGATCGGTGCGGCGCTGTCGTTTCAGCCGATTATCAACAGCGCCTCGGCCGGCGTTCTGAACTCAGCATTTGCAGCGGCCACTTTTTCCCTGCTGCTATCGGCAATCACAGTTTTTGTGTTGTTCTGCTTGAACGGTGCACCGACCCAGGCCAGCCAGTTGCTTCAGCTGCCTTGGTGGGCTGTGTTTGGAGGATTGTTCGGTGCAGCGTTCGTGTCTGGCGGCATTATCCTTGTCCCCATCATGGGGGCGACAGTATTTTTCTTGTGCCTTATCGCCGGGCAACTTGTCGGTTCAGTTGTCGCTGACACGATTGGCGCTTTTGAAATAGAACCACAGGCTTTGACACCGCGTAAACTTGCGGGCGTGATGCTCGCCTTTTGTGGGGTGGTGCTGGTGCGCTGGGGTTAATCCGCTGCAGAGAATTTTTACAATAACAGAGATAGAACCATGTTTCCTAAAACTTTCTCGCCGGTTCAGATCGGCCCCCTAAAGCTGAAGAACCGCCTCATGATGGCACCCTTGACCCGTCAAGTTGCTCAGCTGGATGGCACACCCACTGACGAAATGGCGGCATATTACGCACGCCGTGCGCGCGGGGGGGTTGGCCTGATCATCTCGGAAGGGACTTATGAGATCGACGAGTTGGGTTGCAAAGCTTACCTGTCACAGCCCGGCATCGCGAATGCCAAACACGTTGAGGGTTGGAAGAAGGTCACCAAGGCTGTGCACGCATTTGGGACACCGATCATCTGCCAGCTGATGCATGGTGGCCGCGTGTCTGACCCCAGATGCCTGTTTGAGGGGGAAAGCGCGGTTTCAGCCTCAGATACGCAAAGCGAAGGCTGGGTGCTATACACTGACAACGATGATGAAAAACACGATCGCGGCATAAAGGGCGACTGGCCGCAGGTCACCTTCCCGCCCGCCCGCGCGCTGAACGAGGTAGAGCTGGAGCAGGTCGCGGATGGTTTTGCGCAGGGTGCCGCACGTGCCATCGAGGCGGGTTTTGACGGGGTCGAGATCCACGGCGCGAATGGCTATCTGCTTTGGCAGTTCATTATGCCAAAGACAAACTTGCGCAGTGATGCCTATGGTGGGTC
This sequence comes from Sulfitobacter sp., assembly GCA_049680295.1. GTDB lineage: Bacteria > Pseudomonadota > Alphaproteobacteria > Rhodobacterales > Rhodobacteraceae > JBAUHN01. Next base: position 17,810 of record JBAUHN010000452.1, read on the forward strand.
GCCGGAAAATAACGTGCGGTTTGCCAAGATGGTCTGCCAAAAGGTGCGCGACGCGATTGGTCCTGACAAACTGATTACATTGCGGCTAAGTCAGGATGGCGTTGATGATTTAATGGGGGCGTGGCCGGATGGTGTTAAATATGCACGTGCCATTGGCGCAGCCCTTGCGGATTGTGCCGCGGACGCGCTGCATTGGTCGAGCTTTGACTGGACCGACAACCGCGATCCGAACTCGGACATGCCAATGGCCAAGGCGCTCAAAGAGGCATCTGGCAAAAGCATTCTGGTTAACGGCGGGATTGCTGACGGTCCGGGGGCAGAGGCGGTGTTTGATGCACAAGCAGGGGATGCGGCAGTCGTAGGGCGCCCGCTTTTTGCGCAACCGGATTGGCCGCATATTATCCGCTCTGGCATGGAATACCCTTGGACAGAATTCGACCGAAAATATGTCATCCAGCCGCCTGTCGATCTGGACCAATGTTATCCAATGGATCGCTACATCACAAATTGGGATCCGGATCTGAGCAAGCGACGTTGAGAGATGTCAGCAGTCTTTGGGGCACCAAGCGTCCAATCTGTGGTTGTCAGTGATCCATCCGACTAGAAAGGTTGTTATGTGACAGAGGACTTCAGTGAAATCCGTGATGCTGTGCGCGCGTTATGCGCCGGTTTCCCGCCAGAATATCATCGCCAGATTGATCAGGAACGCGGCTACCCCGAAGCGTTTGTCGAGGCACTTACGCAGGCTGGCTGGATGGCCGCGCTAATCCCTGAGGAATACGGCGGATCGGGTCTGGGCCTGACGGAAGCTTCTGTCATCATGGAAGAAATCAACCGGGCGGGTGGCAACTCCGGTGCCTGCCACGGACAGATGTACAACATGGGCACGCTGCTGCGGCATGGATCCGACGTTCAAAAGGCGCACTACCTGCCAAAGATCGCGTCGGGCGAGTTGCGCTTGCAGTCTATGGGTGTGACCGAACCCACGACGGGAAGTGACACGACAAAGATCAAGACCACGGCGGAAAGGAAGGGCGACCGTTATGTCATCAACGGTCAAAAGGTCTGGATCAGTCGGGTCCAGCATTCGGACCTGATGATCTTGCTGGCGCGCACGACGCCTTTGGCTGGGGTCAAAAAGAAATCCCTCGGCATGTCGATTTTCATCGTTGATCTCAAACAGGCGATTGGCAACGGACTGGAGGTCAAATCAATCCGCAACATGGTGAATCACGAAACCAACGAACTGTTCTTTGACAACCTCGAAATACCCGTCGAAAACCTGATCGGGGAAGAGGGAATGGGGTTCAAATACATCCTCGATGGTCTCAACGCAGAGCGTGCACTGATTGCAGCAGAATGCATCGGGGACGGCTATTGGTTCATCGACAAGGTCTCGGAATATGTGAAAGAGCGCAGAGTATTCGGACGGTCCATAGGACAAAACCAAGGTGTTCAGTTCCCGATTGCCGAGGCACATATCGAGATCGAGGCTGCCAACCTCATGCGCTTTGAGGCTTGCCACCTGTTTGACGCCCAACAACCTTGCGGGGCGCAGGCAAACATGGCTAAGTATCTGGCCGCCAAGGCAAGTTGGGAAGCGGCAAATGCCTGCATTCAATTCCACGGTGGGTTCGGCTTTGCCAGCGAATATGATGTTGAACGCAAATTCCGCGAAACCCGTCTTTACCAAGTGGCACCGATCTCGACCAACCTGATCCTGTCTTATATCGCCGAACATGTCCTTGACCTGCCAAGGTCGTTTTGATGCGTCCCTTGGACGGGATAACCGTTGTTACCTTGGAGCATGCCGTTGCGGCCCCCTTTGCCAGCCGGCAATTGGCGGACTTGGGCGCGCGGGTTATCAAGATCGAGCGTCCCGGCGTTGGCGATTTTGCCCGAAACTATGATGACAGGGTGGACGGGCTTGCCTCCCATTTCGTGTGGACCAATCGGTCCAAGGAAAGCCTGACACTTGACGTCAAACACCCCGATGCCAAAGGCATCCTTGAGCGGTTAGTCGGCGAGGCGGATGTCTTGTTGCAAAATCTCGCACCCGGTGCGGCGGCACGGTTGGGCCTGACCTATGACCAGTTGGCTCAGGTGAATCCGCAGCTGATTGTGTGTAACATTTCGGGCTATGGCCCGGACGGGCCTTACCGCGACCGCAAGGCTTATGATCTTTTGGTGCAAGCCGAAGCTGGGTTGTTGTCCGTGACGGGCACGCCGGACAACCCCAGCAAGGCGGGTGTCTCCGCCGCGGATATAGCCGCAGGCATGTATGCCTATTCCAATATCCTCGCCGCTTTGATCCAGCGCGGCAAGACCGGCAAAGGATGTACGATTGAGATTTCCATGCTTGAGGCGCTTGCCGAATGGATGAGTTACCCGATGTATTACGCCTACAACGGAGCACCACCACCGGACCGCGCTGGCGCAAGTCATTCGACAATTTTCCCATATGGCCCGTTTCTTGTTGGTGACGGCTCAATTGTCATTCTGGGACTTCAGAACGAAAGAGAATGGGCCGCATTTTGCACCACCGTTCTACAGCAAACGACAGTGTTGGAAGACCCCAGATTTGCTGGCAATGCAGAGCGTACGAAAAACAGAAAAGCCCTGACAGATATTATTGTTGCTGCGTTCAAACCTCTTGAGGGGGCCACCGTCATCGCGCGCCTTGAATCCGCAGGGATTGCCAACGCGCAGCTGAATGAGATGGCGGATTTGTGGAACCATCCCCAACTGAAAGAACGAGACAGGTGGACGTCTGTCGGAAGTCCCGCGGGCCCGCTTCCGGCATTGTTGCCGCCTGGAGGTTTTGAGGGGTACAAGCCGCGCATGGATTCGGTGCCCAAGTTGGGTGAACACAACACCGATGTTCTGCAAGGATTGGGGTATTCGCCTCGGGAAATTAATGCGTTCCAGAAAAACGGCGTCGTGTGAGAGTACCGTTCTAAAGGGAGCGCGCAGTCAGTCAGCCCAGATGCGCGTAAGAAGCGCTCTGATAGTTGTTACGGCAGATTTACTACGTCCATAAACTCGAAGAAAGCTCTTGCAGCACTGTTAAGCTCCGCGTGCTTTGCCCACGCAAGCCCGACATCCATGGTTGGTATGATGTCGTTCACCTCCATCACATCAACGCGTTTACCTTCCAAAGACCAAGGGCGGTACACCATATCTGACAAGACCGATACGCCCATGCCATTTGCCACCATACTGCGCACCGCCTCTACAGATGAGGTTTGAAACAAGGTGCGCGGCTGATATGTAGTCCGATCCCAATACCGCTGCGCCGTGTTAGATGCCTCGTCTACAGTCAGCATAATATAGGGTTCCTGCGCAATCTCTTCGAGCGTTACAGATTGACTATCGACAAACCGATGGCCCTCATTTAGCCACAACCTGCGTCTGGAACGCAGCATGACCGAGTGTGCAAGTGCATCGTGATTGATGATGTTTGAGGTCAACATTACGGCTATATCGAAGCTTCCTGTAATTAATCCCTCTTCGATGGCTTGCCTGTCTGCTTCGATCAGATCGACCTCAACGTTTGGAAAAGCGTGGGTGAAGCGCAAGAAAAGCGGCGGCAGAAAATAGCCCGCGACCGTATAGGTCACGGCAAGTCTAAATGAGCCTTTGACCTCTTGTTGCACACGGCGCGGAATGCGAACGGCCTCTTCGACGGAATTGATGATGCCGCGCGCATGGCTCAAAAACAGGCTGCCTTCGTACGTCAGGCTGACGCCGCCGGAATGGCGATCAAACAACGAGGTTCCGATCAAATCCTCCAAAGATTTGACTGCTGTTGTGATGGCGGATTGAGAAACGTTGACCTCCATCGCTGCCTTGGAAAGCTGGCCTGCTTCGGCGGCTGCGATAAAATAGCGTATTTGCCTTAGGGTCGGGTTCATTGTCGCCTCTTTTCTGTCTGCCGCTTTGTTGCAAAAGGGGGGATTGCCCTGCACTACGATCATCGTTTGGCTTGAATGGTAGTATCTGTTTTTCAGAATGAAGTGGCAATAAAATCATATTTTACAATTCAGGGGCTGCGCGTTTAGCCTCTTGTTAAGAGGTACCTGCTGCTGAGCCGTGCATCTGTCTGAAATGGGGAGGAAGAATGGCCGTAGATATCAATTGCGACATGGGCGAAAGCTTTGGTCTTTATAAGCTGGGGGATGACGACGCGATCATGCCCCTGATCACCGAAGCAAATATTGCCTGCGGATTCCATGGCTCTGATCCCAATCATATGGCGCATGCGGTTGCCTCGGCGAAAAAGCATGGCATCAAGGTTGGCGCTCATTTCTCATTGCCTGACCTCGCGGGCTTTGGACGGCGCGAAATGGTGATCGACCGCGAAGAGATGGCAAATATCATCCTCTATCAGATCGGTGCGCTGAACGAATTTCTGAAAGTCCAAGGTGTTAAGCTGTCGCATCTCAAACCTCATGGAGCGCTTTACGGCATGGCCGCGCGTCACGAACACATCGCGCACGCGATTTGCGACGCAAGCGAACATCTCGGCCTGCCCATCTTTGGGTTGGCAGGCACGTTGCACGAAGAAATCTATACCGCGCGGGGCGTGGAGTTTCGCGCTGAGTTCTTTGCTGACCTTGATTACGATGACAACGGTAAGCTGTTGATCACGCGTGAACATGCAGCTTACGATCCCGCCATAGTCGTCGAAAAAATCATCAGAGCCGTCGATGAGGGCATCGTGCTGAGCGCGTCAGGAAAACAAAATGTTGTGCGCGCAGAAACTATCTGTGTGCACTCAGATACGCCAAATGTGGTTGATATCGTAATGGCCATGCGCGCCGCTCTCGGCGACAGGCTGGCAACGTCCTGAGCGACGTTGGGGCTAACAATTTATTGAGGAGACCAATCATGGCCACATCTGAAATCAGATCACCCTTGCCCGGTGTTTTTTACCGCAGTCCGTCGCCAGAGGAGCCCAACTACAAAGAAGTAGGCGACGCAGTGAAGGCAGGCGATGTGATCGGCCTTGTCGAGGTGATGAAGACATACACGGAAGTGAAAGCAGAAACTGACGGCACTATCGCATCATTTGCTGTTGAAAACGAAGATGCAATTATGCCCGGTCAGGTCGTGGCCGAAGTCGAAATCTTGTAGGGTCGCGGCGTGGGCATCTCCAAACTTCTGATCGCCAACCGAGGCGAGATCGCTGTGCGGATCATCCGCGCTGCGCGTGAGATGGGTATCCATACGGTGCAGGTCTACAGCGCGGCGGACGCTAATTCGCTGGCGGTTGAGATGGCGGATGAAGCTGTTGAGATCGGACCGCCTCCCGCCACCAAATCCTATCTCAACATCGATGCGGTGCTGAACGCGGCAAAACAATCAGGGGCCGATGCGGTACATCCGGGGTATGGGTTTCTGGCCGAGAATGCTGATTTCGCCGATGCGGTCGAAGGGGCGGGGATGGCGTTTGTCGGCCCCACCGGTGACATGATCCGGTCCATGGGAGACAAAGCATCAGCCCGCAAAGCGGCGCAATTGGCCAATGTTCCAACAGTTCCAGGCAGCGATGGAATCATCGATGATCTGGACGCGGCCAATGTGCTGGCCGCTGAACTCGGTTTCCCCGTCATGATCAAGGCAACCGCAGGGGGTGGGGGTCGGGGCATTCGCGTGGCGGAAAACGCCGAAGAATTCGCTCGGCTCGCGCCGCAAGCCGCGGCCGAGGCAAAATCTGCTTTTGGCGATGGCGGGCTTTATTTGGAAAAGCTGATTGCCAAGGCGCGCCATATCGAGGTGCAGATCCTTGGGGATGGCACGCATTTTGTGCACTGCTTTGAGCGGGAATGTTCCCTGCAGCGCCGTCGTCAGAAAGTCTGGGAAGAAGGACCGTCGATAGCCCTGAGCGAAGAGGTGCGCGAAAAACTTTGCTCCTCTGCTGTCGCATTGGCCGCATCGGTTAAGTACCGTGGGGCTGGAACGGTTGAGTATCTCTATGACGATGAAAGCGGCGATTTTTACTTTATCGAGATGAACACCCGAATTCAGGTCGAACACCCCGTGACCGAAGCGATCACAGGCATCGACCTTGTGACAGAGATGATTGCCATTGCTGCAGGCACACCTTTGTCGGTAGCCCAAAGCGATATTGAACTGCGTGGTCATGCGATTGAAGTACGCATCAACGCCGAAGACCCGGCTAACAATTTTATGCCCTTTCCCGGCATCGTGAGCGATTTTCGCACTCCCGGCGGCCCCGGTGTCCGTTTTGACCATATCTTGTATGACGGCTATCCCATCCCGCCATTCTACGATTCACTTGTGGGCAAATTGATTGTCCATGCGCACACGCGCAAGGCGGCGATTGCTCGTTTGGCGCGCGCCATCACTGAACTTAAGACCGGATCACTGAAAACGACAGCGCCGCTGTTTGCAGCCCTTGCACGTGATGCCGACGTGCAGGCCGGTCACTTTCACACCAAATGGCTGGAGCCATGGCTAGACGAAAATGCCCACACCCTTTCTGATGACGAAGGAGCAAAACGATGACATCAAGGTATACCTTTGGAGGCGACGAGCACATCTTTGTCGAAGTAAGTGAGGAAATGTCGCTTGAGGCGTTCTTTAACACCCTTTCGATGACCAACGCGGTCCGGGACGCCAAGATTGATGGCATCACAGAGATTTGCCCGGCCAACGCCTCTTTCCAGATCAAGTTCAATCCTGATGTGGTGCATCCCGATACGCTTATGGCGCATTTGAAAGAGATGGAAGAAACCGCCAGTCAGGCCGAGCCTATTCTGACCACGCGTATCATCGAAATTCCGGTGCTGTATCAGGACCCATGGACACATGAGACCTTGATGCGGTTCCGTGAACGTCACCAAGACCCCGACGTGACCGATATTGAATATGCCGCGCAGATTAATGGTTATGACAGCGTGGATGCGTTTATCGCGGCGCACTCGGGATCGCCATGGTTTGTGTCGATGGTTGGCTTCGTGTCCGGCCTGCCTTTCCTCTATCAGATGGTGGACCGCGATCGCCAAATTCAGGTGCCCAAGTACTTGCGCCCCCGCACTGACACACCCAAGTTGACGGTAGGCTATGGCGGTTGTTTTTCTTGCATCTATTCGGTGCGCGGCGCGGGCGGTTACCAGATGTTCGGGGTGACCCCGATGCCAATCTACGACCCCGAACAAAAGATAGGATACCTCAAAGACTTCATGGTGTTCTTCAAGCCCGGCGATATCGTCAAATGGAAACCAATTGATCGCGAGGAATATGACCGTTGCATCGCGGCGGTCGAGGCGAACATTTACGAGCCGCGCATCCGCGAAGTCATCTTCTCGCTCGACGACTTCAACAAGGATATTGACGGCACCAATGCCAAGCTGGAGGAGATGCTCAATGCCGATTAATGTGAAAACAGCCGGTTTTGCGACCACAATCCAAGACCTTGGACGTCCGGGTTATTATCACCTCGGCATCCCGATGGGCGGCGCGATGGACCGTTTCGCCATGCGCTGTGCTAATATGCTGGTGGGCAATGATGAAGCGGAAGCGGGCCTTGAATGTGTCTTCATTGGGCCAGAACTTGAATTCACTGAGGACAGTGTTGTCGCCGTTACGGGGGGAGATTTGCCGCCAAAGTTGGACGGTGAGATACTGCAGACCTGGCATGCAATTGCCGTAAAGGCGGGGCAGGTGCTGTCATTCGACTACCTGCGCTCAGGCGCGCGCGCCTATATTGCGGTTGCAGGCGGGATCGACACGCCGACGGCGCTCGGCAGCCGCTCTACCTATCCGATTGGTGCATTGGGTGGCGTTGACGGGCGCGCGATCCAACCGGGGGATGTGCTGCCGCTGGGCAAGCCTGTGGCAGCGGCAAAAGCCGGGGCAAATGTCCCTGAAAACATGCGCCGCCTGCCGGGCAAGACGGCCGAGTTGCGCATTCTGCCGGGGCTTTACTGGCACCGGATTACGGAGGCCGCGGGCAATCGTTTCTTTGATGAGACTTGGAAGGTCGCATCAGAAGCGGACCGGATGGGGTATCGTTTCAAAGGGGGCACGCCGCTGGAATTTGTTGATCGCGAACCGCCATTTGGCGCGGGATCGGACCCCTCGAATATCACGGACGCCTGCTACCCCTATGGATCGGTTCAAGTGCCAAGCGGGTCTGAGCCCATTATCCTGCACCGCGACGCGGTATCAGGGGGCGGGTATTTTATGATCGGGACGGTGATCTCTGCCGATATGGACTTGATCGGCCAGTTGCAGCCGAATGTGGACACACAGTTTGTGAAGGTGGACATGGACACCGCACTGAGCGCGCGGCAAGACCGAGCGAATGCGCTGGACAAAGTGCGGTCACATCTCGGCTGAGCCCAATGATGATTCAAAGAACAGGAACGGCGCCGTGAAAAACGCAGATGTACAAGAACGCAAGACCACCGCCATTGCGCGCGGTGTTGGGATGATGACCGAGGTC
>JBAUHN010000453.1:0-33837 GCA_049680295.1 Sulfitobacter sp.
GCCACGTTGTTGAATGCCTGCTGGGCCGAGTTTTTCGGCACGCGAAACCTTGGATCAATCAAGGCGTTGGCAACGGCGTTAATGGTCTTGGGGTCTGCGATTGGTCCCGGTCTTAGCGGATGGCTGATCGACGCAGGCATTGGATTTGAACAGCAAATGCTGGGCTATGCGGTGATTTTTGCCCTTGCGGGGTTGTTGCTGTTGTATCCGGTTGCAATTTGGCGACGGTCAGCGCTGACGGCGTAGATAGACATAATAGGCACCGCCGCCGCCATGGCTGATATGTGCCTGCGCCACTTGTAAAACGACGGATTTTAAGGGTGGCATCGACAGCCATTGTGGGACCTGATGGCGCAGCACACCATGACGGATCGGGATCGGCCCGCCTTCGTCACGCTGTTTGCCTTTGCCGGTGATCACCAGAACCAGACGCCTGTTTGCCCCGTGCGACGACAGGATAAACCGCGTCAAAGCCGGATGCGCACGATCCAGCGTCATGCCGTGCAGATCAATGCGGCCTTCGGGCGACAGTTTACCGCGTTTCAGTTTGCCAAAGGCCTTCTGATCCATCTGCACAGTGGAATTTCGCATCCGTTCGGGCAGGGATGGCATCAGATCATGGGTCGATTTCCGGGCTGCGGGTTTGGGCGGGAAAACAGGGCGGGAAGCGGTTTTTTTCGGCTTGGATACCTCGGGTGTCGGGGTTTGAAATGCCTCCACATCAAAGGTTTGGCGCAAATCCAGCGGTGTTGTGCGATCTGCCACTTTGCGCCAAAGATCAATTTCGTCCGGGGCCAGTCGGCGGCGCGTCATATCGCGCTTTCGGGCAGCAATCCATAGGCGCGCTGGATCGGCATCAGCACCATCATCCGCCCAGGATCACGCAGTTTGCCCGCCGCGCGGCCTGCTTTGTCACCGGTTCCGAAAAACACATCCGCGCGCTGTGCGCCTTTGATCGCCGATCCGGTATCCTGGGCGATCATCAAACGACGCATTGGGCGTTCGCCGTCCTTTTCTATCCAAACCGGCGCGCCCAAAGGCGTGAACGCAGGGTCCACAGCGACGGACCGCAGGGTGGTAATGGACCTGTTCATTGCCCCCAACGGCCCCAGATGCGCCGGGACCTGACTGACCTCGCGGAAAAAGACATAAGACGGGTTGTGAAACAGCAATTCGCGACCCGCATCCGGATTGCGACGTACCCAGTTTTTGATCACATCGGCGCTGACCTGGTGCGGTTGATACACACCGCGCTGCACCAATTCTGCGCCGATAGACCTGTATTTGTGGCCATTTGCACCGGCATACCCAACCCGAATACCTGAACCATTGGGCAGCCTGATTCTGCCAGATCCTTGTATTTGAAGGAAAAACAATTCGACAGGATCATCTACCCAAGCGATCTCTAACCCTCGGCCTGCCAAAATATCGTCGCCCAGTATTTGCCTGCGGGTCAACCAAGGTGCGCCGCGCCGCGCCTCTGGTGGCATCGAATAAACCGGATAGCGGTAGCGCGTTGTGCGGGTCAGAGAGCCGTCCAGCTCAGGCTCAAAATATCCGGTGAACATGGCGTCCTTGCCGTCCCGGATCAGCACTGGACGAAAGAACAATTCGAAAAAACTGCGTGCATCCGGCCGGGCAGTGGCAAAAGCGCAGAGCGACGTCCAGTCGGGATCGGACATATCCTGACAGGTGTTCTGAAACACCGCCAACGCCGCCGCGTGGTCGTCTTTTTCCCAGCCATCCAGCTGATCAAACGACAATACCTCATAACGCAGTTCAGCAGTTGCTGGCGTCGTCATCGACAGGACCCCGGCAATTGCAACACCACGCGCTGCGTTTCTTAAGCGTCTGTAGATACCAGCAGCCAATTTGGATCATCCGACCCCATTTTGCGCGCAAAAGCCCATGTGTCCTTTTGCTTTTTCACTTCGGTGGTGCTGCCTTCGATGATATCGCCGCCGGAATCGCGCACGGCAGATTTCAGTTCGGCAACAAACCGCATGGTCAGTTCGCCCTCGTTTGTGTCCGGGTTTAGCGTGGCATCCACCAGCTCCATTTCACGCACACCGATAAAATCACATTCAATGGTCAGACCCTGATCTTCCCGAGCGGCGACGCCGTCGACAAATGTCTCGTATATATCCTCGGCCAGAAAGGGCTGGATGTCGGACAAATCACCCTTTTCATAACCCACCACGATCATTTCATAGGCACCACGCGCGCCCTGCAAAAAGTCGCTGACATTGAACGACGGCTCAAGGCGTTTCATCGCGGCCAGCGCTTTTGCGGCATCGCTGTCGGCATCAACATGATCGGTGATGTCCAGATCCGGACCGCCTTGAATCACCTCGAAATCACGACCGTTTGCTGGTTTGCCAGCCGGTCCGATAGCGGGCGGCTTTTCAAAGCCTTCGCGGGTGCCCAGCACGTTTTTAAGCCGCAAAATAAGGAACACGGCAATCGCGGCGAGCACGAGAAGTTGGATAAGGGGCGAAGAACTCATATAGACCTCGTATTGAGCAAAAGCATGGAAACCTGCGTCTGGTGAACCTATGTAGGGTCTTGACGGGTCCAAGTCCACCATCGGCCCGTCGAAAGGAGCGTCATTCATGTGGTTGTTATTGGCTTTTTTGGCCGTCCCGTTGATCGAGATCGCGTTGTTCATCCAAATTGGCGGTGCAATTGGTCTGGGCTGGACGCTTTTGACTGTTGTGATTACCGCCCTGTTGGGCACGTGGCTGGTGCGGACACAGGGAATAATGGCGCTGGGGCAGCTAAAATCCTCGTTTTCTGAAATGCGCGATCCGACGGAGCCGCTGGCCCATGGTGCAATGATTCTATTTTCCGGCGCATTGCTGCTGACGCCGGGGTTTTTTACCGATGCGGTCGGGTTTTTACTGCTTATCCCGCAAGTGCGTGGCGCATTTTACCGCGCGGTCCGGTCCCGTATCAATATCCAGTCGTTTGAGGCCGGGCCTGCACCACGGCATCCGCCGCGTGATGATACTGTGATAGATGGCGAATATTATGACGTGTCTGATGCACCCGAACGCCCTATTCGTCCCTCAGGCTGGACCAAGCATTGAGAACGCAACAACAAGCTGGTAAGTCAGCGCAAATTATTTTCTCAGGAGAGCCCGATGGCCGAAACCGACGCAACACCACCAGCCCCACAAATGCGGGTCCTTGGCCAATTCATCCGGGATATGTCGTTTGAAAACATCATGGCGCAAAAAGGCGCGCCTGCGGATGTGACGCCGGATGTACAGGTTCAGGTGAACCTTGATGCAAAAAAGCGCGGGGCGGACAATCAGTATGAAAATTCGATCAAACTGCAGGTCACATCCAAAGCCAAAGATGGCGGTGCGACTTTGTTTGTGCTCGAGATCGACTATGTCGGTATTTTCCACATCGAAAACGTGCCGGATGATCAGTTGCACCCGTTTTTGCTGATCGAATGCCCACGGATGATTTTCCCGTTCCTGCGCCGTGTTGTCAGCGACATCACCCGCGACGGTGGGTTCCCGCCGCTAAACCTTGAAAATATTGATTTCGTTGCACTTTACCGCAATGAAATCGCCCGTCGTCAGGCCGAAACTCCACCGAAAGCCGACGCATAATCTAGTCTTTCGACCACAATACATCGCCGCCCAAGTTTGCCACATACTCTGCATGGGCGGCGGCTTCGGCCTGGGTAAGACGTGATGCCAATGGCACGTCGCGCGGTCTGGGCGTCCAGGCGTCACCGGCCGCATTCAATGATGGCGACGCGTCCGCCGACAGGCCAAAATCAGGCTGTTTGCCACCGATCAGTTCCAGATATACTTCGGCCAGAATTTCACTATCCAGCAAAGCGCCGTGCAGGGTGCGCGACGTATTGTCGATGCTGAACCGTCGACACAGCGCATCCAGAGACGCGGGCGATCCGGGAAATTTCTTGCGCGCGATGGCCAATGTGTCCAACGCCTGTTCCCACGGAATTTGCGGCAAGCCCATCCAGCGCAATTCAGCATTCAGAAATTTGATGTCAAAAGACGCGTTGTGAATGACCAGTTTGGATGTGCCAATAAAGTCAAGAAACGCCTGCCCAATCTGCGCGAACTTGGGCTTGTCGCGCAGAAAGTCATCGCCAAGCCCGTGCACCTGAAACGCCTCATCCGGCATCGACCGTTCGGGATTGATGTATTGATGATAGGTTTCACCGGTGGCGACATGCCCCATCAATTCAACCGCACCGATTTCAACAATGCGGTCGCCGCTTTCGGGATCAAACCCTGTGGTTTCGGTATCAAGAACGATCTCACGCATTGAATTTCCCGCCTCTGATGGTGTCCACGATATGGTGTACCTGTGCCTTGGCATGATCAAGCGTGTCGGTGACAATTACGAAATCTGACCGGGCACATTTTTCACTGTTTGGCATTTGCTTGTCGCGGATTTTTTCAAATGTTTCGCGGCTCATTGTGCCACGTTCCATCACGCGCATTTCCTGTGTTTCGGGCGGAACAGAGACACATGCCACCGCATCCATCATGGATTCGGAACCGTTTTCAAACAAAAGCGGAATGTCAAAAACAGCGATGTCTGCAGCGGTCGATTTGGAGAATGCATCGCGGTCTTGGGCGACCAATGGATGCACAATTTTTTCGATCCGGCCCAGGGCGGTGTCATCGTCGGCGATAATGTCGCGCAAAGCTTCGCGTGACACGGCGCCGTCGCGAATCGCGTATGGAAACGCGCGCGACATCGGTGCCACTGCCGAACCACCGGGCGCATAAAGGCGGTGAACGGCCGCATCTGCATCCCAAACCGCACAGCCCAATGCGGCAAACATCTGCGCGGTGGTTGATTTGCCCATTCCGATGGACCCGGTCAGTCCCAGCTTAAACACTAGCGCAAAACCGCCGCCCGCGTGGCGCTGTCAACTTTGGGACGAAACCCGAACCACCGTTCAAATGCGGGCACTGCTTGATGCAGCAACATGCCCAATCCGTCTACCGTCGCGCAGCCCGCCTCTTCGGCGGTGGCCAGCAGATGCGTCTTTAAAGGGGCGTAGACCAGATCCGTCACGACGGTTGATTTTTGCAAGCCGTCCAGCGGAATGCGCATATCCGGTTTGCCGACCATGCCCAGCGACGTTGTGTTCACGACCAGACTGGCATCTTCGATCATATTGCCAGCCTGAACCCAATCGACGACTTGCACCCGGTTGCCGAAATCTGATTGCAGTTTTTCCGCGCGGATGCGGGTTCTGTTGGTGATATAGATGCGCGGCACACCTGCATCTATCAACGACGCAACAACCGCACGTGCAGCACCACCAGCACCCAGCACAGCCGCCGGACCGGTGGCGGGGATCCAATCTGGCGCACCGGACTTCAGGTTTTCGATGAACCCGTAACCATCTGTATTATCAGCATGAATTTTACCATCTTTGCGAAAAATGATCGTATTTGCAGCCCCGATCAGCGTCGCCCGGTCGGTTACAAGATCGGCGATTTCCAATACTGCCTCTTTGTGCGGCGTGGTGATGTTGACGCCGACAAACCCCATTTTGGGCAGGGTCTTAAAAACGTCGTGCAAATCGGCGGCGGCTATATCCATCGGAATATAAAACCCCCTTACGCCAATTGTTTTTAACCAATGCTGGTGCAGTTGCGGCGATTTCGAATGTGATATCGGGGATCCAATCACGCCTGCCAAGGGTATTTTTCCAGCCGTCATGTATCGAGATCTCCGCGTAAGGTGAGGTAAGATAATATGTCCAAAAGTGGCATACCCAGAACGTTAAAGTAATCCCCTTCGATCCGGGTGAACAGGCGCACGCCCTCTTCTTCCAGTTTATAGGCGCCGACGGAATGACGAATGCTGTCCCAGTTCCGGCCAACATAGTCCATGATAAAGGCGTCAGAGATTTCGCGCATATGCAACCGCACCTGGCCGACATGACGCCAAAGGGGCTTGCCGCCCTGGTAAATGACGGCCGCCGATAACAACATATGCCGATCACCCGCAAGCGTTTTGAGCTGCGAAATGGCCTGCGCCGGGTCAAACGGTTTTGAGAAAAGAACACCTTTGTGATCCAAAACCTGATCGCAACCCAATACCAGCGCCTCTGGATGTTTCTCGCTGACTTTGCGGGCTTTCATTTCGGCCAGAGTATCGGCAATATCGCGGGGTTTGGCGTTTTCGGCCAACAGCGCGTCCCGTATCATGTCTTCGTCAACTCTGGGGCTGAGGACGGTGAAGTCAACGCAGGCTTGCCGCAGCATTTTCGCCCGAATGTCGGACCCAGAGGCAAGGATCAATGGGGATGACATGTGTATAACCCTGTGTGTCGCGACATGAATAGCAGTGTCGTATGTTCTGGTGAAATCACAACCAGAACACAATCGCCGGGTAGTCATTGGTTTTCAAGGTTTGGTTAAACTTTTGTTCCTCTAGGGAAAAGAACAAAGTAAATCTGTGTGCAGGGTAATTAGTTACCTGTTACCCACAAAGTTACCATTCTTGGTTTTTTTCTTTACCCTTTGTTTTTGAACATTTATTTCAGATATTTTCGCTTTCTGCACAGCCCTTGTGGCCTTTGTCCCCATGTGGGCGATTCATGGGAAAACTGAATAATCCACAGAAAATCAGGCCCCTAATTAATCATCATCCTTTTATCTTTCTTTATTTATTATAAGGAAGAGCGGGTGAACGGAGCGTGACATGTCTGACCTGCTGGCTGATTTTTATCCCTGGATCAAATCACTTCATATCATGGCTGTGATCGCCTGGATGGCAGGCCTGTTCTACTTGCCCAGGTTGTTTGTTTACCATGCTGAGAAAGCAGGTACCAAGGGTGATATTCATGATCTCCTGGGAACGATGGAATTCAAGCTGATCAAGGTCATCATGAACCCTGCAATGATCGCGACATGGGTTTTCGGGCTTTGTCTGGTGCTGACACCCGGTGTTGTCGATTGGTCGATGGTGTGGCCCTGGACAAAGGGCGCTGCCGTGATCGCGATGACCGGGTTTCATATGTGGCTGGGTCAGCAGCGAAAGTCGCTGGCGGCAGGGACCAACGCTCTGACAGGGCGCCAGTTCCGAATGATGAACGAAGTGCCCACCGTTCTGATGATTGTGATTGTCCTGTCCGTGGTGATCAAGTTCTAGGAACATTGACAGGCTGTCCTTGCGGGCTTAAGTGATCTTCACCGTCCCGTCCGGGATAGGCGCAGACTCAAATTGATTCCCCCATAACAAGCAGCAGGTTCTCTGGACCCGTTGTCGCAGGTAATGTCATGACCGTAGAAATTGAAAATTCCGATCCGCTTGAAACGCTGAACCTTTCAGATCTCAAGGCCAAAAGCCCCAAGGATCTGTTGTCGATGGCAGAAGAGCTTGAGATCGAGAACGCGTCGACCATGCGTAAGGGCGAAATGATGTTCCAGATTCTGCGCGAACGTGCGGATGAGGGATGGGAAATTTCCGGTGACGGCGTGCTTGAAGTGCTGCAAGACGGGTTCGGATTTCTACGCTCACCGGAAGCAAATTACCTGCCCGGTCCCGATGACATTTATGTCTCGCCCGAGATGACGCGCAAATATTCGCTGCGCACCGGAGATACGATCGAGGGTGTGATCCGCGCGCCAGACGACAGCGAGCGTTATTTTGCCCTGACGGACGTGACGAAGATCAACTTTGAAGTGCCCGAAAAGGCCAAGCATAAAGTCGCCTTTGAAAACCTGACGCCGCTTTACCCGGATGAGCGGATGACGATGGAGGTCGAAGACCCCACCGTCAAAGACCGTTCTGCCCGGATCATCGACCTAGTGTCGCCCATTGGCAAAGGCCAGCGTTGCCTGATTGTGGCGCCGCCCCGGACCGGTAAAACCGTTCTGCTGCAAAACATCGCCAACTCGATCGAGAAAAACCACCCCGAGTGTTATCTGATCGTGTTGCTGATTGATGAACGCCCCGAAGAGGTGACGGACATGCAGCGGTCGGTGAAGGGCGAGGTTGTGTCATCAACCTTTGATGAACCCGCTACACGCCACGTCGCCGTGTCTGACATGGTGATCGAAAAAGCCAAGCGGCTGGTCGAACACAAACGCGATGTTGTCATCTTGCTGGATTCCATCACCCGTCTGGGACGTGCGTTCAACACCGTTGTGCCGTCGTCGGGTAAGGTTCTGACCGGTGGTGTCGATGCCAACGCCCTGCAGCGCCCAAAACGGTTCTTTGGGGCCGCGCGCAACATCGAAGAGGGCGGATCGCTGACCATCATTGCAACAGCGCTGATCGAAACCGGCAGCCGGATGGACGAAGTGATCTTTGAGGAATTCAAAGGCACCGGTAACTCGGAGATTGTGCTGGACCGTAAGGTCAGCGACAAACGCGTGTTCCCGGCGATGGATATCCTCAAATCCGGTACCCGCAAGGAAGAGCTGCTGGTGGATAAAATTGACCTGCAGAAAACCTATGTGCTGCGCCGGATCCTGAACCCGATGGGCACCACGGATGCCATCGAATTCCTGATTTCAAAGCTCAAGCAGACCAAGACAAATTCGGACTTCTTCGATTCGATGAATACCTGAGTTTTCGCCGATAGACGTTGAGTTATCTTGATGGACACGATTTACGCTCTGGCAACGGCTCAGGGACGCGCGGGCGTTTCTGTGGTGCGTCTGTCTGGCCCCGATGCGTTTGGTATCGGTGCGCGTCTGTGCGGAGACTTGCCAGCACCGCGTCACAATGCGCTTCGGGTTTTGAAAACGTCTGACGGAAACACCATCGATCAGGCGCTGGTTTTGGTCTTTGAAGGTCCAAACAGTTTTACCGGCGAAAATGTGGTTGAATTTCATACCCACGGCAGTGTTGCGGTTGTGCGGTCGCTGTTGCAGGTCCTGTCGACATTTCCAGCCTGCCGTCTGGCCGAGGCTGGCGAATTTACCCGCCGTGCGCTGGAAAACGGAAAACTTGATCTGGCTCAGGTCGAAGGTCTTGCCGATCTGATTGACGCGGAAACCGAGGCACAGCGGCGACAGGCGTTTCGTGTCTTGTCCGGCGCTCTGGGGCAAAAGGTCGAAGATTGGCGCGCCCGTTTGATCCGGGCGGCGTCGCTGTTGGAAGCGACAATAGACTTCGCGGATGAGGATGTGCCCGTTGATGTATCGCCCGAAGTCAGTGACTTGCTGGACGGTGTTCGTGCGGATTTGACGGCGGAAATTGCAGGTAGTTTTGTGGCCGAGCGTATCCGATCAGGTTTTGAGGTGGCTATTGTTGGACCACCGAATGTAGGGAAATCATCGCTACTTAACGCTATATCTGGTAGGGATGCGGCGATAACGTCAGAAATTGCCGGAACGACGCGGGACGTTATTGAGGTCCGAATGGATCTTGGGGGTGTGCCGGTGACGTTGCTGGACACAGCCGGTTTGCACGAAAGCACGGACAGGGTCGAGGCCATTGGCATAGCGCGCGCGTTGACCCGTGCCGCTGACGCGGATTTGCGTGTATTTTTAGTTGAAGACGGTACCCAGGTCGGGGTTGATTGGGTTGCTGGTGATATTATTGTGCGCCCCAAGGCGGATGAACGCCGGGATCAGGAGGGCGCTGTTTCGGGCACGACGGGGCTTGGTGTTTCGGCGTTAATTCAAAGAATTCAAACAGCTTTGGCGGACCGTTCAACAAGCGTCGGGTTGGCCACTCATGAACGCCACAGGCTGGCGATGGAGCGCGCGCATGCCGATCTGCTGGCGGCCAGTCAGATCGTCGCGCAGGGTGCCGATCTCTATGATATAGCTGCTGAGGAATTGAGGTCTGCGATTCGAGCGCTGGAAAGTCTTGTGGGCCGGATTGATGTTGAAAATCTTTTGGATGAGATTTTTTCGAGTTTCTGTATCGGAAAATGAATGGAGTGTTTCACGTGAAACATTTTGACGTTGTTGTTATAGGGGGCGGGCATGCTGGCGTAGAGGCGGCTCATGCGTCCGCGCGGCTTGGCGCAAAGACGGCGTTGGTAACGATGTCCGAGGCTGGCATCGGTGTCATGTCCTGCAATCCGGCAATCGGAGGTTTGGGCAAAGGTCATTTGGTTCGGGAAATTGACGCGCTTGATGGGGTAATGGGCCGGGTTGCGGATAAGGCGGGTATTCAGTTCCGGTTGCTGAACCGACGCAAGGGGCCTGCTGTTCAAGGGCCGCGTGCCCAGGCGGACCGGGGTATATACCAGCGGGAAATGCTGGGCGAAATGAAGCGTCGCGAAGGACTGCATATTGTCATTGGCGAGGCCGTTGATTTTCAGATGACGGGCGATGCGGTGACGGGTGTTGTGTTGCAAGATGGGTCAGTTTTGCAAAGCGCTTCGGTTGTTTTGACCACCGGGACATTTCTGCGCGGCATCATCCATATTGGGGATGTGTCGCGGCCGGGGGGACGGATTGGTGATAAGTCATCGGTCAAACTGGCTGAACGAATGGATTCTTTTGATCTGCCGCTTGGGCGTCTGAAAACAGGTACGCCGCCCAGACTAGATGGGCGCACGATTAATTGGGGTATTCTGGAAATGCAGCCGGGCGATGTGGAGCCGACGCTGTTTTCCTTTTTGTCGCGCGGTGTATCAGCAAAACAAATCAGCTGCGGGATCACACACACAAATCCGCAAACGCATGACATCATCCAGAAAAACCTTCAGCGGTCGGCGATGTATGGCGGACATATTGACGGCGTTGGTCCGCGGTATTGCCCGTCGATCGAGGATAAGGTCGTCCGGTTTTCCGATAAGTCGTCGCATCAGGTGTTCCTGGAGCCGGAGGGCGCCAACGATCATACTGTCTATCCGAACGGGATCTCGACCTCTTTACCGGTCGAGGTTCAGGAAGACTATGTCGCGTCGATTGTTGGTTTGGAGTCCGCTAAGATTTTGCAGCCCGGATATGCGATTGAGTATGATTTCGTAGACCCACAGGCGCTTGACCCATCTTTGGTGCTGAAGTCGGTGTCGGGGCTTTATCTTGCGGGACAAATCAATGGCACGACCGGGTATGAAGAGGCCGCAGCGCAGGGGTTGGTTGCGGGGCTGAATGCGGCGCGATGCGCCAAAGGTCTTGAGCCGGTCATTTTTAGCCGTTCAGAAAGCTATATCGGGGTCATGATTGATGATCTGACCAGTCGCGGCGTTTCCGAACCCTATCGTATGTTTACCTCGCGCGCCGAATTTCGATTGTCTTTGCGGGCGGATAACGCGGACCAGCGGTTGACCCCGTTAGGCGTGTCTTTGGGGTGTGTTTCGGGATCTCGTCGGCTGGTGTTTGAGGAAAAGTCGAAACTTTTGTCTCGGGGGCGGGCGTTGCTTTCTGAGGCAAGCTTTTCTCCGACGCAAGTGAAAGCAGTTGGAATCGCGATTAACCAAGATGGCGCAAAGCGCACAGCGGCGCAATTGCTGGCTTTTCCAGACGTGACCTTCAAAGATCTTGTGGCGCTGGATGAGTCGTTTTCAAAGGTCGATCTTGTTACGTCGATACAGCTTGAGCGGGAAGCGGTTTACGCCAACTATGTGCAACGGCAGCAGCGTGATATTGACCTGATCAAAAAGGATGAAGCCCTTAGTATTCCAGCGGATTTTGTCTATGTCGGGATCGATGGCCTATCGAATGAGTTGCAGTCTAAGTTGACAAAGGTGCGGCCGGTGACGTTGGCGCAGGCGGGGCGGATCGACGGCATGACGCCGGCGGCTCTGGCACTGTTACTTGCAAAGTTGCGGCAATCAAAAAAGGCGCGGCAGGCTTAGTGGACGATTTTCGAACACGGTTGAATGTTTCACGTGAAACATCCGAGCGACTGTCTGCGTTCGTTGATCTTTTGACCAAGTGGAATTCCAAAATCAATTTGGTTTCCAAGTCCAGCATGGAACAGGTTTGGATAAGACATGTGTGGGATTCCGTGCAAATATATGGTCTTGCACCCAAAGGCGGTCTATGGACCGACCTCGGCAGCGGCGGCGGGTTTCCCGGCATTGTTGTCGCGATACTGGCTTTGCAGGCAAGCCCGGACCAACGGTTCGTGCTGGTGGAGAGTGATCAACGCAAAGCGACATTTCTGCGTGTTGCCATTCGCGAACTGGGATTGAATGCGACGGTTGATGCAAGTCGAATTGAAAGCCTGCCACCTGCCAATTCGGATATCCTGTCCGCGCGCGCTTTGGCGGATCTTTCAACGCTTCTGGCATTTTCGGACCGCCATTTGTCCCTTGGCGGCATAGCGATCTTTCCTAAAGGCGAAAATTGGACAAAAGAGGTGGCAGCTGCACGTGCGGAGTGGTCATTTGATTTGGAAACGCATACAAGCGTCACAGATCCATCTGCGGCGATTTTACTGGTCAAAGGAATAAACCGTGTCTGATCATTCACGTCCTCAAGGACCGAAAATCATCGCGATTGCCAATCAAAAAGGCGGTGTTGGCAAGACAACCACAACGATCAATCTGGCAGCAGCCCTTGTTGAATTTGGCCAAAGGGTTCTGGTGGTTGATCTGGACCCGCAAGGCAACGCGTCGACTGGTCTGGGTGTTGAGCTGGAAGACCGGGAATTCACCACCTATGAATTGCTGCTTGAGGATATTGAGCTGAATAGGGTCATACGGCAGTCTTCAACGGAGGGTCTTTGGATTGTGCCGGCGACGGTTGATCTAAGCTCGGCCGATCTGGAACTGATTTCAAACGAAAAACGCAGCTTCTTGCTGCATGATGCGTTACGGCAAACGGCGATGGATGGTTTTGCCTTTGACTACATCCTGATTGATTGCCCACCTTCGCTGAATTTGTTGACAGTAAATGCGATGATCGCAGCGCATTCGGTTTTGGTACCGCTACAGACCGAGTTCTTTGCATTGGAAGGATTGTCGCAATTGATGCTGACCATCCGTGAGGTGCGCCAGGTTGGGAACAAGGATCTCAGAATCGAAGGTGTTGTGTTAACGATGTATGATCAACGCAACAACTTGTCCCAACAGGTCGAAAAAGACGCGCGTGATAATCTGGGTGGTTTGGTGTTTCAAACCAAGATACCACGTAATGTACGTGTCAGCGAGGCGCCATCTTTTGCGATGCCGGTGTTGAGTTATGACAGCCAGTCAAAAGGTGCGGTTGCTTACCGTGCTCTGGCGCAGGAAGTTTTGGGCAAACGAAATAGCGAAGCAGCATAAAGAACATCTGAGGAGAGTGACGTAATGGAAAAGAGACGCGGATTGGGTCGTGGTCTTTCGGCCTTAATGGCGGATGTTGCTGAAACGGAGCAAGTGGCTGCGGCGGGGCCCTCTTCGGCAGAACAGATGATTCCAATCGAACGGATTGCACCAAACCCGGAACAACCGAGAAAACGGTTTGAGCAAGGTGATCTGGATGATCTGGCGGCGTCGATCAAGGAAAAGGGTGTTATTCAACCCTTAATCGTGCGCGATACCGGGTCCGGTATGTTTGAGATTGTCGCAGGCGAACGTCGCTGGCGCGCAGCGCAGTTGGCCAAGCTGCATGAGCTGCCGGTGATCGTGCGTAGTTTTACCGACGTTGAAGTTCTGGAAGTTGCGATTATCGAGAATATTCAGCGGGCCGACCTGAACCCGGTGGAGGAAGCGGCGGGCTATCGGCAGCTGATGGATCGGTTTGGGCATACGCAGGAAAAGATGGCAGAGGCTTTGGGAAAAAGCCGCAGCCATATTGCCAATCTATTGCGTCTGCTAAATTTGCCGGACGATGTATTGGAGTATTTGCGGAAGGGTGAATTGAGTGCCGGGCACGCACGTGCGTTGGTGACAACAGACACCCCGTCAGAGTTGGCGCGCCAGATTATTTCTGGTGGTCTTTCTGTGCGCGCGACAGAGGCTTTGGTGAAAAAAGCTGCGTCTGGGTATGACAGTGGTGTTGCCAAGCGGGGCAGCACGTCCAAGGCAAAAGAGAAGGACGCGGACACCAAGGCATTGGAGGGCGATTTGTCGGCCAACCTTGGGATGAAAGTTGTCATCACGCACGGGGCCAATGGCGAGGCCGGACAGATGAGCCTGCATTACAATTCGCTGGATCAGCTGGATGAGTTGTGCCGTTTGTTAGGTGGTACTTAGGCTGCGGCCTTTAAGCATCCAAAAGCATGCGCAGAACGGCATTTAGGATCATAAACCCTTGATCTTTAACGATTAATCTGTCTTTCTCGATTGTAATCAGGTCCAAGTTTTGCAGTTCGCCGATTGCAACGGGATTCAGGGCGTGCCCGGCGATGTTGGTATATCGCGCAAGGTCGACGCCTTCTTTCAGGCGCAATCCCATCAGCAGAAACTCACTGGCCTGATCCTGATATGTCAGCGGCGTGCGCGGTTTTTCGGCCTTGCCGGTCTGGACGTTGTCGAGCCAACGTTTTGGATTGCTATGGCATTCGGTTGTCCAGCGATTGCCGTTGAGCGTCAGGCGGCCATGGGCGCCGGGACCAATGCCGATGTAGTCGCCGTAACGCCAGTAGATCAGGTTGTGTCGGGATTGTGCGCCGTCGCCGGCGTGGTTTGACACTTCGTACGCAGGCATGCCGTTTGCGCCGCAAATCTGCTGGGTCATTTCATAGAGATCCGCGCCAAGATCATCGTCCGGCAGGCCGCGAAGTTTGCCGGCGTTGTAGCGGTCGCCAAAGGCGGTGCCTTGTTCTACGGTCAATTGGTAAAGCGACAGGTGATCGACCGACAGGGTCAGCGCCTCGGTCAGTTCGGCGCGCCAGGCGTCGAGGGATTGATCCTGTCGGGCGTAGATCAGATCAAAGCTGACGCGCTCAAACGTATGCCGGGCGATGTCGAAAGCTTTTAGCGCTTCGTCTTTGGTGTGGATGCGCCCCAATCGCCGCAGGTCTGTGTCATTGAGGGCCTGAATGCCCATCGAGATGCGATTGACGCCGCCTTGCTGATATGCGGCGAAACGTCCGGCTTCGACCGAGCCAGGGTTTGCTTCCAGCGTGACCTCAAGATCATTGGCTGTGGGCCAGTGGGCGTGAATGGCGCTCAGGATATCGGCGACGGTTTCGGGGTCCATCAGGCTGGGGGTGCCGCCGCCGAAGAATACGGATCGCAACACGCGGCCTGGTGTCTCGGCCGCGGCGCGGTTGATCTCGGTTAGATAGGCATCGCGCCATGCGCGTTGATCAATTCCGCGCGAGACGTGGCTGTTGAAATCGCAGTAGGGGCATTTGGCCTCGCAGAAGGGCCAATGGATGTAGAGGGCAAAGCCGCCCTGCTGCCAATCCTCAGCCAAAGCACCCTGCAATCAGTTTGGTGAAGGCATCGGCGCGGTGGCTGATTTTGTTCTTTTGCGCGCGCGGCATTTCACCGAATGTTATAGTATAACCATCGGGTTGAAAAATTGGATCGTATCCGTGGCCTACCTCGCCCCGCATTGGCCAGACCAATGTGCCGTTAACTTTGCCCGCGAACACTTCGTCATGGCCGTCGGGCCAGGCGAGCACCAGAGTGGCGCAAAAGCGGGCGCGGCGGGGATGGGGGGCATTTGCCGTCTCAAGCAATTCGTGGGTCTTGGTCATTGCCATCACAAAGTCGCGGCCATTTGGGGTTTCGGCCCAGTCGGCGGTGTAGACGCCGGGGGCATTGTCCAGCGCCTGTACTTCGATCCCGGAATCGTCAGACAGCGCTGGCAGGCCTGTGGCCTTGGCGGCTGCATGTGCCTTGATCCGGGCGTTTCCGACAAAGGTGGTTTCGGTTTCATCCGGTTCGGCCAGGTTCATCGCGGCGGCACCGACGACGGAGACGCCGAAAGGTTGGAACAGTTGTTCCATCTCGGTCAGTTTGCCTGCGTTGTGGGTAGCGATCAGAATCTGATCACCGGTGAATTTGCGCATCAGGTTGTGGCTACTTTCTGGATCGCGGCCAATTCGGTGACGCCTTTTTCGGCGAGATCCATCAGTTGGTTCATCTGGTCGCGGGAATAAGTCGAGCCTTCGGCGCTCATCTGAACTTCGATCAGGCGGTGTGAGCCGGTCATGATGAAATTGCCGTCAACGCCTGCCTCTGAATCCTCGGGGTAATCGAGATCGAGTACGGGTTGGCCTGCGTAGATGCCGCAGCTGATGGCGGCCACCGGATCGACCAGTGGATCGCTGATCACATCACCGGCTTTCATCAATTTGTTCACAGCCAGACGCAGCGCGATCCAGCCGCCGGTGATGGACGCGCAGCGGGTGCCGCCATCGGCCTGCAATACATCGCAATCGACGGTGATCTGGCGTTCGCCCAAAGCAACGCGATCCACGCCCGCGCGCAAAGACCGGCCAATCAGACGTTGGATTTCGACGGTGCGGCCGCCTTGTTTTCCCGATGCAGCCTCGCGGCGCATGCGGGTGTTGGTGGCACGTGGCAGCATGCCATATTCGGCAGTGACCCAGCCCAGGCCTGATCCTTTGATAAAGGGCGGCACCCGGTCTTCGATAGTGGCGGTACACAGGACATGGGTGTCGCCCATTTTGATCAGGGCACAGCCTTCGGCATGTTTGGTAAAACCGGTTTCAATAGAAACGGCACGCATTTCGTCTAGCTGTCGTCCGGAGGGGCGCATGATATATCCTTTTGGTGTGTTGACCCCGGATACCCCTGACCCACTATAGGGTGCAACCCCATTGGGTGAACTGAGTGCTGTGCTTTGTATTATGTTCAGATAGGATGCGCGGATGATGGATACGCCGAATTTGATAGAAGAGATGAACGATCGGTCCCGCGAGGTGTTTCGCCGGGTGGTCGAAGGGTATCTGATGAACGGTGATCCAGTAGGGTCGCGGACCCTGACGCGGGATTTCAGCGAAAAGGTCAGCGCGGCCACGATCCGCAATGTCATGCAGGATCTGGAGTTTATGGGATTGTTGGGCAGTCCGCATATCAGCGCGGGCCGTATTCCGACGCAACTGGGATTGCGGATGTTTGTCGATGGGGTTCTGGAGGTTGGCAACCCCGATGAGACGGACCGCGAAAAGATCGACGCTGAGTTGGGATCAAAGGAAACCGATGTCAGCGGGTTGCTAGACCGGGTTGGATCGGCACTGTCGGGGGTGACGCATGGGGCGTCTTTGGTTTTGACACCGAAACATGAGGCGCCGATCAAACATATCGAGTTTGTGTCGCTGGCGCATGATCGGGCGTTGGTTGTTCTGGTCTTTGCCGACGGGCATGTCGAGAATCGCCTGTTCACGCCGCCACCCGGTCAGACGCCGAGTTCGATGCGGGAGGCTGCGAATTTTCTGAATGCGCTGATCGAAGGCAAAACGCTAAGCGAGTTGCGTGGATCAATTCAGGTTGAGATCAGTCTTAGGCGACAGGAAATTGATTCGCTGGCACAGACGCTTGTGGAAAGCGGCATGGCGCTGTGGGAGGGGGACGGCGATCAGATTGAGCGGCTGATCGTGCGGGGGCGGTCGAATCTGCTGACCCAGGAAGGTGAAGCCGAGGACCTGGAGCGGATCAGACGGCTGTTTGATGACCTTGAGCGTAAGCGTGACATCGCCGATTTTCTGGAATTGGCCGAGGGTGGCGAAGGCGTGCGCATTTTTATTGGCTCTGAGAACAAACTTTTTTCACTTTCGGGTTCCTCTCTGGTGGTTTCCCCATATATGAACGCTGACCGAAAGATTATTGGCGCCGTGGGTGTCATTGGTCCGACGCGACTGAATTATGGACGTATCGTGCCGATTGTGAATTACACGGCACAACGGGTCGGGAAGCTGATCTCGGACCGGAGCTAGAGGTGAAATATGGCAGAGCCAAAGAACGAAGACTTTCTGGACGATATCACATCCGCCGAAGCGGAAGAATTTGCGGATGAAATCGAAGAGATTGATGATGAGGCGCTGGAGCTGGAAGAGCTGCGCGCAGAGCGTGATCAACTGCGGGATCGGTTCATGCGGGCGTTGGCGGACGCCGAGAATGCGCGCAAGCGGTCCGAGAAAGACCGTCGCGAGGCCGAGAATTATGGCGGGTCAAAACTGTCGCGGGACATTTTGCCGGTTTATGACAATCTGAAGCGCGCATTGGACACGGTGACCGATGAGCAGAAGGAAACCTCGGGCGCGTTGATTGAGGGTATTCAGTTGACAATGCGCGAATTGCTGAGCGTATTCAAAAAACACGGTGTTGATGTGATCGCGCCCGAAGTTGGCGATCGGTTTGATCCGCAACATCATCAGGCGATGTTTGAGGCGCCGGTACCGGGTACCAAAGCAGGTGACATTATTCAGGTCGCGGCTGAAGGGTTCATGCTGCATGATCGGCTGTTGCGTCCGGCGCAGGTTGGGGTGTCGTCCACACCTGCAGCCAAAGACTGACGCAGGCGTCGGAGCCTCCGGCGGGAGTATTTCAAGAAGGGTGAAATGGAAGGGGTGGTCAGGACTTGGCCGCCTCTTTTAGTTTATAGAGCATGTCCAGCGCTTCGCGCGGGGTCAATTCATCCGGGTGGATGTCTGCCAATGCATCCTCGACCGGGGAGGATTTTGACTGTGGCGGCAAGGGTGCTTGCGCGGCTGAGAAAAGCGGCAGATCGTCGATCAGGGTCTTTTGCTTGGCGCCGCCTTCGCGTTCGCCTTTTTCCAACGCATCCAGAACAACGCGGGCGCGGGCAATGACACTGGGCGGAAGGCCCGCGAGTTGTGCGACCTGAACGCCATAAGATCTGTCGGCGGCGCCTTTGTGGACTTCGTGGAGAAAGACGACTTCGCCTTCCCATTCCTTGACGGCGACGGTGGCGTTTTCAACGCCAGGCAGCTTGCCGGAGAGAGCGGTCATTTCATGGTAGTGGGTGGCAAACAGGGCGCGGGCGCGATTGATGTCGTGCAGATGTTCCAGCGTGGCCCAGGCGATGGACAACCCGTCATAAGTGGCGGTGCCGCGGCCGATTTCGTCCAGGATCACCAGAGCGCGATCGTCGGCCTGATTGAGAATGGCCGCGGTTTCGACCATTTCGACCATGAATGTTGATCTGCCGCGGGCAAGGTCGTCGGATGCGCCAACGCGGCTGAACAACTGGCTGATCAGGCCGACGTGGGCGGATGATGCGGGCACGAAACTGCCCGACTGGGCCAGCAAGGCAATCAGGGCGTTTTGGCGCAGAAATGTCGATTTACCGGCCATGTTGGGGCCTGTCAGCAACCAGATGCTGGCCATGGCGTCATCGGCAGAGAGATCGCAATCATTTGCGATAAATGCATCGCCTGATTGATTATGCAGCGCGCGCTCGACGACCGGATGGCGACCGCCTTGAATATCAAAGGTACGGCTGTCATCGACGGTTGGTTTTACCCAGTTTTCCGATGTGGCCAAAACCGCGCGTGATGTGGCGAGATCAATTTCCGCAAGGCCCGCAGCGGTCGACGAAATCTCGGCGGCGCGGGTTAGAATATCCGCCTTTAGTCCTTCGTAGAGACGCTTTTCAATCTCAAGTGCGCGGGATCCGGCGTTGAGGATTTTCGTTTCCAGCTCTGATAGCTCAACAGTGGTAAAGCGCACCTGATTGGCCGTGGTCTGGCGGTGGATGAAGGTATCGGACAGCGGAGGGGACAGCATCTTATCCGCATGGGCCGAGGTTGTTTCGACAAAATAACCAAGGACGTTGTTATGTTTGATCTTGAGCGCGGAAATGCCCGTATCAGTGACGAATTGCTGCTGCATTTTGGCGATCACAGAGCGGCCTTCGTCACGCAGTTGCCGGGCTTCGTCCAGTTCGGTGTCTTGCCCGGGTGCGATGAATCCACCGTCGCGGGTCAACAGGGGCGGTTCCGCCACAAGCGCATGGTCAAGTTGGTCGATCAATGTGTCGTGGCCGGTCAAAATGTGCACGGCATCGCGTAGCAGTTCCGGCAAATCGAGGTGGCCAATGTCTGTTGCGATCAAGGCGGCCTGGTACAACCCGTTGCGCAGGCTGGCCATATCGCGCGGGCCACCACGATCCAATGACAGACGGGACAAGGCACGATCGAGATCTGGAACTTTGCGCAGATGGTCGCGTAATGTTTCGGTCTGGCGCATGTTTGAGGTTGCAAATTCGACAGCAGACAGGCGGTTTTGCACAGTTTCTAACACGCGCGAAGGGCTGGATAGACGACGTTCAAGCAGACGCGCGCCGCCTGCTGTTACGGTGGTGTCAATAACCGACAAAAGCGATCCGGCGCGGCCACCGGACAGGGCGTGCGTCAGTTCCAGATTTCGGCGGGTGGCAGCGTCGATTTGTACGGTGCGATTTTCGGTTTCTTTTACCGGGGGGCGCAGCAATGGCAGTTTGCCTTTTTGCGTAATCTCCAGATAATCGACGATGGCACCCATGGCGGAAACTTCGGGCCGGGTGAAGGTGCCGAAAGCGTCCAGGGAAGCAATGGAAAACAAGCTACAGACGCGGGCCTCGGCGCTGGTGCTGTCAAAGGCGGACTTGGCGGTTTCGGTCAGGGGAATGTCGAAATCAGAGACTAAGTCAGCCAAATGTGCCGCTGTTGCCTCGGTCACGATCAATTCTGACGGCGATAGACGTGCCAGTTCCGGGCCAAGCCGCACAGGCGGCAATGCCATCACGTGAAACGCGCCGGTTGAAATATCGACCCAGGCCAATGCAGCGGTATCGCGGACCTCTGCGTAGGCGGCGAGATAATTGTGTCTGCGTGCCTCAAGCAGGGATTCTTCGGTCAGAGTTCCGGGTGTGACCAGCCGGACAACGTCACGTTTGACGACCGATTTGTAGCCGCGCTTTTTGGCCTCTGCCGGGCTTTCCATTTGTTCGCAGACGGCGACGCGAAACCCTTTGCGGATCAGGGTTAACAAATACCCTTCGGCGGCATGAAACGGCACGCCGCACATCGGAATATCGGCGCCGTCGTGTTTGCCACGTTTGGTCAGGGCGATGTCCAACGCTTGCGCTGCGGCGACGGCATCGTCAAAGAACATCTCGTAGAAATCGCCCATGCGGTAGAACAACAATGCGTCCGCATAGTCGGATTTCAGTTCCAGATATTGCGCCATCATCGGCGTGACGGTCATGGCTGGCCCCCCGGCGGTTTTGCGCGACCTTACAAAGGGCAGAGGCCGGGTAAAAGCCTCTAATCGTTCGCCATTGAGGCATTGGGAGCAACGGAGTAGAACATTCGGAGTTTTGTAGCCAGAAAGGCCCGCCAATGACCAAGAGACGTGTGACTGCAGAAGAGGCGCTGGCCTTTCATCTTGAACCAACCCCTGGCAAATTTGAGATCACGGCGACCGTGCCGATGACGACGCAACGCGATTTGTCGCTGGCCTATTCGCCCGGTGTTGCGGTGCCTTGCGAGGCGATCGCGGCCAACCCGGAAACGGCCTATGACTATACAAACAAGGGCAATCTTGTTGCAGTCATCTCAAACGGGACGGCGGTTTTGGGGTTGGGCAACCTTGGTGCGCTGGCATCAAAGCCGGTGATGGAGGGCAAGGCGGTTTTGTTCAAGCGGTTCGCGGATGTGAACAGTATCGACATTGAACTGGACACGGAAGACACCGATGCGTTCATCAATGCGGTGCGTCTGATGGGACCGACCTTTGGCGGCATCAACCTGGAAGATATCAAAGCGCCGGAATGTTTCATCATCGAACAACGCCTCAAGGAAGAGATGGACATCCCGGTTTTTCACGATGATCAGCACGGGACGGCGGTGATTTGTGCGGCGGGGTTGATCAACGCCCTGCATATATCGGGCAAGAAAATCGAAGACGTGCGTATTGTTTTGAACGGGGCAGGCGCGGCGGGAATTGCGTGTATCGAGTTGCTGAAATCCATGGGCGCGCGGCATCAAAATTGCATCGCCTGTGACACCAAAGGGGTTATTTATCAGGGCCGCACCGAAGGTATGAACCAGTGGAAATCCGGGCATGCGGTGAAAACCGATGCGCGGACGCTGGAGGATGCGATGAAAGGGGCGGATGTGTTTTTGGGTGTTTCTGCCAAGGGGGCAGTGACGCCCGAGATGGTCGCATCGATGGCGCCGAATCCGGTTATTTTCGCGATGGCCAATCCTGACCCCGAAATCACTCCGGAAGAAGCGCATGAAGTGCGCGAAGATGCGATTGTAGCGACCGGGCGCAGCGATTATCCCAATCAGGTCAACAATGTCCTTGGATTCCCGTATTTGTTTCGTGGTGCGTTGGATATTCATGCCCGCGCCATCAATGACGAGATGAAGATCGCCTGCGCCCACGCTCTGGCCAATCTTGCGCGCGAGGATGTGCCCGACGAAGTGGCGCTTGCTTACGGTAAAAACCTGACGTTCGGGCGCGACTATATTATTCCGACACCGTTTGATCCGCGATTGATCCACCGTGTGCCGCCTGCAGTGGCGCGTGCCGGGATGGACACGGGCGTGGCGCGTCGACCGATCATTGACATTGACGCCTATGAAGCATCGCTGAAATCGCGGATGGACCCGACGGCCAGTATTCTGCGTGGCATCAATGCGCGCGCACGGGCCAATCAGGCGCGGATGATCTTTACCGAAGGCGACGATCCGCGGGTGTTGCGTGCAGCCGTGATGTACCAGCGTTCGTCGCTGGGTCAGGCCCTGGTTGTCGGGCGCGAAGATGACGTGAAATCCAAGCTGGAAGCGGCGGGATTGGGCGATGCCATCAAAGAGCTAACGGTGGTGAATGCGGCCAATACTGCCCATTTAGAGACATATAAGGGCCTGCTTTATGACCGGTTGCAGCGCAAAGGTTTTGACCATCAGGACATTCACCGTCTTGCCGCGCGGGACCGTCATGTGTTTGCAGCTTTGATGTTGGCGCATGGGCATGCGGATGGGCTTGTTACTGGTGCGACGCGGAAATCTGCGCATATTCTTGAGCGGATCAACCACGTCTTTGATGCGGATGCGAAACATGGTGCAGCCGGGATCACTGCGCTGCTGCACAAAGGGCGGATCGTATTCATTGCGGATACTTTGGTGCATGAATGGCCTGACGAAGAAGATATGGCCAATATTGCGGAACGCGCAGCGACGGTGGCGCGAAACATGGGGCTGGAGCCGCGTGTGGCCTTTGTCAGTTTCTCGACATTTGGCTATCCGGTGTCCGAGCGGGCGGAAAAGATGTTCCTGGCCCCCAAGGTTCTGGACCGCCGGCAGGTCAGTTTTGAATATGAAG
This sequence comes from Sulfitobacter sp., assembly GCA_049680295.1. Taxonomy (GTDB): domain Bacteria; phylum Pseudomonadota; class Alphaproteobacteria; order Rhodobacterales; family Rhodobacteraceae; genus JBAUHN01. The sequence goes on from JBAUHN010000453.1 coordinate 23,165, forward strand.
GCGAGATGACGGTTGACGTGGCACTAAATCCAGTGGCGCAGGCGAGCTATCCATTTTCGCGGCTGACCGGGCCTGCGAATATTCTTGTGGTCCCCGCCCGGCATTCGGCCAGCATTTCGGTAAAGCTGATGCAGGAAATGGCAGGGGCGACGGTCATCGGGCCCATTTTGGCGGGCGTCGATGGGTCGATCCAAATCTGTTCGACGACATCAACGGCAAATGACATTCTGAACATGGCAGTTCTGGCTGCCTGCAAGGTTGGGTGAGAGGAACAATCTTAACCGCCCACAAACGGTGCCGCATTTCCCCACAATTCCCTGACGCGGGCGTCGCGGCCACAGGCGTTGCGGTAGGCCTTGTAGGCAGATGACTGGCGTTTTGGCCCGAAACGGGTGAGCACCAGTTTTTTGCCTTTGTAATAGTCCTGATGATAGGCATCTGCGGGATAGAATTCGGCAGCGCCCAAAATCGGGGTTACAACTTTTTGACCAAGGTCAGATGCGGCGCGGGCTTTTTCGGCTTCGGCGGCGCGTTTCTGTTCTGCACCGTTGGCGAAAACCGCTGTGCGATAGCTGTCGCCCCGGTCGCAAAACTGACCGCCTGCATCGGTGGGATCAACGGACCTGAAAAACATGTTCAACAGGGTCGATGCGCTGACCTGAGCTGGGTCAAAGGTAATCTGTACCGCCTCGTAGTGGCCGGTTCCGCCGGCGGTGACCTGTTTATAGGTTGGGTTTTTGGTGTTGCCGCCGGCAAAGCCTGAAACCGCCTCGTGGACGCCTTTGACCTTTTCGAAATCAGATTCCACACACCAAAAACAGCCCCCCGCAACGGTCAGGGTTTCCAGATTGCTTGCGCGGGCGGATTTGGATTGTGCGAAAAGACCCAAGGCGATCATCCCACCAAGGGCTATCATTTTCAGTGTCGTAAATCTGATCATATCAACTCTCCTCATGAGAGTATGCTGGCGGGTCAAAGGCGGCTTCGCAATTCACAGCAACGCGATGTCACGCGTAGGTGATTGCAAGTTACCGCTTGGCTTTCGAGCTTTGGTTTTTTAGCCTGAACTGAAATATTTAGGGATGCCAAATGTTATCTCGTGCAAATGACAGCTTCAGGATGGTCTGCTTTGATCTGACAAAGGTACGCGCCTGATGCGGATTGCGATGTGGTCAGGGCCGCGAAACCTGTCGACGGCGATGATGTACAGCTTTGGCGCGCGGTCAGATTGCGCGGTTTGGGACGAGCCGTTTTACGCAGCCTATCTGGAAATGACCGGTTTTGATCATCCGATGCGGGATGAAATTATCGCCGGGGGTGAGGTTGATCCCGCCAAAGTTGCCGCGCGATTATGTGGCTCTATTCCGGGCGATAAGCCGGTTTTTTACCAAAAACACATGACCCAGCACATGATTGACGGTGTGGATCGCGCGTGGATGAGTGAGGTCACGAATGTGTTTTTGATTCGGCATCCTGCGCGTGTGGTTGCAAGCTATGCGGCCAAGCGGGAAAATCCGACGCCGGATGATATTGGGTTCTGGCAACAAGCCGAACTTTTTGAGGTTGTGAAGGCCAGCGGTTCATCACCTGTTGTGATTGATTCCCACGATATCCGCGACGATCCCGAAGGCATGTTGCGTGCGCTTTGTGCGGCCATCGGATTGCCGTTCGAGGATGCAATGTTGCACTGGCCTGCGGGGGGCCACAAAGATGACGGGGTCTGGTCTGCGCATTGGTATGGGGCTGTGCATCGCAGCACCGGATTTGCCGGTGTCGAAGGGGCGTTGCCCGATGTTCCCGACCATTTGCGCCCGACCGTTCAGGGGGCGCTTCCTTTTTATGAAGAAATGTCAAAATGGAAATTGACCAGCTGACAAATGATCTGTCCACGGCTTTGGACAAGGTCATCAAGAAACGCAGACGCAGCCAGATGTTTGCGATACTGGCGGGTATTGTCGGCGTAGTTGTTGCCATCGGAATCATTGTCACGCGGCCCTCTGGTGACTGGTTACGGGCGTTGCTGCCGCTGATCCTTGCGTATTTCTTTTACCGGTACATGGCAAAATCCTTTGCCAAGTCGCTGTCACTGTTCACCTTGCCGATTTTGTGCGAAATGGCGGGCGGCTACCGCTTTGCCGTGGATGTGCCACCCGAATTGACACGACGAATGGTCGAATTTGGGGTGTTGCCGAATGCTGGGCGGGCCTATGACTGGAACCTGATCAGCGGCGCCATAGGTGATGCGCAGTTTCAAAGCTGGATTTGCCGGATTGAGATCACCAGAAAAGACCGGGAAAAACTGTTGTTTGCGGGCACTGTTTTGCAAATGCCTGCCATTTCGCCAGGGGACGACATTTTGGTCAGGTTGGCACGGGCGCAAGGGTTTGGAAATCACAAACAGGCAGATTCCACCGCAACCCGGATACGGATCGAAGACGACGAAGGTACTGAGTACAATATTTTCCCCGGACCGGCGGCACGTCAAAAGCCCACGCAAGACTGGATACAGACCCGGATTTCAAGAACAAATGCGATGCTGGACGATGATGCTCAGGTCTTTGGCTATCTGGAAAATGAGGCCGGGCGATATCTTGTGATCAGCGACACCAGCCCGCCGTTTCACGTTGACGGATTGTTCGCGGACAAGGCGACATTATTGGGCGAAATGCACCGCGCAATGGGAGAGCTTGCGCTGCCCGCGAAGTTGATGGACATCTGGCAGAGAGAATAAGGTCTGAACCGAATTCCCGCAGACCTTAACCCTTCAGGCGCCGATCCCTTGCGGCCAACAATTTCAGGCGCAATGCGTTCAACTGGATAAACCCGGCGGCGTCTTTTTGGTCGTAGGCACCGGCGTCATCCTCAAAGGTGACATGAGCCTCGGAATAAAGCGAATGTTCTGACCAGCGACCTACGGTTTTCGCGGATCCCTTATACAGCTTCAGGCGCACGGTGCCGGTGACATGAGTTTGCGATGCGTCAATGGCGGCTTGCAGCATGTCGCGTTCCGGGCTGAACCAGAATCCGTTGTAAATCAGTTCGGCGTAGCGCGGCATCAGTTCATCTTTCAAATGCATGGCGCCACGATCCATCGTGATCGATTCAATGCCGCGATGCGCCTCAAGCAGCAATGTGCCGCCGGGGGTTTCATATATCCCACGTGATTTCATACCGACAAACCGACCTTCCACCAGATCAAGCCGTCCGCAGCCGTGTTTGCCGCCAAGCTCGTTCATTTTGGTCAGGATCGTGGCGGGGGACATGGCCGCGCCGTTGATGCTGACCGCGTCGCCTTTTTCAAACCCGATCTCGACATATTCTGGTGTATCGGGCGCGTCCTCGGGGCTGGTGGTGCGCTGATAGACGTAGTCTGGGGCCTCGTCAGCGGGGTCTTCCAGCACTTTGCCTTCGGAGGAAGTGTGCAGCAGGTTTGCATCGACACTGAACGGGGCCTCGCCGCGTTTGTCCTTGGCCACGGGGATTTGGTTTTTCTCGGCGAATTCCAACAGCTTGGTGCGGCTGCTCAGATCCCATTCGCGCCATGGGGCAATGACTTTGATGTCGGGGTTCAGGGCGTAGGCGGCCAGTTCAAACCGCACCTGATCGTTGCCCTTGCCGGTTGCGCCATGGGCCACGGCGTCGGCACCGGTTTCAGCCGCAATCTCGACCAGACGTTTTGAGATCAGCGGCCGCGCGATCGAGGTGCCCAGAAGGTACAGACCCTCGTATACAGCATTGGCGCGGAACATTGGAAAGACGAAATCGCGCACGAACTCTTCGCGGACGTCTTCGATATAAATCTCGCTCGCGCCCATCATTTCGGCCTTGGCGCGGGCGGGTTCCAGTTCTTCGCCTTGCCCCAGATCGGCGGTAAAGGTCACAACTTCGCAGTCGTATTCGGTTTGCAGCCATTTGAGGATGATCGAGGTATCAAGACCGCCGGAATAGGCGAGCACAACTTTTTTGGGCGCGGACATGTGTTTTCCTTTGTCGGGTTCGCCGTGGCGATACCGGGTTTTGCGCAGATCGGCAAGATATAGCAAAGCGCACCCAACACGTTGACCCGGTCAGGACTGCCACCTACTGATTAATACCATGGCCAGATCGACAGGGTGACCCAATGACCGACGAATGTTTTGCTGACGCTGTACGCAATGCGGAAACGCAGATGCGCGACGTGTTTGCGGCCACGCCATTGATGCGAAACGATCATCTGTCGGACCGTTACGGCGCCGAGGTCTGGCTAAAACGCGAGGACCTGAGCCCGGTGCGGTCCTACAAGCTGCGCGGTGCGTTCAATGCGATGCGCAAGGTGATTGCGCGCGACCCGAAACAGACAAGGTTTGTCTGTGCCAGTGCGGGCAATCATGCACAGGGGGTTGCGTTTATGTGTCGGCACTTTGGCGTCGACGGCGTGATCTATATGCCGGTGACAACACCGCAACAGAAAATTCAGAAGACCCGCATATTTGGCGGTGATAATGTCGAAATTCGCCTTGTTGGAGACTATTTTGACAAGACATTGGCCGAGGCGCAGACCTATTGCGAAACCGCGGCTGCGCATTTTTTGTCCCCCTTCGATGATGAGGATGTCATCGAAGGACAGGCCAGCGTTGCCGTGGAAATCGAGACACAGCTGGGCCGTGTGCCAGACCGGGTAATTCTGCCGGTTGGCGGTGGTGGATTGTCGGCCGGGATGCGCAGCTATTTCGCAGATGCCTGTCGCTACAGCTTTGTCGAACCGACGGGTGCTAAAAGTCTGGCGGCGGCATTGGACGAGGGGCTGCCGGTTGATGTCTCGCCGATAGATAGTTTCGTTGATGGTGCAGCGGTTGCAAAGATCGGGGCGCGCACGTTTGCGCGGCTGAAAGATGTGGACCCAAAAGATGTCATCGACCTGTCTGAGGATCGCATTTGCGTCACGATTATTGAAATGCTGAATGTCGAAGGAATTGTGCTGGAGCCAGCCGGCGCCCTGGCGGTAGCGGCGCTGGGCGAAGTTGCGGATCAGATCAAGGGCAAGACCGTCGTTTGTGTGACGTCTGGCGGGAATTTTGATTTCGAAAGACTGCCCGAGGTGAAAGAGCGTGCGCAAAAATATTCGGGTCTGAAAAAGTATTTTATCCTGCGGATGCCGCAACGCCCCGGGGCGCTGAAAGAGTTTCTAAGCATTCTTGGCCCTGACGATGATATAGCCCGGTTTGAATATCTTAAGAAATCTGCGCGCAATTTCGGGTCGGTTTTGATCGGGATTGAAACGCTTGCGCCCGAGAATTTCAGCTGTTTCTTTGCCCAGCTGGATGATGCCGGATTTACCTACACCGACATAACCAATGACGAAACTCTGGCGCAGTTTGTTATTTAAGGTCAGGAACATCGGGTGGCGATTGTCCAAGCTAAAGTCGAAGTGCTTTAGTCAGCGAGCGCTTTGAGCAACTCGCCAAGAAATTCGGCCTTTGAGCGAGCATAGCATTCCAAAATTTCCGGCAATTCAATTTCATCAGATTGCCCCTGACTGGCCAGCGCCTCACCGAATTGGCAATGACTGGCAAGCTGACGAAAGCCTAAGTTCAGCGCGCTGCCTTTTAGAAAATGCAATTCTTCTTCCAATGTATCTGCGGCGGGATTTTGGCGCAGCCGGGCAATTGTGCCTTCCACTTCTTCAAGAAACAGCTCAATCACCTCGCCAAAGTCATCTTCGCCGACTTCCTGTCGCAGAACGCTGACACGATCCCAATCTATCATTTTGCCGACCTCTGATTCATCGGATCAAGATTGGCCACACAGTTCTAAAGAACCAATAACATCGACAAATCTAATTGATCGAATTGTTGGTTTCACCGCCTGTTAATTTTCAGCGCGTTACAACAGCGGTCAATCCTTAGCTCGAAAGCGTCACTTGGGCATGTCTGCACCTGCCAAAATATCAACGACGGACGCGATGGCCATTCAGGCGAAACCTGGGGCCATGCAGCTTGTTTTGTTGGTAGATGACAGTCGTCTGCAACGCAAAATCCTGTCCAGCCTGCTGAAACGCTGGGGGTTTGAGGTGCTTGAGGCGGGGTCCGGGGCTGAAGCACTGGCGCTGTGTCGGGACCGGTTGCCGGACCTTGTGATCAGTGACTGGATGATGCCGGGAATGAACGGTCTGGAATTTTGTCAGGCGTTTCGTGCGGAATCGACGGATCATTACGGGTATTTTATTCTGCTGACCTCAAAAAGCGAAAAGCGTGAAATCGCACGTGGTCTGGACGCAGGCGCGGATGACTTTTTGACAAAACCGGTGGATGGCAATGAATTGCGGGCCCGTATGAGGGCAGGCGAACGTATTTTGCGCATGCAGCGTCAGTTGACGGAAAAGAATCGTTTGATTTCAGAGACGTTGGGGGAATTGCAACGGGTACATGCGCTGATTGACAAGGATCTGATCGAGGCGAAGAACCTGCAACAATCGCTGTTGCGCGAACAGTTCAAAGCGCTGGATGGTGGTGATCTGTCCCTGTTTTTGCGGTCTTGCGGGCATGTTGGTGGCGATTTGGTAGGGTTTTACCGGGCGGCGGAAAACCATTTGGGTCTGTTTGCGATTGATGTGTCGGGGCATGGGATAAGTTCGGCGTTGATGACAGCGCGATTGGCAGGCTACCTGTCGGGCAGTGTACCGGATCAAAACATCGCGCTGGAGCGTTGCAAAGACGGCACCTACCGGTCGCGCCCTCCGGCGCAGGCGATTGAGCAATTGAACAATCTGGTCTTGGACGAGATGGAGACCGAACACTATTTTACACTGATGCTTGCCGATATTGATCTGTCTTCGGGGCAGGTTGTCGTGGGGCAGGCGGGGCATCCGCATCCTATTGTTCAACGATTGGGTGGCGAAATTGTACAGGGCGGGCCGGGTGGCTTTCCTGTTGGGTTGTTGCCGGGCGTTACGTTTTCGCAGTTTACCGTGCAGCTGAACCCTGGCGACCGGCTGTTCATTCTGTCTGATGGGGTCACCGAATGTGATAATCAGGCAGGCGAAATGCTGGGCGAACACGGGATAGAAAACATGCTGAACGACCTGAAACAATGCCGTGGACCTGCCCTGTTTGAGACGCTGCAAGACAGGTTGATCCGCTTTGCGGGATGCGATGAATTGCCAGATGATGTCTCTGGCATCATGTTCGAATTTTCCGGGCAGGATTAACTGAAAAAAGCCCGTAAAAACAACGCGTCGCCGTCATTGCCCAAAAGATCGGCGGCGGCGCTTTGCGGAATTGACAAGACCATGTGATCAGGCTCGATCGGGGCGCAGATTTGATAGGCGGGACGGGCCGAAAAGACATGGCAGATTTTTTCAGCCCAAAGGTCGTATTCCGGCATGAAAACGAACCGTCGAAAGGCGCCCAGCCTTCGCGGGTTTGAAATCCGCCAGCCGGTTTCTTCCATCACCTCGCGATGCAACGCCTGAATGGCGCTTTCGCCGGGATCAATGCCGCCGCCGGGCAGTTGAATATCGACCTCGTCGCCGGTCTGTGCGGTCAGCAATACATCGCGCCCCATCGGCAGAATTGCATAGGCTCCGGGCCGCACAGTATAGCGTCGTTCTTTGTGCGGCGGTTGACCGATCCGTCTGATCATTTGAACATGCCCTCTTTTCGCTGCACTTGTGAGCCTTATATAGACGCGGTATGCCAACCGAAGGCGCGTAAGGAAACCCCAATGACAACCGGAAATCAGATCGCGTGGGATGATACTGTCCTGCCTTTTCAGCTTGATGCCAGCGATATCCGTGGACGGGTGGCCCGTTTGGATGGCGCGTTGAACAGCATCTTAAAGCAGCATGACTACCCAGTGCAGGTTGAAGCGCTTGTGGCGGAAATGGCGTTGTTGACGGCCTTGATCGGGCAATCCATCAAATTGCGCTGGAAACTGTCGTTGCAGGTGCAGTCCAAGGGCGCGGTGCGGATGATCGCAACCGACTATTACGCCCCGGAAAAAGCAGGCGCGCCAGCGCGTATTCGCGCCTATGCCAGTTTTGATAGGGACCGGCTGACGGATCAGTCGCCCTTTGACCAAATCGGGGAGGGCTATTTTGCAATCCTGATTGATCAGGGCGAAGATATGACGCCATATCAGGGGATTACGCCGCTGACGGGTGGATCATTGGCCGCCTGCGCCGAGGCGTATTTTGCCCAGTCAGAACAGTTGCCCACGAAATTCGCGCTGAATTTTGGTCAGTCTTCAGAGCCCGGCACGGACACGCATTGGCGCGCAGGCGGAATTATGGTGCAGCATATGCCAAAATCATCGCCCTTTGTGGCGCAGTCTGAGGGTTCGGGCGATGTTTTGATGCCAGAGGATTTGTTGAAAGACGATCAGGCGGAAAACTGGTCGCGGGTGAATATTCTGCTTGAGACGGTTGAAGAGATGGAACTGATTGGCCCGATCGTCCCGCCGAATGATCTGCTTTATCGGTTGTTTCACGATGAACAGCCGCGGATTTTCGACCCGCAGGCGGTTCGGTTCGGGTGCAGTTGTTCCGAAGAAAAAGTGCGACAAAGCCTGTCGATCTATTCGGCAAAAGACATTGAGAAAATGACTACCGATGACGGGCGCGTGACGGCGGATTGTCAGTTTTGCAGCGCGCATTATGATCTGGACCCGGCAAGCGTTGGGTTTGACGCAAGTGACCCACCGGATGCCTGATCGCATTTCGTCCATTCGTCAGGCTTTGGCGCGGAGCGGTGCGCCGTCGTCCGACTTTGATCTGAACCCGGACGTTGTTTTACCGGAAGGTAGAAAATTGCGTGCGGCGGGTGTGTTGGTGCCGATCGTGAAACGTGCCGGGCAGCTTGAGGTTTTGTTGACCAAGCGGTCGTCGGCGTTAAAACACCACCCCGGCCAAATTGCTTTTCCGGGCGGCAAACAGGACGAAGGCGACAGCGACGTTGTGGCCGCGGCTTTGCGCGAGGCGCATGAAGAGATTGGCCTGCCGCCCGATCTGGTTGAAATACTAGGTACGCTGCCCGCACATGAAACCGTTACCGGATTTGTCGTTACCCCGGTTATTGGCCTTGTTAGAGACGATTTTGACATCGTTCCCGAGCCGGGTGAGGTCGACGAAGTGTTCTCGGTCCCGTTGGATCATTTGCTGAAAAAGGACAATTATTCCATTCAGTCACGACGCTGGCGCGGGCAGATGCGAGCCTATTTTACGGTTCCTTACGGACCCTATTACATCTGGGGCGCAACCGCGCGTATGTTACGGGCATGGACAGAACAGATGGCATGATCATTCCACCGGGAACGCGGTGGCTGAATGACCCTGATGCGCAAGCGGTGTGCAAGGCTGTGCAATCGGGCGGGTATGATATTCATTTCGTCGGCGGCTGTGTGCGCAATGCGCTTTTGGGGTTGCCGGATTCGGATATTGATCTGGCCACGGACGCACCCCCCGAAACGGTGATGAAACTGGCAAGGGCTGCGGGGTTAAAGGCGGTTCCAACCGGGATTGAGCATGGCACAGTGACTGTTGTTTCTGCTGGCCATGGGTTTGAGGTGACAACCTATCGCCGCGACGTCGAGACCGATGGGCGGCGTGCCGTTGTGGCGTTTTCGGGTGATATCGTTGAGGATGCCCGACGCCGAGATTTCACAATGAATGCGTTATATGCGACGCCGGACGGCACGGTGCTGGACCCGCTTGGCGGTCTTTCTGACCTGCATGCCGGGGTGGTTCGGTTTATCGAAGATGCCGATGCGCGCATTCAGGAAGACTATTTGCGGATTTTACGGTTCTTTCGGTTTAGCGCATATTATGGCAACCCGGAACTGGGTTTTGATCCGCAAGCTTTGAATGCTGTTGCGCGAAATTTACCTGGTTTAGAGACGCTTTCGGCAGAACGGGTCGGAGCTGAGATCACCAAATTACTGGCAGCACCGGATCCGTCGCGGGCGGTAGCGACATTGCGCCAGACTGGTGTGCTGCAAGTCATCCTGCCGGGTTGTGATGATCGGTGGCTGGCGCCTGTTGTGCATGCCGAAGGCGTGCTGACGCTGGCACCGGATTGGCAATTGCGTCTGGCGGCGCTGGGCGGATCCATGGTCGCCGAAAGGTTGCGGTTAAGCAAAGCGAATGCACGGGTTGTCGAAGATATCAGCACTGCGTCCTACGGCGCGATGTCGTTGGCCGAAGTTGCCTACCGGATGGGCGACCGAGTTGCGCGGGGTGCGTTGATCTTGCGATCTGTGATGGCGAATGCGCCGCCTGACCCAGATCTATTGACGGGTATTGCGGCAGCCAGCGCTGCCAGATTTCCGGTGACAGCCAGTGATTTGATGCCGGAATATGGTGGCCCTGCCTTGGGATTGCGGCTGAAGTTTCTGGAAAGGGCTTGGATCGCCTCGGAATTCGGACTAGATCGTGAAGCCTTGATGGCGTTACCCGCCGACTGATACTCCGGATGTGCAAAGTTAGCGCCTGACAATCGGTGGACCGCCAAAACTTCAAACGCGACGGCATTTTACCATGTTCCGGTTTTTTGAAAATCTGGTTGACCCTTACACCGACTATCCTGAAACGGATACGCCGCCGCAACGTCTGTGGCCCTTCCTGCGCAATTATGCAGTGCCATTCCGCAAGCTGTTTATCGTGACTGCGATCATGTCGATTGTTGTGGCCTTTGTTGAGG
>JBAUHN010000454.1:0-6088 GCA_049680295.1 Sulfitobacter sp.
GCCCTGCCCTGACCTCCAAGCTACCGTTCAGTGCGAAAAAATCCATCGCTGCTGTTAAGGCCCAAACTGAAAAGCGGATGCGTCGTGTCAGTGAAGTTGTTGGATTTCTCAAATCCACCTTTGCAGACATGAATCCCCGGCTTTTGTCAGCTTCAAAAGGCGAGCTGCTTGGTTTTCTGGGTGGCCTGAACACCGGGCAAGAACTTCCGCTCTATCCAACCTCAAAATACGGCTTTCTGGCGCAAGATGTAGCCAATTCAAGGATCACGTTTCGCGGCACGATTTTTGAGGTTTCAGAAGGGGCTGTCGGTTCGCGGTATGGCACAAGCTTCGCCATCAAAAACTACCCTGCGAAAACGTCTTGCACGATGTTCGATGAACTGAACCTGCCGGTCGATATGGTTGTCACGCACTCGTTCACACCGATCAATAGCAACCTCATGGCAGGCCGAATTAAGAAACAACAGCGTCTAATGCGGGCCGCTGACGATGGGGCTGTGTCTCTGGAAGCCGAATTGGCCGAGGCGTTGGACGATCTTGAATCGAAGCGTCTCAGCTTCGGGGACCACCACATGACGGTGACCGTCTTTGCTTCCACGCTTGAAAACCTTGACTCGATTGCTGGGGAAGTCCGCAATACAGCTGCTACCGAAGGCGTCAACATGGTGAATGAAGCCTTCGCCGCACGCACCCATTTCTTTGCACAACACCCTGGCAACTCCGCAAAGCGCAGCCGGAAAGCGGCGGTAACCAATAAGAATTTTGCAGACTTCGCCGCCTTCCATCGGACACCGCTTGGAAAGCAGGGTCATGAGGTGCCTTGGGGGACCACGATTTCGATGTTCCCAACACCGGAACGGTCTGCGCACTGGTTCAATTACCATGAGCAAGGTTCCCCCGACAAAGAGCCGACTGGCGGACACACTCTGATCCTCGGTCGTCCAGGTTCAGGTAAGTCAGTACTGTCAGCTTTCCTTATGACGCAGGCTCGGAGGGCAGGTGCGCGACTTTTCGTCTTTGACTATCGCCTCGGTATGGAAATGGCGGTTCGCGCCAATGGTGGTCGCTATACAGCGGTCAAGGCGGGTGAAGCCACGGGACTGAATCCGCTCTGGACGGAGATTGACGAACGCGGGCAGGCGTGGCTTGCTGACTGGCTCGCCTCTCTTATCTACCGCACAGACAAGCCGCTTACCCCCTCTCAGACCAACCGCATTCAAGAGGTTGTTCGTCAGAACGCAACAGTCTCCGATCCGGAGCTTCGAAACTGGCAAGACTTGTCTTCGTTGTTCGTCTCTGTCGATGATGGTGGCGATCTGCACGATCGGTTGCAAGAATGGACTGCTGAGGGTCGTTACGGCTGGATATTCGGCCAAAACCAAGAAGATACGTTCTCGCTGGATGGCGACGTTGTAGGCTTCGACCTGACGGGGATCTTGGACAGTGAAAGCGAAAAAGAGCGCATGGCCGTTCTGTCGTATCTGTTCCGCCGCGTAGAGCGAGTGATTGAGGATCGCCAGCCCACGATCATCATCATTGATGAGGCGTGGAAGGCTCTCGACAACAGCTATTTCGCAGAGCGCCTGTCAAACTGGCTTGTTACTGCGCGGAAACAAAATGCTGTGGTCGTGATGATGACACAATATGCCAGCCAGCTCGAACAAACACGCACGGGCAAGACAATCATTGAAGCTGTGCCGACGCAAATCCTGCTCCCAAACATTCGGGCCAATGCGTCAGATTACGCAATGCTGAACCTTCACAACAAGGAACTAGATGTCTTGCTGAACACCGGCAGCAACTCGCGGCTTGGGTTGGTCAGAGACGATGACGGATCAGTCGTCATAAACGCTGATCTGAGCGCCCTCGGGCCGCTTCTAACCATCCTCGGCGGGATGGAAAAAGGTGAACAACTGGTGGGTGCCGATTATCGCCAGCGACCGGACTTCTGGAGAGTAAAATGAAACTGACAATAACTGCTCTTTTGGGCGTACTCGCTCTGAGTGCCTGCACAAACTATCAGGGACCGAAGGCTAACTGCTTTGATGGCGGCTCCACAACCCGAGCCAAACACGATTTGACGTCTGAATCGCTTAGCTTTGCAGCGCAGTCAAACGCAACAGTTTCGACGCGCAATGCTCCCATGAAGAACTGCACATTCGAGGCCCTCGCCGCTCCTGCGGGCCCTCGGGGACAGTAATGCGTAGAGCCCTCACATACACAGCGATTGGCCTGATCTGGGCCACGTCCTCGGTGGGTCAAGGCGTACCTACCGTGGATGGGGGTTTGGCTATTAGAAACCAAGCCGCGAACGCTCATCGTGAAGAAGACCTTGCTACCCAACGTGAACGTTTAACGACTGCTGAGGCTATTGCGGAAATCGAGGAAGAACAGCTTTCGGTTCTTCAACAGATTTTGGATGCGCAATCCAGTTTTGGTGGGCAAGGCATCCCTGCAATGGTCACTGGTCTCGAAGATGGTGAATTGCCTGAACAATCGGCGGATACGCTGTATGCGGCGGTCGATAACAATCCAGCCGGGGATCAGATGTTCGGTGATGCAAACCAGAACATTGAACAACTCATCATTCGCGTAGCACTGGAGACCCACGGTTTGAGTGGTGTTGGAAGCGCCGGTTTATCGGTCCTTCAATGGCGCTGCCTTCTGCAAGCTCTCATCTGGCAAGAAAGCCGCTTTACTATCGGTGCTCGTTCGCCGGTAGGTGCTTTCGGTCTGACGCAGATCATGCCCGGAACGGCGGGCGATCTTGGCATCTACCCGGCCTTTTACGACAGCCCGTATTTGCAGGTCGAAGGTGGAGCACGGTATCTGGCGCAAATGCTGCGTATGTTTGATGGCAACATCATTCACGCGCTCGCGGCCTATAACGCCGGACCAGGCAACGTCCAGAATTATGGCGGCGTTCCCCCATTTCAGGAAACACAGCACTACGTGCAAGTGATCCCGCGCAAATACAATGAATATCTGACCCGTGTGGGCGGTATCGACGCACTTGGGACCATTGACCCTGCCCTTCTTGCAAATTCGAATCTGTCAATCTCTGGGGCCGGTGCCAGCTTCTATGGCAACAGCTCAATGCAGAATGTCGAAGCAGCGGCCTTGCGTGTCCAGAACATCGTTCGCCGGATCGGGCAGACGCAGGACATTCAAGAGGCGATGGCTCTCAACTCATATGCGCGGGCAGAACTGGTCCGCCTCGTCGCGGTGCTGACACGCCTGAAAGCTGCACGCACTCGGCCTTTGGGTGACGCAGAACTGGCGATGGCAGCTGCACAACTCAAGGAATCGGAATTTATGGACTTCACATTTGAGGAACTCGACTAATGGAAAAATTCGTCAAAACACGGGTGTTCATGCGCTCCACCATCTCAGCCACCGTTCTCGGTGCAATCGGGTTTGTAGCTGCGCCCAGCCTACTTGGGGGCGGCGCAGCGTATGCTCAGGGTGTCCCAACTGTCGATACCCAGAACATCGCGCAGGAAATCCAGCAACTTCGGCAGATGATCGAAGATGAGGTGTTGCAAAACGAGCAGCTTCAACAAGCGCTGGCCCAGCTTGATACGCTGCGCGAACAATACGCCCAGCTTCAAGAGACCTATGCCGCCCTGACGGGCCTCATGGAACTGCCTGAAATCATCACAACGCAGTTTGAGGAAGAACTGAACGGCATTTTGGATCAGGAGTTTGGTGATATTCTCTCGACCATTGAAGCGATCAAGAACGGCGACTGGTCGCAGCTTGCGGGAAATGGTGCATCGGGCATTCAAACGCAAATGACGCGCGTGTTGGAAGAAGCCGGTTTCAATGAGGATACATTGTCGGAAATGGCAAATAGCGGTGCTGCTGGCGCTGAACGCACCGCGCAGCAGGCCACGACAGGTGCGATGATGTCTGCCGCTGCCCAGAACAGCTACGAGGAAGCCGGTCAGTCTCTCGAACGTGTTGATCGTCTCGTTGGCATGATTGGAGAGATGGAAGAGCTGAAAGACAGCGTTGATCTGAACACCCGCGTTACTGCCGAACTGGCAATCGCTCTCGTAGCCCAATGGCAGTTGGAAGCCGTGCAAACCGTTGGGACGGGTCAAGCCGGTGTGCTCGACGCCGCGACATTGGCCGAAGAACAGCAATTCATGGACTTCACATTGCCGGCCCTTTCGGCTGACTAATCAAGGGATAATGACGTGACGATGGAACAGGAAATCATTGAGGAAGAACTGATTTACGGCGCTCGACGACGTGAACAATTTTGGCAAAAGCTGGGGCTTTCGGGATTGGCGTTTGGCGTTTTAGGGTGCCTTGCGGCTGCGGCTGTGGCGATCCTCGATGTAGACCCTGACCCGGTTGTTGTGCCTTACAATCCAGAAACAGGGATGGCGCTCCCCAACGCATCGGTTGGTGCTGTTCGCGTGACAGAAAATCAAGCCGTCATTGAGTCGGTTGTGTTCCGGTATGTGACCGATAGGGAAACATACAACCAGCTCGACAACGATCTGCGTGTCCGCAGCATCCTTGAACGCTCGGATCGTGCGGCCGAAGCCTCCATGCGCTCCCTCTGGGATAGTGCCAACTCGAACTATCCGCCAACAGTGTACGGCCAGACTAGTCGTCTTGATGTGGAAATTCTCAGCATCAACCGAATCGGCTCAAACCGCGCTCAGGTTCGTATGCGCAAGCGTTTGACCTCGCCTCAAGGTGTTCAGGCCGGGCTTTTCACCGCGACATTGCTTTTCGAGTTCCGGCCTGAAGAACGTCGCTCGATTGATGATGTATGGAGCAACCCCTTCGGTTTCACAGTCATTGAATATGCCATCCGCTCAGACAGATTGGAAAATTGACATGAAGACAATAAAATCAATCATTCTGTCTCTGGTTCTGGCCCTTGCGGCGGAACCCGTGTTTGCAGAAGCCATTCCTCGTGCTGGGGGCAATGATCGCCGTGTTCGCATCGCGACCTATCAGGAAGGTCAGGTATACCGTCTAAGCGTCAGCTTGACCCACGTAACGTCCATAGAATTTGGGCAAGGCGAAACAATTCGCTCAATCATTGCCGGTGATACTGAAGGCTTCCAGCTAGATGGTGTTCCCGGTGGCCGTGCTTTCGCTGTCAAACCAAACGCTCGCGGGGTTCACACGAATATTACTGTCTACACGAACCGTCGCAGCTACTATTTCAATGTCCAAGAGAACTCATCACCGACCTATTATGTGGTGCAGTTTCGGTATCCTCAAGACAACGCAACGGGCAGGAATACAGTCGCTCAACAGGCGGCGAATTACAACTATGCAGGCAGTGACAGAAAAGAGTTCACGCCAACATCTGTATGGGATGATGGGACGTTCACCTATTTCGGGTTTGCGCGCAACGCACCGGTCCCCGCCATATTCCGGGCGACAGGCGGCAATGAGCGCACGGTCAACAGCCAGCAGGTTGAAAACGGTGTGATGCGCGTCTCGGGTGTCAGTCGGCAATGGGTTCTTCGCCTCGGTGATGAAGTCGTTTGCATTCAAGCCACAGCAGGAGGCTCAGGATCATGAGCGACACAAACGATCTTGAAAAACGGCTGGCGGCCTTGGAAGGCGGCAGTTCCGCCGCTGCGGCTAAAAAGAAACCGTCACTTGCCATGGCCGCGGCTGGCGCAGCAGGTATCGCTCTCTTGGGTGGTTTCACTTACCTGAGCTTGCAGGGAGACGGAGAAGCATCGTTATCCACGGCACAACCCGAAGAATTTCAGACAGAAGGGCAAGGATTTGGCGAGATTGACCCATTCGTCCCGCCGCCGCCTGAGCCAGAGATTCAGATTGTTGAAACACAAGTTGAACCCAATGCAGAACTGTTGGCACAACTGGCGGCACTGCAAGCCCAGATCGAAGCTATCAAGAACGCACCGGAGCCTGAAGCCGAAGACAACACGGCGGCAGCAGAGGCTATGCAGGCTTTGTCCGAACAGATCGCAGCTTTACAACAATCTTCAGAAGCCGCCCAACAGCAATTCCAAGATGCGCTCACTGAGCGGGATCGCGAATTGGAAAAACTTCGCATGGACCTTGAGCTTGCTCAACTGCAGGC
>JBAUHN010000455.1:0-13205 GCA_049680295.1 Sulfitobacter sp.
GCTATATTCCGGTATTTCGAAATAACCACTTAAATCAACGAGCAAATGTTCACACATGTTCATACATGGATATGTCGTAAGATGCCGTGTGGGGGCACCATTTTACACAATATTTCCAAACACTTACGGCAATTTGTTGTGATCGATGTGACTCTACGTCTGCTCCAAGAACAGAATAAATACAGGAATTGTTCCCAAGACTGAGGTTTGCCGAATCTCACATTGCCCTGACGTTTTTGTCAGGGAGATTTGGAGTATTCGACATGGGATTATTGAGTGTCACTCGACGCTCGCTGCCCGGAAGTGGTTTGCTTGCAAATCATGAGACGGGGCATTGCGTGACAAAATGCCGATACGAGAGCTTGCCCGACCTACGGGTTTGTCTCGCAACACCATCAAAAAGTACCTGCGTGCAGACGCGGTTGAACCGAAGTTCAAGACGCCGTCGAGGTCGAGCAAGCCGGATCCTTGCGCAGACAAATGCAGGCAAATTAGCCCGCAGCCTCCAAAATTTGAACCCGTGTGACCGATCCTCCGGAGCCGTACACACGGACCAATACAAAGCCGATGAACTGGCTCCGAATGCGATCAACGGTGTGGTGGCTTCGAGAATAGTCGCATTTCCCAGCGATCATGGTGCGACGCTCTGAGCTGGTGAAGAAACCGTCTGGCTGCTCTCGGTCTGGGTTGCCAAACTTGTGCACGTTTGCGCGATCTTGTCGGACGATGGCGCAAACATCGCTCAGTGGCGCGCCGCGAGAATTGTAGGTGTCCTGCGGACTCAGCGTCGCATAATACTCAAACATCAAACTTTCGGCAGTTGCCTCAATAGGGCTCAGGCAAAGCCCCAAGGCTAGAAAAATCAACAAACTCTTCATTACAAATCCTTTCTACAAAAATGAAACTGAATGATAGCGCCCCATACTCGACATGACAGAGAGATTATTATTTGAGTTTACCAGACAGTCCTGCAAGATGGGACAAAATGCATCGTCTGGTAGCAACCGGTTTGAGAAAATTCGCGTCATGGGCCGGACGCCTACCACCGCTATATTGCTTGCTCTGGGCAATACAATCCTTCATATTCAGAAAAACGAATTAATAGAGGAAATGGCTATGGTTCCCAGACGTAGGTTTCTGGCTGGAAGTGCCGCACTCACTTCTTTGGCGACATTTGGGTTGTACGCGGCCCCTGCCCGCGCGCAGCTCAGGCTTGGTGGCATGCAAATCGACATTGCAAGCGATGGGTCCCTAACCCTGCCGGGTGGATTCATATTCGATCCGATGCCCAAAGACGCTTTGCTTCCCATCCTCGAAAGATACGGCCAATCGCCAGAGGTGCTGACACCACCCTGCAATGTAACTCTGCTACGGCAGGAGGATCGGACTGTGCTGTTCGATGTCGGATCGGGGCCGGACTTTTCTCCGAACGCAGGTATCCTGCTGGCGTCTCTGGACGCCTTGGGTGTCGCACCCGAGGATGTGACGGACATTGTTTTCACCCATGCCCACCCTGATCATTTATGGGGCCTACTTGATGATTTTGATGACCCGCTTTTTCCTGAAGCAACCTATATGATCGGCAAGGCCGAATGGGACTATTGGATGGACCCCAATACGGTTAATGACATTGGGGACTCTCGCGCCTCTTTCGCGGTCGGGGCCAAACGCAGGCTGGAAATGATCGAAGATCAGATCAGCTTTTTCAGGGATGGGCAGGAAATCATGCCCGGCGTGGCTGCCAGAGCGACCTTTGGGCATACGCCCGGTCACATGGCATTCGAAGTGCGCGATGGAAGTGACGCCATAATGATCCTCGGCGATTGCATTGGCAACGATCACATCGCGTTTGCCAGGCCTGAATGGCAATCCGGGTCCGATCAGGATCAGGCGCTGGCCGCCGCGACCCGTGTGTCCCTTATGGATCAGCTGGCGCACGAAAAGACCCGCGTGATCGGATACCATTTGACCGGCAATGGATTGGGTGTCGTGGAACGCACACCCGATGGCTATGTTTTTGTGGCGGAGGGTTGAGCATGAAAACCTACCTGATGACATTTGCCCTTCTGGCCGCCCCGGCCTTTGCCAGCGAAGACATCGCGGATCAATATCCAGCATCAATGCTGTACTCAAAACCGGTTGAAGTGATCCCGAATGTCTGGTCCGCCATTGGGGCCACGGCACCTCCGACCTATGACAATGCCGGCCACAACAACAACCTCAGCTTCCTTGTTACCGATGACGGTGTTGTCGTGATAAATGGGGGGGCGTCCTACCTTCTGGCCAAGGCGCTGCACGACGAAATCAAGGTCGTGACTGACCAGCCCGTCAAGTTGGTTTTCAACGAGAACGGCCAAGGTCACGCCATGCTCGGCAACAGCTACTGGGCGGATCAGGGCGTCGAAATTGTGGCCCATGTTGACGCGGCGGCGGAATTCGAAGCCCATGGCGGGCAGTCGTTGCGTGCAGCCCAAGACCGAGTAAAGGAACGCGCCGACCAGACACGGGTTGCCCTGCCGACCAAGACTTTTCAAGACGTTCATATTGTCGAGATCGGAGGCATGCGGATCGAAGCGCACTACCTTGGCCCCGCGCACAGTCCCGGTGACATTGTCATCTGGCTTCCCCGGCAAAGTCTTGTCATCTCAGGCGACATGGCCTTTCACGAACGAATGTTGCCAATTTTCGACCATACGATGACAGCAGACTGGATTGAGACATGGGACAATGAATTCGAAGCACTGAACGCCACTTATGTCATTCCCGGCCACGGTCATCCCACAAACATGGATCAGGTCCGACGCTACACGCGCGACTATTTGATTTATCTGCGCGAACAAATCGGCGCGCATCTTGAGGAAGGTGGCGATTTGGCAGATGCCTATTACGTCGATCAGTCCCCCTATGCCAAACTCGATACGTTTGAGGAATTGGCAACAAAAAATGCGGGGCGTGTTTTTGAACAAATGGAGTTCGAGTAAGACCGCACGGCGGAGATGGTTAGATCCAGCGGCGTGTCGCCTTGAAATACGCCTCTGCCTCACGCCCGAACGCCCTGAGCAGCGCCGCCTCTTCGGGCAAGACAAAGCGCCTGTTCAGCACCCACCACAGGATTGCCGCGCAGACCAGGCCAAGCACCGAACCGTGCCCAAGTGCAGATGCGCAGGTCAGCAGGATCAAAGAAAGATAGATCGGATTCCGCGACAGACGGTAGGGACCTTCCTTGATCAATGTCTTTGGCTGGTGGTGCGGCTCAATCGGGGTCTTCTTTTTGTAAAACCAGATGCCCGACCAGGCGATGATAAACAAAGCGCCCGCCAGTATCAGCTTTGAACCCAGCGTGAAAACAGCAATATCAATATGCCAACCCGGCGCCAGGTATTTTCCAAGATAAATCACGGCAATGCTGCCAAGCCACCAGATCGGCGGCAAATCTGGAAACCCTTTCATCCGCTACTGGGCCGCAAGCGGCAGCCTGGCCAGCTGGCACTGTTCCCATAGTGCGCCCAACGCGTGCATCAGATGATCGACATCTTCATCGGTATGGACCGGTGACGGTGTAATACGCAGACGTTCCGTTCCCTTTGGCACCGTTGGGTAATTTATCGGCTGAATGTATACGCCGTAGTCCTTCAGCAGCACATCCGAAATATACTTGCACTTTACCGGATCGCCGACCATCACCGGAATGATATGGCTCGGGTTTGGGACATGTGGAATGCCCAATATTTCCAACTTTTCGCGGACTTGCGCAACTTTTGCCTGTTGTTGCGCGCGTTCAGTGTTGCTTTGCTTGAGGTGGCGAATAGATGCCGCAGCACCTGCGGCCACGGCAGGCGGCAAAGCGGTGGTAAAAATGAACCCACTGGCAAAACTGCGCACGAAATCGCAAATCACCGTGGACGCAGTAATGTAGCCACCGACAACACCATAAGCCTTGCCCAAAGTGCCCTCGATCACGTCCAACCGGTGCATCAGCCCTTCGCGCTCAGCAATGCCGCCGCCGCGTGGGCCGTAAAGGCCAACGGCGTGGACTTCGTCCAGATAGGTCATGGCATTGTATTTGTCGGCCAAATCGCAGATCGCAGCAATGGGGGCTACGTCGCCGTCCATGGAATACACGCTCTCAAAGGCAATAAGCTTGGGTCGGTCCAGCGGGAGAGCCGCCAGTTTCGCCTCAAGGTCCGACAAATCGTTGTGGGCCCAGACCACGCATTCGGCGCGGGAATGCCTGATCCCTTCAATCATTGAAGCATGGTTAAGGGCGTCCGACAGGACCACACAATCGGGGATGCGCCCTGCCAAAGTACTCAAAGCTGCCCAGTTCGAAACATACCCGGAGGTAAAAAGCAGCGCCGCTTCTTTGTCATGCAAATCGGCAAGCTCCCTTTCCAGCAGGACATGGTCATGCGTGTTGCCAGAGATGTTGCGCGTGCCGCCTGCCCCGGCACCGCAACGGTCAAGCGCCTCATGCATGGCGGACAGCACTTTGGGGTGCTGTCCCATGCCCAGGTAATCATTCGAACACCAGATTGTGACATCCGAAATTTCCGCACCATGCGATTTTGCACGCGGAAAATCTCCGCAATGTCGTTCCAACTCTGCAAAGATCCGGTAGTTGCCCTGATCACGCAGATCCGTAAGTGCGCCTTGAAAAAAGTTCTTGTAGTTCATTCCGCGCCCACAGCCTCACGCGCGATCCCGTCCAGCAGTGCCTGTACTTCTTGCATCGGGCCTTCAGGGTAGTTGCGATAGCCAACGATCACCGCTCCTGCTTGATCGGCAACAAAGATGCCGTAAGGGCAATGGGCGATATTCATCGGATCGGCCTCCATCACCTTTCTGGAAACCACAGCCGAACAAAATACGAATATGTCTGCTTCTTCGAACAGCTTGACGTCGCTGCCCACATCCGCGCTTGTCCGGTTCAACATTTCGCCAACATGGCTGGTGTAGTCTATGACCAACCCTTTACCTACGATAGCGCTTTCCACGCTGAACGCTGCATCCTCAAAGCTGCCGTCGAATGGATAGACCGTCGCGCCTTCCTGCGCAGCGGCGATGCCCGCGCTCAGTGCAGTGAGTAACCCGCCAATCAGAAAAGATCTCATGATATAATCCCCCTATACGCCAGCAAGATAGCTGTGTTTTTGCGGCAGGGCCTTGACGCAAATCAAAACCCTGCCAGACGTCTTATCCGAACATGTCAGCCGTAATGCCGGCATACCAGCCCTCAGATTCCTCATAGGTCGTTTTGCGCAACGCGGCACTTTCGCCGGTTTCCGAAATGAACCCGTCAACCTTGGCGATTTTCTCATCCGTAGCCTCGTAAGTGGCACCGACCTTAACTCCGTCATTGGTGTCGATCAGCGACCAGCAGGTGTTGGAGAACTTCGCCGGGAACACTTTGGAGCCGGTCAGCGCACCGCGCACGGCATTGGCGCAGACCTTGGCCTGTGAATTGGCCGAGAACCCAGACTTTGGCATATCACCCTGTTGGGACGCATCTCCCAGAACGTAGACATCCGCGTCAGCCTTTGATGACATATCGACGGCGTTCACCGGGGCCCAGTTGCCATCCGTCACGCCCGCCAACTCAGCAATGTGCCCCGCCTTCATCGCAGGAATAACATTGCAGACGTCCACGTTGGTCACGTCGCCATCAATGCTGACCGTCATCGCATTTGGATCAACGGACACGTTTCCGCCACCGAAATCCTCGCCGATCCAGTCGACCATGCGTTCATAGTGGTTGGCCCAGCCCTCTTGAAACAGGCCCTGCTTGGAAAACTTGGGCTTGGGGTCAGCCACGATAATCTTGGCTGTCGGGTTGTTGGCCTTCAGGTAATGCGCCACCATCGATACCCGCTCATAGGGGCCGGGCGGACAACGGTAGGGGTTTGGCGGTGCCACCATTGCAAATGTCCCACCTTCGGGCATCGCCATGATCTGCGCCTTCAGCAATTCGGTCTGCGAACCACCTTTGTAGGCATGCGGCATAGCGTTCTGCGCGGACAGATCCCACCCTTCAACAGCGCCGTCGACAAAATCAATGCCAGGCGACAGGATCAGCTTGTCGTAAGGCACCGAACCACCACTTGCGAGTGCTACAGTCTTGGCATCGCGGTCTACACCCACAGCCCAATCGTGCACCACATTCACACCAGACGCCGCAAGCGTGCCATAGCTGTGGCCCAAATCGTCCATTTCCTTGAAGCCGCCAAGATAGAGATTTGAAAAGAAGCAGGTGTAATACATCCGCGTGGGTTCGATCAGCGTGACTGCGATCTCTCCATTACTGTCCTTGGCGATGTAGCGTGCAGCCGTAGCGCCCCCGGCCCCGCCGCCCACAACGACCACACGTGGCTTACCGTGACCATCCGCGAAAACCGCCGGTGCCGCCAAAGTTGCCACCGCAGCGGTACCCGTGCCCAAGAAAATACGTCTGTTGAGTTTCATGTTGTCTCCTCCCAAAAGTGGCCTCTTATTCGAGGTCCACAAAATATGCAGCGAGCGCCGCGATCTCTTCATCTGACAAACGCCCCGCCATCATTTGCATGACAGGGTGCGGTCTGATTTTCTGTTTATAGGCGTGCATTGCCACCACGAAATCGTCCGTGGGCCAGCCGCTGATGCCGGGGATGCCGTCGTTTGCCCCGCTGGCCTGATGGCAGGTCTTGCATTCACTGGCGAGGTATTCGCCGTATTCCGGATCCCCCTCAAGTGCCAGGATGGCGGGGTCAAGATCATGGTCCACGCCTTTAGCCGTCGGTTCCGCCTCGGGAATATTCGCCGGGTCGTCCGAAAAACTGCGTAGATAAATCAATAGGTTCACACGGTCTTCAGCGTCGGGAATCCCCTTGAAACTCATACGGGTCTTGGACACCAGTGCTTTGGGGTTCTCAAGGAAGGCATCCAGCGTTTCGTCTGTCCAGACCAATCCATCAGCGCCTGCGCGCGCCATGCTTTTAGAGTATTTGACCCCATCCAACGATCCTGCAGCGCGGCCAAAAATACCGTTAAGATTCGGGCCGACCCCATGTTTTGCACCGTCACCAATCTGGTGACATGATTTGCATTTCTGAAAGACAACCGCGCCTTTATCCGCATCCGCCAAAGCAATCCCTGCTACGAAACAGCCAACAAGGCTCAGACAGGATTGAATGCGAAGGCCCAAGGATCAATCCTCAAACGACTTCAGGTATTCGATGACGGCCTGCTGGTCTTCGTCCTTTTTAAGACCCGCAAAGGACATCTTGGTCCCCTTCATGTAGGCTTTGGGCTTGGCCAAAAACGCAGCGAGCTCGTCTTGGGTCCACACCAGTCCACCCTCGGCGGCAGCCGTCATCGGTTTGGAGTACTTGAACCCGTCAACCGCACCTGCGGGGTTGCCGACGACACCGTTCAGAATTGGACCCGACTTGTTTTCTGCACCCTCGCCAATCTGGTGGCAGGCCTTGCACTTCTTAAAGACCTTCTCGCCCGCAGCTGCCAATTCTGCATCAAAGGCGGCTGGCGTCACGGTTTCGGCCTCTTGGGTTGGCTCATCTGTGGTGGCGGCTGTTTCGACAGGCTCTGTCGCGTTCGCCGTTTCAACAGCCTCTTCGGTTTTAGCTGCTTCTTCCGATGCACCCTCCTCTTGGGGTGTCACATCCAAAACCATGGCCCGCATTGTGATCTGTACTTCATCCTTACAGTTTTCCATGCACGGCTCGCCCGACCATTGGGCGTATTCAGCTTCCGCACGGTCATCTACAATGAAACCCCCCGCATTGGGCATCTCAACCTCAAGCAAGGTTTCATTCGTCAGCACGAAATCGTCTTCGATCAGGTCATTGGAATAGAGGATGTAGGCCACGATCGCGTACACCTCATCATCACTTAGGGTGCCTGCGTTGCCGTAAGGCATGCTTCGTTTGATGTAATCATAGGCTGTTGTCAGATACGGCCAGTAGGATCCGACAGTCTTGAGCGGGTCGTCGTGATCCAGCGTATCTGCGCCACCTGCCAGTTTGGGCCAGTTGTCAATGCCCTCGGCAAAATCGCCATGACAAGCGGCACATTGATCGGCAAAGATTTCCTCGCCGTCCAATGCATCGCCTGACCCGACAGGCAGGCCCGTTCCATCAGGGGAAATGTCCCCGTCCCAAGCGGCGATTTCGGCAGGCAACGCTGCTCGCCCCAGGCCCAGCGGCGTCGATTTGACCATGGTCGGGGCCGGTTCAGGTGTTTCCGTTTCTGCGGGTTCAGGTGTTTCCGCAGCCTCTTGGGCGTTAGCCGCCCCGACAAGCTGTAGTCCACCGGTTGGGATTTCGGCGACAAATTGACCCGCCAAAATGTAGCTCATTGAAAGGGCGAAAGCCGTTCCGCCCAAGGCGGGCACAAAAATCTTAAGAAACTTCGACATTTTCTGCCTCGCCGTTCGCACGTACCAGCCATGTCTGGATACAATTGTTGTGATAGATTGAGTTCAGCCCACGCACCGCGCGCAACTGAGTTTTGGTCGGTTGCACATAGCCTGTGTCATCCATCGCACGGCTTTGCAGCATCATTTCAGAGCCATCCCAGTCGGTATCAAGATAGAACCGCGTCAACGCCATTTTCTCTCCCGGTTTGGCAAGACGGGCAGTTTCCCACGACATGCCGCCGTCTTTGGACACATCCACGCGGCTGATGGCTCCGCGCCCTGACCACGCCAAACCTGTGATAACCAACGGTCCTTTGCCATGCGCGATGGGGGACTGTGGGCTGGGGCTGGTGACAACGGATTTTGCGTCCATCGCCCATGTCCATTTGCGGGCAATACCGTTTTCCAGAACATCGGTGTATTTGCTGGTTTCCTCGCGGCTTTCCACGGGTCCATCCATCACTTCGATCCGGCGGATCCATTTGACCCACATGTTGCCTTCCCACCCTGGCACGACGAGGCGAACTGGATACCCGTGCTCTTTACGCAATGCCTCGCCGTTGGCTTTGAATGCTACGAGCACATCGTCCAAAGCCTTTTCCATCGGGATTGATCGTCCGTTTGACGACGCATCGGCGCCCTCAACAAAGACCCATTTGTCCTTAAGGTCGCCAGCGGTATCTAAACCTGCTTCTTCCAACAACGCGCGCAGCGGCACGCCGGTGTATTCCATGTTGTGAATCATACCGTGGGTAAACTGCGCCCCGTTCAGCTGGGCACCGGCCCACTCCATACCGGTATTCGCCGCACATTCGCAGAAATAGACGTGGTTCTCACGCGGAAAACGTTCAAGATCGGCGTAAGTAAAGACCAGAGGCGTGTCGACCAATCCGTTGATCATCAGGCGGTAATCTTGCTTCTTGAGGTCGATCGCACCTGAATGATGCCGCTCGAATGCGCAGCCCTGCGGCGTAATCGTGCCGTCCAATGCATGGATAGGCGTGAAGTTGATCGAGCTTACTGTATCCGCCGTCAACCATTCCACATTGCGCCGGATCACGTCTGCTTCGTGTTCAATGGGCAAGCCATAAGGCGTCGCATCGACGCCGTCGCCAAACCCCTGTGCCCAAGGCTGCACTTCGGTGATCAAGGGATCCGCACTCTGCGCCTTTGCTGCCCCAGCAGCCAAGGCCCCAGCGCCCGCCGCCGCTGCACCACGCAAAAACGTGCGACGCGACGGGCCGTTGCCTGTTTTGTGATCTGACATTTCAGATGCCTCCTTTTCGCAGCCTGCCTAGACGCCGACCACTTTCACACTGTTGTTGGGATCAAGGGAAATGGTGCCCTGTTTGGCGATATGCGCTTCGACCACATCCCAGATTTGCGGGCCTGTCGTGTCTTCATTGACGGACGCCCAACCTGCGACCTGATAGGTCTTAGACGGATCAATCGCCTCGCCCGTTTTTAGCAAGGTCATTTCGGTGATCCGGTCACCCTGCGGTTTGGTCACATCAATACGGTAACCCAGACCACCGACGCGAACCATGTCGCCGCCTTGCTGATAATAGGGATCAGGATTGAACAGATTGTCGGCCACGTCTTCTAACACCACATGCAGGAACTCGCCTGTCATTTCAGTTCGGTATGCCTCGCCATAGGTCATCGAGGTGACGTTCCAGATATCCTCGCGGGTGATATCCTGCCCCGGCAGAATTGACGGCCCCCAGCGCACGCCGGGGGACATTGCAATGTCAGCCTCGCGCTCGGAAATCAACGCATCGCAAATCAGATCATCCCATGTGCCGTTGAAATTACCACGGCGGTAAAGTGTCTGGGCGTCACCTGTACGGCCGATCACTTCCTTCAAGGTGTCCGCAAATGGTGCACGTTGTTCATCAATCAGCGCGGACACCTCGGCATCCGGCGCAATCACATCCGAAAAGATCGGGATCAGTTTGTGACGGAACCCCAGCATGCGCCCGTCGCGCACGTCCAGATCGACGCGGCTTACGAATTTGCCGTTTGAACCTGAGGCGACGATGATCGTCTCGCCCACCAAAACCGGTTCGGGCAGTGCATCATGGGTATGACCCGACAGGATTACGTCGATGCCGGTCACCTTGCCCGCCATCTGTTTGTCTACATCAAAGCCATTGTGGCTGAGGCAAACCACCAGTTCCGCCCCTTGGGCGCGGACTTCTTCCACCATCTCCTGCATCCGTTCGTCCCGGATACCGAACGAGTATTCCGGGAACATCCAGCCGGGATTCGCGATGGGCATATAGGGAAAAGCCTGACCGATCACAGCGATCTTGACCCCACCCCGCTCAAAGAACTTGTAAGGTGGAAACAACTCGGTTGGTTCATCCCATTCGGCATCAAAGATATTCTGACCCAGCGCGGCGAAAGGCAATCCTTCGACGATTTCGTTGACCCTTTCGGACCCCAATGTAAATTCCCAATGGAAGGTCATCGCGTCAGGTTTCAGGGCGTTCATGACGTTGACCATGTCCTGCCCTTGGGTCTGATAGCAGGTGTAGCTGCCGTGCCAAGTGTCGCCGCCATCCAGCAAAAGGGCATCAGGGCGATCTGCGCGAATGGAGTTGATCACGGTTGCCACCCGGTCCATCCCACCTACGCGCCCATAGCTTTGGGCCAGTGACGAGAAATCATCGTAAGTCAGCGCGTAGGCCGACGCGCTGCCATCGTCGACGCCATAAAGCTTGCGGAAATCCGCGCCCGTCAGATGCGGAACCGCGCCTTTGTTGCCCCCGACCCCGATATTGACTGAAGGTTCGCGAAAATAGATCGGCTTGAGCTGCGCATGAATGTCCGTGATATGGATCAGTGAGACATTTCCGAAAGTATCAAACTCCAGCAATTTGTCCTGTGTCAGCGCTTGCTGCGCTGCGACACGCGCCCAATTACCAAAACCCGATGTGCCATAGAGTGCGGCAGCGGCCATACTTGTTTGCAAAAAATCGCGGCGGGAAATCATCCGAAAATCTCCAAGCTGCACATACATATGCGCATTTGTGAATAATATGGAAACGCTGAAGCCCCGCGCCAGATCACCGGACGGGGCCTCAGAATACTAGTTGCGGATGGACGGACCTTCGACGCTTAGGCCGTTGCCGCGTGATGCGACATAAAGCTCCAGAGCGATAAACTCCGGGCTTCCGGGGCTGTATGTTTCAGCGCGTGTATCACGAATACAGCCTTTGAAACGGGAATGCGCGCCGTTCAGCTTGGTGTTTTTCAGGCGGTAAACCGGAAATCCGTTAATTTGACCTTGGCTCAGGTGGTCTGCGCGAATCATGCTGCCATAATTGTCCTCGTGACAATTGGAGCATGATAACTCCAGCTGGCCTGTCCGGGTGTAATACAGTTCTTTGCCCTGTTCCCACATGGATTGCGCGGGGCCATCAATCGCCACATTCACAGGCATGCCGCGCGATACGGCCGAAAGTGCCGCTTCCATGTTGATGGCATCGTCTTTGTCGTATTTCCACGCCTCGGCACCCATACGGTTGGTCCGGCAATCGTTCACCTGCATCTGCAAGGTGCGCACTTCGCCAGCCGCTTCGTTCCACTTTGGATAGGTCGCTTTGACGCCTGCCATGCTTTCCATATCGTTATGACACGATGAACATGATTTTCCCTCACTACCTTCAACCGAAATCCACGATTCCTGCGCCTTTTCGACAAAGATCATGCCAGGATTGTCGAAATCATCGGACTGCATCGCACGGGTTTCGGTACCGCGAAACAGCCAACCCGACATCACTTCGTCCAGCGCATCTGACACATGGGCGGGTGCCGCTGTCCGTGTTACTATTTCCGTTTCGCCATTAAGGACCAACGTGTCGTCAACCGGATCCGCAGAGACGCCGGTGACTGTCAACACTGACGCCAGAACTGCGCCTGTAAAATTCTTCATGATGTCCCTCCCAAGACTATTGGTTCAGCCGATCGCGATTGATTTGGATTCTTCGTAGACAGAACCGTCATCGTCATACCAGGTGAACTTGAACTCGCCCGCTTCGGGAACAAGTGCTTCGAACTCGAAATAAGGGTTCGTCGAAATCGCCGGCTCCAGCGTGACGTCCACAACGTTTTCACCATTAAAATCGCAGGTGAATCGGTTGATGATCGAACGTGGAATGATGTTGCCATCATCATCCTTGCGTTGACCGGATTCCATCTTGTGGCTGATCAGCGTTTTGATCGTGATCGCCTCACCAGCCGCAGCTGTCTTAGGGACTTTGACGCGTGGTTTTACACCAGATGCCATGATAATTCTCCTTGAACCTGTTTAGCCGCCGCAGCCGCCGATTGTGACCTTGACCGTGCTGGATGCCTGTACGAACGAGCCATCGTCAAGCTTTGCGATCGCCACGACATCTTGCGTCCCGGCAAGCCGAATCCGTGTGGATGCCGCGCGCGAGGCCGCCAGTTTACCGAACTTGAAGGTCGCCACACTGGGTGTCGGGTTGCCCATCGCCAGCACCATGATCTCGACCGCGGTCCCCGAAGACACCTCAATCGGTACAGTGTTGCCATTTTCAGCGATTTCAGGCGCGGTCAACTTGATATCACCGTCGCCAATATCGGCACCGCCGGTAAAGGCCGCAATCGCCTCATCAGCAGTAACCGCTGCATGAATGGGCAATCCTACCATGGCAAAGGCACTTGCCCCCAACAGTATTGCATTGCGTCTTGTCAGTTTCATAAATCTTACTCCCTCAGCCCTGATAGGGTTTGGTTATTCCTTGAGCGTGGCCAGGTAGGCCACAAC
>JBAUHN010000456.1:0-7313 GCA_049680295.1 Sulfitobacter sp.
CTGTCAGCGTGATCCTTGAAGGGCCTGCGGATCAACCCACGGTCACGTTCAGCTCAACCCCCGAAGCGCCGCAGGATGAGGTTTTGTCGCAACTTTTGTTCGGACGCGACCTGACGCAAATTTCGGCATTTCAGGCGTTGCAACTGGCCAATGCTGTGGCCACGCTGGCGGGGCGTGGCGGGGCAGGGATCATCGGCAACCTGCGCGAGGGCTTTGGCCTTGATGATCTGGATGTTTCCACGACTGACGACGGGCAAACCGCGCTGAGGGCAGGGAAATACTTGTCGGATAATGTTTATACCGACGTGACGGCTGTGTCTGACGGGTCCGCCGAAATCTCACTTAACCTTGATCTGACCGATGCATTGACCGCCAAAGGCACTGTCGGGTCAGACGGCAATACCGGTGTCGGCATCTTTTTCGAACGAGATTACTAAAGCGAATTTCTTTTGCCCGGTTTAGTCTGCCGGGGCAAATTGTCCAAAACGCCCCTGATCGAACAACAAGCCCGGTCCATCGCTTTCGCGCAGGGCGACGTGAACAACCTCGCCCAATATCAGCGAATGATCACCTGCCGGATGCACCGCATGTGTTTTGCAATGAAACACCGCCAGACACCCTGCAATCGCAGGCGCGCCACCGGGGCCGTTTTCCCAGGCGAATGTATCCATGCCGTGACCCTGGCTGGCAAAATGCTGCGCCAATTCCAACTGATCTGCGCCCAGGACATGAACGCAAAAATGATCGGTCGCGGCAAAAGCATCATGACGTTGCGATCCGGTTGCGGGGGACCACAACACCAATGGCGGGTCCAATGAGACAGAGGCAAAGGAATTTGCCGTCATGCCGATGGGGCCAATGTCTGTCTGCGTGGTGATGACGGTGACGCCTGTGCCATACCGCCCAAACGCGCGCCGTAAATCGCGGGCAGTTTCGGGGGTTGGATCGAAAAAATGCACCTTTTCATTCATGACGATAGCGGTGCCATGCGCTGGCTCATTTGTCCAGCATATTGACCGTGACTTGCTACTTATGCGAGCGGCCGGTTAAGACCGCCTCTTTGGACTTACCCGGCTCCAATCACTGCGAATTCTGCGGCAACCCATCGGAAATGTCATAGTATTCGCCCTTGTCCGCGACAAAAATGTGGCGCCCAAGTTTTGTTTCGGTCAAACCGTCAAACGCGCCCATGCTGATGCCGATCCAATCGTGGAAATTTGGATCGAAAAACAGCGACGACCCGCAGGTCGCGCAAAATCCACGTCGTACTTTTGCGGATGACGCGAACCAGCTGATCTGATCGGCGCCGTCAATTGTCAGTGCAGTTTTAGGAACATCGGTTGAAGCCTCAAAATGGCCGGAGAACTTGCGACATATTGTGCAGTGGCAGGCTGTCGGGTCTGGCAGCTTGCCCGAAACCCGAAATCGCACTGCGCCGCACAGGCATGATCCTTTGTGCATAGGATAAGTCTTCATTTTGGCCCCCCCAGTCTGGGCATGCCGTCTGAAACAGTCGATTTTCGCTGACCTTTGACGCGGCGCTGAGCAAACGTGCCATAACCTGTCGCGGTGTATCAAGGCAGGTTCAGCTTTCGAATTGGAACAGCGACGCCTTGGCGACTGCCAACCATGTGCGATTGTACAACAAGTTTTTGGCGTCGCAATGGGGCGTTTGATAGACTTTCGCTGGCGCGAAATACGATTGTTAACGACACAAAGTCGTCCAAGTTAGCAGGTAAACAAAATAGGTATCGGAGCAAGTTTCAGGTTAAAGATCCAAGTTTGTTTTTTTGGTCGAAATCACGATTATCTTCTGATTGACACTTTAGAGTATTATTACGCTATCTTTGATTGATCGTTGTATTGCTGTTTTTGCGCTGCTTCTAAGTGGGGCAATATTGGCTTTTATGTATCTGATTTTTCAGAAATTTTTTTGGGTTGTCGTCGTTGTTGGGGGCCTTCAAATCGCATGGAAATTTCGGCTTTGGTGGCGTTTGCCCGCTGAAAAACGCCACGAGTACTCGGATCCCGGACGCCTAATGAACTACAATCATTCCCTGGCTGTTCGGGCGGAGTGGATTGTTTTACTGTTTGGGTTTTTCGGGACCGTCTTTTGGCTTGAATTTGCAGCGGTGATCCTCGCCTGATCACCGCTGCATTAACTCAGTCCGTCTTCTGCACAGGCTTGCTTTCTTAAGTTGCCTATCAGCCCTTATTCATCCGGTTCTCGATCAGATCATCAACCACCGACGGATCAGCCAAGGTCGAAGTGTCCCCCAGCGCACCAAAGTCGTCTTCGGCGATTTTGCGCAGGATACGGCGCATGATCTTGCCGGAGCGGGTTTTTGGCAGACCGGGCGCCCATTGGATCAGGTCAGGGCTGGCGATGGGGCCGATTTCGGTGCGGACCCATGTCCGCAGTTCTTTGCGCAAATCCTCGGATGGTTCTTCGCCGTTCATCAGGGTCACGTAGCAATAGATGCCCTGGCCTTTGATGTCATGGGGATAGCCGACTACGGCCGCTTCGGCGACTTTTGCGTGGGCGACCAGCGCGCTTTCGACCTCGGCCGTGCCCATACGGTGGCCCGAGACGTTGATTACATCGTCAACGCGCCCGGTAATCCAATAATCGCCATCCGCATCGCGTTTGCAACCGTCACCGGTAAAGTAATACCCCTTATAGTCCGAGAAATAGGTTTTTTCGAACCGGTCATGATCGCCCCAGACGGATCGCATCTGACCGGGCCAGCTGTCGGCGATGCACAAGACACCTTCGACATCATTGCCCTGGATTTCCTCGCCTGTGGTAGGCTCCAGCACCACCGGTTTGATACCGAAAAACGGCTTCATCGCCGATCCGGGTTTCATCGCATGCGCACCGGGCAGGGGGGTCATCAAATGCCCGCCGGTTTCGGTCTGCCACCAGGTGTCGACGATGGGGCATTTGCCCTTGCCGATCACGTCATTGTACCAGTTCCAGGCTTCGGGATTGATCGGCTCGCCCACGGTTCCCAGCACTTTGATCGAGGACAGGTCGGCCCCTTCGGCAAAGCTGTCACCTTGCCCCATCAGCGCACGAATGGCCGTAGGGGCGGTGTAGAACTGGTTGACTTTGTGCTTTTCGCAGACTTGCCAGAACCGGCTGGCGTCAGGGTAGGTTGGCACCCCTTCGAACATCAGTGTCGTGGCGCCATTGGCCAGCGGGCCATAGACGATATAGCTGTGCCCTGTGACCCAGCCGACATCCGCCGTGCACCAGAACACATCGCCTTCGTGGTAATCAAAGGTGATCTCGTGGGTCATGGCCGCATAGACCAGATAACCGCCGGTGGTGTGCACAACGCCTTTGGGCTGTCCGGTCGAGCCTGAGGTATACAGCACGAACAACGGGTCTTCGGCGTTCATCTCGGTGGGCGGGCAATCGGGTGATGCGGCCTCTGCCAGCGCGTTATAGTCATAATCGCGCCCGTCAACCCATGTGGTCTGACCGCCGGTATGTTTGACCACCAGACATTTGACGTCGTCGTCACAATGCAGCAGCGCTTTGTCTGCGTTTGATTTCAGGGGGGTCGCCTTGCCGCCGCGTGGGGCGTAATCCGCGGTAATGACCACCTTGGCCTCAGATCCGTTGACCCGTGCGGCCAGTGCATCGGGCGAAAACCCGGCAAAAACGATAGAATGAATGGCACCAATTCGGGCGCAGGCCAGCATGGCATAGGCCGCCTCGGGGATCATCGGCATATAGATGATCACGCGGTCGCCCTTTTCCACGCCCATGGATTTGAGGACATTGGCCATCCGGCAGACGGCATCATGCAAGTCCTTGTAAGTGATGTGCCGTGCAGGCGTGTCGGGGCTGTCGGGTTCCCAGATGATGGCGGTCTGATCACCGCGCGTCGCAAGGTGGCGGTCGATGCAGTTGGCGCTGACGTTCAATGTGCCATCGCCGTACCAATTGATCGAGACATTGCCCAATGTGAAATCGACATCCTTGACCTGGGTAAAGGGTTTGATCCAGTCAACGCGGGCACCTTGCTCACGCCAAAATCCGTCGGGGTCCGTGACAGAGGCTTGATACATCGCGTCATAGGCTTTTGCATCGACATGCGCGCCTTTGGACATTTCGGCAGATGGTGGATAGGTTTTGGATGTGTCGGACATTGCTGAATGTGCCTCCCTGGCTATCGTTTTCGTTGATCTTTTTGCCGCAGATTGATGCGGCTTGCAAAAACACTTTGGGGCGATCATAGCGTGCATTGAAAAGAAGGGAATAAGTATAGGGAAATGAACGCTTTTTTTGTAAAGTTTTTTGCCACGTCCTGAAAAGCCTGTAATTTTTCGGAAAAGATGTAAGGATTCCGGCCCAATTGCCGGATGATGCCGCCCGACAATTTACTGCGACAGGAAATCAACCCGGAGCGCATCGCGGATCAAACGAGGGAAACCATGACCAGACCACCGGCGACTGCCACACAAATGATTGACGACGCGCGGGTCCGTGTCACCCGATTTGATTTTGAACCTGGCGCCGAAACCGAGTGGCATATGCATGGTTTTGACAATGTGATCACCACTTTAACCGACTGCCATATGCGGCTTGAAGAACCGGGCGGTGCGCGTCGCGAAACCTTTGTCGCTGCGGGCACAAGTTACCGCCGTGATGCGGGCGTCGCCCATAATGTGGTGAACAACGGTACTGTTACGATGTCCTTTGTCGAAGTCGAACTTTTATGACGTCTAATTCAATGGGTTGGCAGCCGCGTCCCTGCGCGCTAGCTTGTCTTCAAGCGGGTCCTGTCAGACCTCGCAGATAAGGGAGAGTTACCAATGAACAGATATATGACCAGCGCCGCTGTCGGCGCGCTTAGCTTTGCGTTTGTCACCGAAGCCGCCGCGACCGAGTGGAATGTTTCGGTCTGGGGCAAACGCCGCGCCTTCACCGAACATGTCGAAAAGATTGCTGAACTCGTGTCTGAAAAGACCGGCGGCGATTTCACCATGAACGTAAGCTACGGCGGATTGTCAAAAAACCGCGAAAACCTTGACGGGATTTCAATCGGCGCATTCGAGATGGCGCAGTTTTGTGCGGGCTATCACCCCGATAAAAACCGTCTGATCACTGTGCTGGAACTGCCGTTTCTCGGCGTCAGCAACCTTAACGAAGAGGTCGCGGTCAGCAAAGCCGTCTACGCGCACCCGGCCGTTCAGGAAGAAATGGCACAGTGGAATGCGAAACTGCTGATGACCTCGCCAATGCCACAGTACAACCTTGTCGGCACCGGCGAACCTCGGGATGAACTTTCCGAATTCGAAGGCATGCGTGTGCGCGCCACCGGCGGTCTGGGCAAAGCATTTGAGGCAGTGGGCGGTGTACCGACATCCGTGACTGCAACCGAGGCCTATCAGGCCATGGAAAGCGGCGTTGTCGATACGGTTGCCTTCGCCCAGCATGCGCATCTAAGCTTTGGCACGATCAATCAGGCCGATTGGTGGACAGCCAACCTGAACCCCGGCACGGTCAACTGCCCGGTCGTGGTCAACGTCGATGCCTATGATGCCCTGTCGGACGCCGAGCGTGAGGCGCTCGACAGCTCCGTTGACGAAGCGATTTCGCACTACCTCGCGAACTACGGCACATTGCTGGAAAAATGGGACAGCGTGTTGGCCGAAAAAGGCGTCGAAAAGGTTGAGATCAGCGAAGAAACCCTGACGGCCTTCCGTGCGGTGGCGGCTGATCCTGCCCGTGATGCGTGGATCGCAGACATGGAAGCACAGAACCTTCCAGGGCAGGAGCTTTACGATCTGGTGGTCAAAACGCTGGCCGATGCCAAAGCCTCAAACTGATTTAATTGCGGTCGATAAGCGTCTGATGTAAATCATAAAAATGGGGGCCGCACAGTTTGTGCGGCCCTATAGCACGAAAAGGGGGGCGCAGTATGGCCGGTTCAGCCGCCGTATTGGAAGACAGCAGTTTGCTCAGCAGGCTGGACCGGGCGCTGTTGCCGGTTGAACGGTTTTGCGCGCTTCTATCGGGTATCGCTATATTTTCGTTGATGTTTCTGGCCGCTTATTCGGTCACAGGGCGTAAGTTTTTTAATGCGCCGTTGATGGGCTATGTCGATTACATCGAAGCCGCGATGCCGATCATTGCGATCATGGGCGTGTCATACGTGCAGCGCGACGGCACCCATATCCGAATGGACATGCTGGTCTCGGCCCTGAAAGGGCGGGTGTTGTGGCTGTTCGAATTGATCTCGATCCTGTTGATATTACTGCTGATTGTCGCGCTGACATGGGGCGCCTGGGAACATTTTGCACGGTCTTTTGATTGTGCAAGGCCCCTGTGTAGCCGTGACAGTTCCATTGATATTGGCTTGCCGACCTGGCCGTCGAAACTGGTGGTGCCTTTGGCATTTGGCGTGCTGATGCTGCGGCTTTTGTTGCAGGCCTG
Organism: Sulfitobacter sp.; assembly: GCA_049680295.1. GTDB lineage: Bacteria > Pseudomonadota > Alphaproteobacteria > Rhodobacterales > Rhodobacteraceae > JBAUHN01. Next base: position 6,452 of record JBAUHN010000456.1, read on the forward strand.
GGGCTACGGCCGCGCCTTTGTGCTGAATTTGGAAAACCCGGTGGCGGTGCCGCTGAACCTGACAATTGCCGAACAAGCCCGCGCCGAGGCGGGCCAACTGGCCGAGGACAGCTGAATGGAACCTATCGAAATCGGTCTTTGGACCAGTGGCGGCATGCTGGTCATGGTTCTGCTGGGCATGCGGGTTGCTTTTGCCGCCGGTCTGGCGGGGTTCGTAGGCCTTGTCTGGCTGCGCTGGAACGGGTTTGACTATGACCCGGCGCGGTTTGGCAAAGCGCTTGAGGTCAGCGTGCGTATTGCGGGCCTGACACCCCATTCCAAAGTCAGCGCGCAGGTTCTCAGCCTGATCCCGGTGTTTATCCTGATCGGCTATCTGGCCTATTACGCGCGCCTGACCACGGCCCTGTTTGAGGCCGCAAAACGCTGGATCGCCTGGGTACCCGGCGGGTTGGCGGTGTCGACGATTTTTGCCACCGCCGGATTTGCTGCCGTGTCCGGGGCGTCTGTGGCGACGGCTGCGGTGTTTGCGCGCATTGCCATTCCCGAGATGCTCAAGATCGGCTACAACAAACAATTTGCCGCAGGTGTGGTGGCTGCAGGCGGCACGCTTGCCTCGCTGATCCCGCCTTCGGCCATTTTGGTGATCTATGCGATTATCGTTGAACAGGACGTGGGAAAACTGCTGCTGGCCGGGTTCATTCCGGGCGCGTTTTCGGCGATTATCTATGCTGGCCTGATCATCAGCATCGCGATGATCTGGAAGAACGTCGGCCCACCGGTGTCCGGCTTTACGTGGAAGGAGCGCTTTGCGTCGCTGCCTCCGGCCTTACCAATTGTCGCCGTGGTCGTGATCATTATCTTC
>JBAUHN010000457.1:0-42860 GCA_049680295.1 Sulfitobacter sp.
ACAACTTTGATCGCATCCTCGACACGGTCCTTGGCATAGCGGAGCGCTTCTTGAAGATCGGTCATGTCAAACGTATGAGTGTGGATCAGGGTCGCATCAAAGACCTTCTGACGCATGTAGGCTTCGGCGCGGTGGGTCGCGGTCTTGCCTTCGCCACGGATACCAAAAAGATAGATGTTGTTGCGCACCAAATAGGCGACATCAACTTCATCAGGCTTATGTGGGAAAGCCGCCAGACAGATCTTACCGCCACGGTTGAGCATCTGTGCTGCCTGATTGGTCCCGTCCGGCGCACCGGCGCATTCGACGACATAGTCGGCACCTTTGCCACCCGTCAGCTCGCGCACTTTCGACACGACATCTTCGTTGCGCACGTTGATCACGTGATCTGCGCCAAGCTGTTTGCCGATTTCCAACCTGTTGTCACGTGTGCCGGTCAGGATGACTGGCTGGGCACCAAGCGCCTTGGCAACAGCGGCGCCCATAAGACCGATTGGCCCTGGCCCTGTAACGACAACACTTTCGCCAGCGACTAGCCCGCCAAGCTCGGTCAGGCCGTACATCGCCGTGCCCGCAGTGACGACCAATGTCGCCTCTTCGTCGGTCATAGTGTCCGCCACGTGAACCAGGGTATTGATATTGTTCACGGCATATTCCGCAAAGCCACCATCCGTTGTGAAACCGTTTGCCCGGTGACCCTTGTCAACATCGCCATAGTTCTTGCCGTAGTTGTGGCAGGAGGTGTACATCCCTGCCCGGCACCGCTTGCACTGACCGCAGCCAGCATGGATTTCGACGGTCACCCGTTCGCCGATTTCATATTCATCAACACCCGGCCCCAAGGCCACAACCGTACCCATATATTCATGGCCCGGCGTGAAGTTCTTGTTGAACGGGTCACCACCGTGAATTTGAGCAGGCGGGCCGTTGTGGATGATTTCCAGATCCGTCGCACAGATCGCAACAGCATCAATGCGCACCAGCACTTCAGCTTTAGCAGGCGCTGGAACATCCTTCCCCTCAAGCGAAATTTCGCCCGGATTTCCAAGGACCCATGCCTTCATTTTCTCTGGGACTGGGTAGTCAGTACTTGTTGTTACATTCGCTGGCATCGCCATTGGTTTTCCTCCGTTTAGTGGCTTTAGGTGTCGCGCTACCGCTTTGCGCCGCGCAGTCGCTTCGAGAATTCCAGGGCTGCAGAGACCATCTTTTTGGCTACCTCAGTCCTGTAAGCTTTGGTCATTTTGTCGGATGGGGCGGTCATCGAAATTGATCCGACGATGGCGCCGCCAGGGTCGCGAAGGGCGGCACCGATGCACACAACCCCTTCTTTCAATTCCTCGTCGTCGATCGAATAACCCCGGCGGCGAACCAAACGCAGATCTTCAATCAATCCTGACAGGGTTGTCAGAGTCTTTCCGGTGTATTGGGTCAGCCCGTTCGCGGAAATCACCCGAACCAGTTCAATCTCCGGAAGCCATGCCAAAATCGCTTTGCCGGTCGCTGTCGCATGCAGCGCACGCATCTTAATCAACTCATCAGGCTCCACCGCCGCGGACACCTGATCGGGCGCTGGAATTCTAACCTTTGTTAAAAGAGACGTTTCCGCGAGTACGGCAAGTTGAACACCGTGACCAAGCTGCGATCCAAGAAGTTTCAGGTCATCCTTCAAAAGCTCTGCGGGATCAGATTCGCCTGCTGCGAGATCAACGAGTTCATGAACCTTTGCCCCCAGGGCGTACCCACGACTGCGCCCAAGATGCAGGACATATCCGCGCGCCACCAAAGTTGAAATCAAATGGTGACATGTTGAAGAATTCAATCCAACGCGACCTGATAATTCGGATAATACCAGACCATCGCGCTCTCCGGCCAAGACCTCCAGAATATCCAACGCCCGCACAACAGATTGTATGTGGCGAGGCCCTTCAGGCAGGCTCGGTCCCCCCTTTACAGGTCCAACTGCAACATCAGAATCTCGTGTGATGAATTCTTCAGGCGACTCACGTTTCATTGTCATTTTTCTCCCTCCTCTATCGTTGGGCATGTTCGGATTATAAGCAAACTAATTTCACAATGTCATTTTTAATTTGACATTGTGAAATTAGTTGCAGAGTCAAAACTCTGGGCCTTGCGAAAAATTCCAGAAGAAATTTGCGTTTTATTGTTTTTTGACAATCTGTTACCGGAACAATCGACCTGTCTGACCAAAGTTGTTCCGACTTGGCCAGAATTTGCGCCAACGAGAAAAGCTTGCGAAGTCGCCCCTGTTCCGGCTCCCTGTTGCCAAGGTATTTTTCCAAAAGAAAAGGAAAACAAAATGACGGCAACTTCTGAACAAATGCACCTTCCCGGCCTTCGCGGGAAGTGCATTGTTGTTACAGCAGCAGGCCGGGGCATTGGCCTTGCAATAGCGCGAAGGCTCAAACAGCAGGGCGCACATCTCGCGATATGTGATGTTGACAGAAATGCTTTGGATCGGGCTTCGGAAGAACTCGCGCCTGAGATCGCTGAGATCGCCGATGTGTCAGACCCAGTTCAGGTCGCGCGGTTCTTTGATGCGATCAAAAATACGATGTCAGGACTTGATGCGTTGGTTAACAACGCCGGCATCGCAGGCCCAACCGCTGGTGTGGAGGATATCTTACCCGAAGAGTGGTCACGTTGTATTGACGTCTGCTTAACTGGCCAGTTTCTGTGTGCGCATCACGCAGTTCCACTCATCAAGGCTGCGGGAGGCGGCAGCATTGTCAGTATGGCCTCGGCGGCAGCCCGTTTTGGGTATGCCTTTCGGACACCGTATTCTGCAGCAAAATGGGGCGTCATTGGTTTGACGCAAAGCCTTGCAAAAGAACTCGGGCCCGCCAACATCAGGGTTAATGCCGTTCTGCCAGGCATCATTGAAGGACCCCGCATGGAAGGGGTGATTGCTGACAAAGCAAGATTGACTGACGTGAGCCATGAAACGATGAAAGCAGACTACATCAACAGAATTTCGCTGCGACGCATGACGCCGCCCGAAGATGTGGCAGACATGGTAGCTTTTCTAATCTCGGATGCTGGCCGGAATCTTTCTGGCCAATCGTTCCCTGTTGATGGCAATGTCGAAGTGCTCAGCTAACCTGACAAACTATCCGATATTCCGTTGCTTTCGGATCCGACCCTAAACATGAATACAGGACCAGGCCTATGACGGATCTCGTCGCGCAAAGACTTTCCTCGATTGAGGCAACCCGGCTGGGCCCGCCTTCCCGAACTGTTAATCCGTTCTTTGGTGTTGGCCCAATTACAGACGTCATCAGGGACGAAGTCGATGGGCGCAAGAACCGGTTTGATTTCGATCGATGGATTGAGAAGACCTACCGCAAGCGGGACGACAAAGGGAATGATCTCGGCCCGTTCACAACCTCCGAGCTTGGGCGATCCATGCATCGCGGTTATCCGGCTGATGCCGTTCTTCGGGACATGATGCACCATATCCATCGCTACTTCGGGTTCGCAAAAGCAAACCCTATGGCGGTGGGGCTAGGTGGCGGACATAGTGGATTTACCGTTGCGATCATGCATCTGATGAACCCGAACAACCCTGATCAGAGGGTCTATGTTGATACCCCGGCACCAGAAACACCAGCGGCGATGACCTCTGGTTTTTTCCGTCAAAGCTGGGGGACACAGATCCTCGAACTGCAGAAACACGCCATGAACGGACAGGCGGGCAATGTCATTTTCTCGGATGCGGAAGGCTCAATCCCAGGCCCGGATCGTCTTGAGCAGATGGGCATCACTCTATTCGTGGGCGTCGGTCATGAAACCACCGGTGCAACGACCTATACCGAGGACGAAGTCAGATCACTGCTTGAATGGTTGCGGCGAGACCCCGAAAATCACCACGCGATGATCGATGCCACATCGATGTTGGGTGCAATGCCGTGGGCCAAAGATGTGGTTCAGAACTTCATGGATAGATGCTGCATATTCACACCGTTCCAGAAAGCCATCGGCGGCATTTCCGGCTATTTCCTCGCCTCATTCACACCACAGGCAATGACGCTGATTGAAGACAACCAAAAAGACCCTGCATGGGCGATTGCACGTCAGTTAAAACTGGTTGTTCCAAGCGATCCCAAGAAACCTATGACGGGCGACCAGAGCGCGGCCCTTGGCCCTTTCTATGATGCAACTTCGGGCAAAATGACCGGCGGGGTTATCAACACGTTCTCGTCTCTCGCTTTTGCAGAGACAACATATTGCCTGCTGCGCGTCGAAACCCTTATCGGCTCAGTCGATGTCATGAACGCGCGTTCGCGCACCAATCGTAAACTCATTGATGATTGGCTTTCCCAACAACAGTTATTGTTAGCAGGGGTCCCTGACCCAGAAAAACGCGGGGCTGCGGTGACTTTGCTTGCCGTGAGTGACGCCGATATTGCCGACCCAGACATTCACAACCGCATCATCGCCCGTTCAAAGCAGCTTTTGGGGTATGAGGGCCTCACCCATCCCGATGGTTCCTATGAGGCCGGCCTTGACGTAGCTCGCTACGTAAACGCCTTCCCGGGAACTGCCGGCGATTACAGGGCTTGGATCGGCGGTATACGGGACACAGTCGATATTGTGGCTCTGCTCGAGAACATCTCCTACGCTTATCATCGTGCAAAGATAGTCGTCCTTGAGGAAGAGCTGGCAAAGCAGGGCACAGTGTTCGCTTTATCTGATGAGGATTTCAGGAAGCCGGGTGACAGATCAGACACAAGCACTGCCCTTGCAAGAACCGCTGCCAACGCCGAAGCACTGGACGGCTTGCGAGAAAGTTCAGAAGCATTAGCCGCTATTTGGGGCGCCATTCAGGCAACTCATGACCCAGTCCGCCGCGCAGAACTGCTGACCTCGCATGGCGTGGAACTGGCTTTGGCAACGAATAGTCTGCGCTCTAGGTGCGACGCTCTAGGCCTCATAAGCGCATTTGAAGGCGACGAAACGTCTTCGGAATAAGCGAACCTTACGAGCAAATTGAAGTCACCCCCGGATCAGATAAAGCCAGACAGTATTCACCAATGGGCATTGTACCAGCACTTGTTAATGGCGAAGAAATCTTAACCGCGTGAAGAATTCGATATCAACGAACTGCCCTTTGACATGGAACATGTTGAACCCTGTCTTGAAAAGATGTTCGAACGCATGTCCGCCTTGAGCGAAACGGATATTCAGATCTTCTTTTACGGCCCCGAAAATTTCGCTCCCGACGGGCGCCCCAATCTGGGACCAACAAGTGAGATCAAAGGCTTGTTCGTTGCGGCAGGCATGAGTTTCAACGGCATCCTGAATTCCGGTGGCGTGGACCTGACGATGGTGGAATGGATAATCGACGGCGAACCGTCGCGTGGTATGGGGCCGATGCTTTTCCGGCGCGCGCATCCTTTCCAAATGAACACAAAATACAATCACGACCGCAGCGCGGAATCGGCTGGTTTTCAATGTGGTGTCAGCTGGGTTGGACGGCAGGTACATTCCGCGCGGTGTGCGCCGAGTGCCGCTGCATGACCACCTGAAAGAAGCGGGAGCAACATTTGCTGAACGTACCGGGTGGGATGTGCCGATGTATTTTGATACCGAAAAGAAGGGCCGGAACGAAGAACAGAACCTGTTGTGGAAAGACTGGTCGGCCAACGTACGGGCGGAATGACTTGCCGCGCGCGACGATACATGCCACGTGACACGTCCGTCGCCGCGCTCTCAAATCGAGATATGAATTCGATTTGTGACAGTTTGAACGGCACACCCAGAAAATGCCTCGGATGGCGCACGCCGACTGAAGCAGTCAGGGAAGAACTGATGAAATTAAGATAGCGAAAACGTCGAAACGACCCTTGAGACTCCAAGCCTTCACAGTACTTTAGAGGAAATGCACCTTAAAGGCCGACCGCACCGGGACAGAGATCACATCAGGACAGATGCTCAGGCAATGTACACGGTTGATGAACTGAACGCATAAAATTCTGATCTCTCAACTCATTTGGACCCGAAAGCCGTTCTGCGTCAGACGATTCTGATCGTCCCTAAACCAGTACTGAAAGCCCCGATCAATATGATCGATGCAACCCTTCGTGGGCGGACATCAGGTCATCATTCAGATGTTGTCGAACCCATTTGTTATGGGTCAAACGCCACCCCACAAATTGGACTGCACAGAGCAGCAACTTACTGCCCGCAACAACGCAATCTTTACCGATCCATGCCAAACCGTCGAAAGAAGCATTCTTGGAATTGGTCATATGGCAGCAAACAACACACCTCTCCCCGATCTTGTTGAATTGGATGGGCTTGCCCAGAACAATACCTATTCTGTGGGTGGGGCACCGGGCAGCGCCATTCTCGGTGTGGTGGACAATGCGACCTATTCGGACAGCAGTAACAACAACAACGGTGGAAATATCGTCGAGTTATACGCAACCGCCGCGTCCCGAAGCGGGACAATCACAATCGGTGGCATCCAATACAATATTGCGCTGTATTCTCCAGAGAGCCTTTTCGATGATGGGGATGTCACCGTTAACGATTCCGGCGGGGGAAGTACCACAATTCCGGGCGATGGCGATGATTCGGACGTCGTCTTTATTGTGGCCACACCAACCGGCGGGGGCACACAACGTTTCTTTGCGTTGTTTGATGACGACTTGGGCGACATTGGTCCGATTACGTCGCTTGCAACGGGTGAATATTCAACATCATCGGCAAATAATCATGACATAGACGTCGATCAGGACAACAACGTCCAGACGGCACCGGTCTGCTTTGTCGCCGGAACAATGATCGACACATTGCGTGGCCCGCGCCCAATCGAGAGCATTCGCGCCGGTGACCGCGTGTTGACCCTGGATCACGGCGCGCAGCCGGTCCTATGGTCGATGCGCAACAAAGTTCCGGTCGAAAAGCTGATCCAAAGGCCCAACTTTCGACCGATCATCATCCCATCAGATGCGCTGGCCCCTGGTATTCCAAAGACAGAACTCCGCATCTCTCCGCAGCATCGCATCATGTTGCGCTCAAAGATCGCTCAGCGGCTTTTCTCGGCGCCCGAGATATTGGTGGGGGCCAAGAAGCTGGTCGGTAATGGGGGCATCCGCCACTGCAGTGAGATGCAGACCGTCGAATACTATCACATTCTGTGCGCCCGGCATGAGATCGTTTTTGCCAACAGCACACCGACAGAAACGATGCTTCTTGGTCCGTTGGCTTTGGCAGGTATGCCGACGCAAGTGCGAAACGCCGCGCTGGTATGCGCAAGTCAGTCACGTGATCCGGCTAGAAAAATCATCCGGCGCAACGAAGATCTGGAGATGCTGTATCATCGGCATTCAAAGAACGGCAGAAATCTGCTTTGCGCACATTCCCAGGTTGGGGCGTGACGGCAGTCGCCATTCCAGCGCGGCGTTTCGCACCGATCCCCTTGGGCAAATTGAATGTGTGAATCTACCGAACACCAGTTTGCCACATGACACGCCTATTACAGGGTCACGACATGGATCCCAATCCGGCAAATCGACGGCGACGTTGTTTCGTTCCGTATCTGGCCGAATTGTTTCACGGTTGATCCATGGTGCATTCAACGCGACTCCAGGCGCAATGGTCCGGCGCTTGACGATGAAGGCTTTGGCCATGCGTAAGGCACGTCGTTGGCTTCGGATTTTGTGCATCCAAAAGCCAAACGCCCTAATTTTCGCGAAATGGACAGGATCATCGCAGCACGCCGACACGTTTGAATCCATCAAGCGGGCGCGATCTGTTAGCTATTGGGCAGCTGGCCGTGTCATAACGCGATGCGGATGCCGTCGTGTCCGACGATCAGGTCTCCATCCCAATGGCTTGCACAGGCATCCTGCCAATCCCGCGGGCCAAAGGTCGGGTCGTCTGACGGGATCAGGTGCGACAGCGCCAGCCGTTTTACGCCCGCATTGGTCGCAGTTTTCGCCGCATCATGGGCAAATGTGTGCGACCGCAACCAATGTGCCATCAACTTGTCACTGCCGTTTCCGACCCGTTCCATCAACGCGGGTAGTGCCGCCTCCAACATCGCCTCATGGATCAACAAATCGGCACCACGCGCAAATTCCTCAAGTGCCGACATAGGCGCGGTGTCGCCAGAGAATACCACATGCACGTCGGGCGTTTGGAATGATAAAGCGAAGGTGTCAATCAACGGCGGATGTGTGTTGCGAATAGCCCGGATGTGAATTCCGTCTTGTTCCAGAACAGTCCCTTCATCCATCATGTGGAACATGACAAGCTGATGCAGATCGGGGCGACCTTCGTCCTCGATCCGCAAATCAATGTCGGCCTTCATAGAGGCAAGAAAGCCGTTCCAGTAGTCCTTCAGCCCTGCTGGCCCATATACGTCAATCGGCGTGGTAAGGCCCGCAGTCCATGCGGTGTGGATGAGCGGACCCAACTCAAGATAATGGTCCGAATGCAGATGGCTGATCAGGATCAGCGACAGGTCCTTTAGCTGCATGCCCTGGTCGACCAACCCTTTGGTCACACCAAGCCCGCAATCCACGACAATGTGCCTATCGTTCAGCACATAAAGCGCGGAGGTCGGCATTGATGATCTGGGACGGATTGCTGGCCCGCCCTTGGTGCCCAACAGAGCCACGAAGTTTCCAGACATGTATTAACCTTTGGTGGCAGCGGCGAAACCGGCGTCGAGCGCTGACAGGATGATATTTGCGTCGCTTTCCGTTAGCACAAGCGACGGCGACAGGATCAGGTTCGGACCGGATATGCGAACCATGGCGCCATGTTCATATGCGACGTCGTGGACGATCTGTGCGGTCTTGGCGTCGATAGGTTTTTTTGTCGCCCGATCACTGACCATTTCCATCGCCGTCATCAAACCATGGCCCCCGCGCACATCACCGATCATGTCATATTTCGCCATCAGCGCCTTGCATCCCGCATAGAGCTGATCACCGCGCGCAGCGGCGTTTTCAACCACATTCAACCGTTTGATTTCACCCAGACACGCAAGTGCTGCGGCGGCCCCGACAGGGTGGCCGGAATAGGTATAGCCATGTGCAATCTTGGCGGCTGGGTTGTTCTCGAACACGTCAACCATACGGTGGCCAAGCATCAACGCGCCGAATGGGAAATACCCGTTGGTAATCGCCTTGGCTGTGCACATCATATCGGGCTGGATGCCCCATAACCGCGCACCAGACCACGCGCCTGTCCGACCAAATGCGGTAATCACCTCGTCGGTGATCAAAAGGATTCCATTGCGGTTGCAAATGTCCTGAACCATGGGTGCAAAGGATTTATGCGGTGGAATGACACCGCCGGCACCCATGATCGGCTCTATGACCATTGCGGCAATTGTGTTTGCACCTTGAAACGCAATTTCGTCTTCCAGGGCCAGAACGCATAAATGTGCCAGCTTTTCAGGGTCGGTTTCATTGAACGGATTGCGGTAAGTGTAGGGGGCCGGGATATGGAAACACCCGGGCAACAAAGGCTCATATGCATTGCGGAAGTTGGCGTTGCCGTTCACAGAAGCACAACCAAAGTGCGTACCGTGGTAGCCTTTCTTAAGGCTTAGGAACTTAGTGCGCCCCGCATCGCCGCGCAGCTTGTGGTATTGCCGCGCAAGGCGCAAAGCACTTTCAACCGAATCCGATCCGCCTGATGTAAAAAACGCGCGGCCCATACCGTCGGGTTCAAAAAATGTCGACAGCTCGTAAGACAGCTCAATCGCAGCGTCATTTGAGGTGCCACGGAAGGTGGAATAGTAGGGCAGCCTGTCAAGTTGAGCGGCTATTGCGTCTTTCACGGGTTGGCAAGAATACCCGAGGTTCACGTTCCACAGACCGCCCACACCATCGACGACGCTATGCCCATCGATGTCCGTGATGCGCACGCCTTCAGACCCGGTGATGATCTTTGGCGCGGTGTCGATGCTGTCTTGCGGCGACGTCATAGGGTGCCACATAAGGCGACCATTATGCTCTTTCAGGAAGTTTGAATCTTTCATGGTGTAGTATCCAATGCGTGCGGGTGTGAGAGCGTTTTTGCCCAAGCGGTCTCGATACAGGCGGGCAGGGTACCACCCCAACTGTAGGTGATTTCGCGGGAGGCAATGGCCAGTTGTTCGTGGATGATCTGCCCAAGGGCGGGTGTGAACCTCGCGGCAACGCTGGCGACGGATACGGCACCAGCATAGTGGCCGGTTTGATCGAAAATGGGGGCCGACATGCCGTGCACTTCGGCTTCATAGCTTCGGTCAGCGCGTCCAAAACCACAGGCGCGTGTCGCCTCGACTTTCGCTTCCAGATCCGGTTGCGTTGTGGCAGTTCTGGTGGTGAATTCTTGCAGATTGGCGACCGCGGTGTCCAATAGCGATGTGGGACCAAAGGCCAGCGCGCAAAGACCGGACGCAGTGGCGTGCAATGGAAAAGTCTGAAGGTCGATGATCGCACGCGTGCCATGTTTCGGCGATTCGCAGGACGCAAGCCCGTAGACCGTTGGCCCTGACAACACTGTGACATGAGATGTTTCGCCCGTCGCGTTGGCAAGCTCAAAAAGCGGTGCTTCAACGCTGTTCTTGCGCGGCACGGTGGCTTCACGTATTTGTGCCAGCTGCAAAACAATTGGGCCAAGCCGGTAGTGTTTGGTCATTGGATTCTGTTCGATAAACCCTGCCTCTTCAAGAGCTTGAAGATGGCGGTAGGTCGTCGCCTTGTCGCGCCGGGCCATGCGGCACAGCTGTGACAACCCGATTTCGGGATGCGCAGGTGAAAAATGCGACAATAACCCCAGCGTTTTGGTGGCAGACGACATCGGGACTTTCGCTTTCCGTATGAGCTCAAAAAAAGTTTGACATAAGTTAATTAACAAGGCAACCTTTTTTCTAGAACAACGGTTCAACATATGAACCATATTAGGGAGAACGAAATGTCCAAGTTTACAAAATCAGTGACAGCCATTGCGCTGGCGCTGTTCGCCGTCTCAGGCGCGGCACAGGCAGAATATCCGGAAAAGCCGGTGGAGTTTGTCGTGCCGTGGCCTCCGGGTGATCTGGAAGACGTGCTGACCCGCATGATCGCCGAGGATTTTTCCGAAGCTTACGGCGTGCCAACTGCAGTCGTGAACAAACCGGGCGGCGGCGGTGGCCCTTTCCCCGGAGCAATCGAAGTGGCGAATGCACCCGCTGACGGTTACACCATCGGCTCGTTCATTATCGCGATCCCGGTTGTCGGTCCCCAGATCGGCATCCCCGAGCTGAACCCAGACCCGTTCATCCCACTTGGCAATTTCCTGACATACCCCTTTGTCATCGCGACTTCCGGTGACGCACCTTATAGTGACATGGCCGGTCTGGCAGCCCACGCCCAGGACAATGACGTGGTCCTTGGACACTTTGGTGCGCCATTGGTTCCGACACAGGTGACAATGGGTCTGGCGAAAGAGTTGGGCTTTTCTTACGCCTCTGATGCTGCATTCGATGCGCTGGATTGTAATACCCTGGCATCTGGAGACGTGGATGTGATAAACACGACGCTGCAACTGATCTTGCCTTGCCTGGACGATGTGAAGGTGCTGGCCTCTATCGGTTCGGAACGGATTTCGCTGACACCTGATACGCCGACCGTAGCCGAACTTGCACCCAACCTCGATGTTGCGCTGTGGAACGGGTTGTTCGTACATGCAGATACGCCGAAGGACGTACAGGACAAGATCATTGCAGTCGCTGAGAAGACGATGATGTCCGAGCGCGCGCAAACACTTGCCGCAGAAACCGGCGCGCTGGTGTACTGGCAACCCGCAGCCGAGGTCGTGACCCAGATCGAAAAAGACATCAAAACAATGGCCGGTATTGAAACGCTGCTGGCCGAATAATCACCAAGCACTATGTCGGGCGGCGCAATTGTTGCCCGGCAATTCTTATTTTCAGATAAGGGGCACTGCATGGGCCGCGTCAAAACGCTGCAATCATTGTTCAAGCGGTATCGTCGACCCGGCGACATCGTATTCGCCTGGCTGGTCCTGATCGGATCTGTGTTCCTGTTGTCGCAAATTCTTGATCAGACCGCCTATAAACCAAACGGTAAATTGTTTGCCCAACCGCGGTTTTGGCCCGCTGTTTCGCTTGTTGGTATGACGGTTTTTGCGGCCCTGCACTTTGTCGGGTCGCTGGCATCCGAGCGTATAAATGGCCGCTGGCGCGAAGTGCTGACCTGGGTGGCGTCGTTTGAATACGCCGCATGGTTTATCGCCTATGCCGCTGCTGTACCATATGCAGGTTACTTGCCGACAACAGTAATTTTCGCAATCTGTCTTTCCTTGCGGGTCGGATATCGCAGCGCGAAGATGCTTGGTATTGCCGCCCTTAGCGCCTGTTTCATTGTCGTTTTGTTCAAAACCCTGCTCAAAGTAAACTTGCCAGCAGGCCGAATTTACGAAGTGCTTCCCGATGGGTTGCGTCAAATAATGCTCACATATTTCTGATCGGACGCGGACATGGAAAACATATTCCTTGGACTTGAAATGCTGGCCCGTTGGGATGTGGTCTTGGCCATTTTCATAGGCTCTATCGGCGGCGTCATCATCGGGGCGATCCCCGGTGTCGGCCCGGCGGTCGCGATCGCCATATTGCTGCCGGCGACCTTTGCGTTAGACCCGATCGTGGGGCTGACCATGCTGCTTGGCATCTACGGATCATCCATGTACGGCGGCGCAATTCCCGCGATCCTGATCAACACACCAGGCACCGCAGTCAACGCGCTGACCTCCTATGACGGCTACCCGATGACCAAAGACGGGCAAGGCCACCGCGCCTTGTCGTTGGCCTATAGTGCATCGTTTTGGGGCGGCATGTTCGGCATTGGCTGCCTGATACTACTGTCGCCAGTGCTGGCCATCGTGGCACCTATGTTTGGCTCACGCGAGATTTTTCTTGCCGCATTGCTTGGTATCATCCTAGTTATCCTAGCCCACCGTGGCCAGATTTTTGCGGCCGGAACGCTGGCGATGTTTGGCATCTTCCTGCAAACCGTCGGTCTGGACGCGGTGACCTACACGCAACGCTTTACCTTTGGTTATTCTTTCCTCAGCTCCGGAGTGAACCTGATTGTCGTGGTGCTGGGTCTCTTTGCGCTAAGCCAGGCGTTCTTTCTGCTTACATCACCCGATAGCAGCCCCGACGCCAAGCCCGTCAACGGCAAAATGGGGGCGGGCTTCAAGGAATTGTTGAAACACAAACGCGTCGCGTCCGTGGCATCAGGTTTTGGCGTGATCCTTGGTATGATCCCCGGCACCGGCGAATTCACCGCACAATTCATGAGCTATACCTACGCGCAAAAAACGTCCAAAGAACCCGATCTTTTTGGCAAAGGCTCGCCCGAGGGGCTTATCGCCTCGGAGGCCGCCAACAATGCGGTGCCCGCGGCTGCCATGATCCCGCTGTTGGCGCTTGGCATTCCGGGTGAAGCGCTGACGGCGATGATGTTGTCGGTCTTTTACGTCCATAATGTTATTCCCGGCCCGCAGCTGTTTCAGAACAATATCGACCTTGTTTACGGCCTGTATTTCGCGCTGATCCTGCTGAACGTGATCGTCATGATTTTTCTGTTGTTCTCGACCAACTTGCTGACGAAAGTCATCCGTATTCCGACCCGGTTCTTGGGCGTGATGATCCTGATCTTGTCCTTTGTCGGTGTCTATTCCCTGCGCAATTCACTTACCGATTGTATGATCGCAGCTGTTTTTGGTGTATTCGGTCTGATCCTGAAACGCCTGAACCTGCCGATTGTGCCGATTATTCTGGGCATGGTTTTGGGTGGCATTATGGAGGTCAAACTACGCTCGGCGATGCCGCGCCTGAAAACCCCGTTGGACATGATCGACCGCCCCATTTCGTTCATTCTTTTCGCGATTATTCTACTTGTTCTGGCATTGCACCTGCGCACGCTGATCAAAGAAGTCCGTAACAAACAACCTGATGAAGACCACGATCTTCACGATACGCAGGCAAGGTAAATCCCATGGATCAGACCCAGATTGACACGCTTCGGGCGCGTCCGGTTGCTCCGTTTTTCCACCTGATCGAGGGCCGGCATGTGGCAGCCTCGGACGGTGCGACCATGGATGTTCTGTCGCCCATTGACGGTCAGGTTTTGACAAGCGTTGCCAAAGGTACCGCGTCCGACATGGTGGTCGCAATCGCCTCGGCGCGCGCCGCCTTCGAAGACCGTCGCTGGGCGGGACAATCACCCGCCGCGCGCAAAAAGGTTCTGATGAAATGGGCCGATCTGATCGACGCCAATGCGCTGGAACTGGCGGTCCTGGGCGTGCGCGACAATGGCACCGAGATTAATATGGCGATCAAGGCCGAGCCCGGATCGGCCGCAGCAACAATCCGCTACTATGCCGAAGCGCTGGACAAGATTTATGGCGAAATTGCCCCTACTTCTTCGGACGTGCTGGCGATGATCCACAAAGAACCCGTAGGCGTTGTTGGCGCAATCATCCCGTGGAATTTTCCGATGATGATCGGCGCCTGGAAACTGGGCCCGGCTTTGGCGATGGGCAATTCAGTTGTGCTAAAACCAGCCGAAACCGCGTCGCTTTCGCTGATGAAGATGGTTGATCTGGCGTTAGAGGCGGGCCTGCCGCCAGGTGTGCTGAACGCGGTGACAGGCGAAGGCGCAGTTGTTGGCGAAGCCTTAGGCCTGTCCATGGATGTTGATGTTTTGGTCTTTACCGGATCGGGCGGCACGGGCCGCAGGTTGATGGAATACGCTGCGCGTTCAAACATGAAACGCGTGTATCTGGAACTGGGCGGCAAATCCCCCAACATCGTATTTGCCGACGCGCCGGATTTGGACGCAGCTGCAAAAGTCGCAGCAGGTGGCATCTTTCGCAATTCCGGACAGGTGTGCGTGGCGGGATCCCGTCTGCTGGTCGAGGCGTCGATCCATGATGATTTTGTTGCCGCAGTTGCCAAGGCTTCTGAGGCAATGCGCGTTGGTGATCCATTGAAAATGACCACGGCAATTGGTGCGGTCAATTCTGAAACCCAATTGTTAGCCAATCTTGGATTCGTGAAAACGGCGCAGATCGAAGGCGGTCAGATCGTGACCGGTGGCACCCGTATTTTGCAAGACACCGGCGGCTATTACATGGCACCGACAATCGTGACAGGCGTAACTCCGTACGCAACACTGACCCAAAAAGAAGTCTTTGGGCCGGTCCTTGGCGTGACCCCTTTCACCACGGATGAGGAGGCGGTTAGCATCGCCAATTCAACGGTTTACGGTCTGGCGGGGGCGGTCTGGACATCGAACCTTAGTCGCGCACATCACATGGTGCGCGGCGTGCGCACCGGGGTAATGCATGTCAACACATATGGCGGTGCGGACGGCACCGTGCCTTTGGGCGGCGTTGGACAATCGGGCAACGGAAGTGACAAATCGCTGCACGCTATTGAGAAATATATCAACCTCAAGACCGCATGGATCAAGCTGTAACAGGCAGCAGTCTCACGACACTTGACAAGGCATGGCAATTTACTTAACTTCACAATAGTTAACATGTTAAGGAAGTGATGTGCCACATTTTCACATGGAATATTCGGCCAACCTCGAAGACGTCGTCGATATCGCCGCGTTGTGCGAGGCGATCCGGGCTGAGGCAGCCGTGATTGACACGTTCCCGGTGGCCGGCGTGCGCGTGCGCGCAACGCGCGTAGATCATTATGCGATGGCCGATGGCAATCCGAAACATGGCTTTGTTGATCTGTCCGTGCGCCTGCGAGAAGGGCGGTCTGATGTTGAAAAGCGCGACGCAATCAGCCGTATTTTTACAGTGTTAAAAGATTTCATGGCCCCCACGATGGCCACCCATTCCATCGCGCTATCTGCCGAGATGCGCGACATCAATGCGGACCTCTCTCCAAAGTTCGGGAATGTCCGGGATCATTTGGAGGTCACTTCATGACTGCACTCAACGACAATATCACAAAGCTGGATAGCTATCTTGCGCGCTTTCGCGATACCGGCATTCTGAACCGTATTGGCGGCAAAGATGTTGCCGGAAAAGGCGGCGTGTTTCAGACAACATCGCCGGTTGATAAAAGCCTGATTTGCGATGTCGCCCACGGCACTGCAAATGACATTGATACTGCTGCCAAAGCCGCTTCTGAGGCATTTGTCACCTGGCGAGATATGCCCGCAGTTGAACGTAAGAAAATTCTGATCCGCGTCGCCGAAGGCATCGAGGCCCGCGCCGAGGAAATCGCACTTTGCGAATGCTGGGATACGGGTCAAACGATCAAATTCATGTCCAAGGCTGCGTTGCGCGGCGCCGAGAACTTTCGCTATTTCGCCGATCAGGTGGTGCAGGCCCGCGATGGCCAGCATCTTGCGTCGCCAACCCTGATGAACGTCACCACCCGCAAGCCCATTGGCCCGGTGGGCGTCATCACTCCGTGGAACACACCCTTCATGCTGTCCACATGGAAAATTGCGCCCGCCCTCGCGGCGGGGTGCACCGTGGTTCATAAACCTGCCGAAGCCTCGCCCTTAACCGCGCGCCTGTTGGTCGAGATTGCCGAAGAGGCCGGTTTGCCGCCGGGCGTTCTAAACACTGTCAACGGGTTTGGCGAAGGGGCTGGTAAAGCGCTGTGTGAACACTCGGCCATCAAGGCGATTGCCTTTGTCGGGGAATCCCGCACCGGCAGCCTGATCACCAAACAGGGCGCCGATACGCTGAAACGCAATCACCTTGAACTGGGCGGCAAAAATCCGGTCATCGTGTTTGAAGATGCCGATCTGGACCGCGCGCTCGATGCGGTGATCTTTATGATCTATTCGATCAACGGCGAACGCTGCACGTCCTCGTCACGCCTGCTGGTTCAGGACACGATCCGCCAGACATTTGAGGCAAAGCTGGTAGAACGGGTCAACACTATCAAAGTCGGGCACCCGCTGGACCCTGCGACCGAAATCGGCCCATTGGTCACGCAAGAACACTACAACAAAGTCACCAGCTATTTCGACATTGCCCGACAAGACGGCGCGACGATCGCGGCAGGTGGCGAGAAAGTTGGCAACGAAGGTTACTTTGTGCGCCCGACACTATTCACCAATGCCAACAACAAAATGCGCATTGCACAAGAGGAAATCTTTGGCCCGGTGCTGACGGTGATCCCATTTTCGACCGAAGCAGAGGCGCTTGAGATGGCCAATGACACCGCTTACGGCCTGACCGGCTATGTCTGGACCAACGATCTGACCCGTTCGCTGCGGTTTACCGACGCGCTTGAGGCTGGCATGATCTGGGTCAATTCCGAAAACGTCCGCCACCTGCCGACACCTTTCGGTGGCGTCAAAGCCAGCGGCATTGGCCGCGATGGCGGCGACTGGTCGTTCGAGTTTTACATGGAACAAAAGCACATCGGCTTCGCCACCGGCCAACACAAAATCACGAAATTAGGAGCGCTCTGATGCCAGTACCTGCACCAAACCTATACCCCGATTTCAACACGATCCGCCTTAGCCACGTGTGCCTGAACGTGAAGGACCTTGCCACCAGCAAGACATTCTACACTGATATCATCGGCCTTCAGGTCACGGACGAAAACGACACCCACGTCTACCTGCGTGCCATGGAAGAACGGGGGCATCACTGCATCATCCTGCAAAAGTCCGACCAGCCCGGCACCGTTGAGGTGATGGGGTTCAAAACCTTTGATGAGGAAGATCTGGACCGCGCCGAGAGCTATTTCAAAGCCAAAGGTCGCCCGACGTCTTGGGTTGAACGCCCCTATCAAGGCAAAACACTGCTGACCTCTGACAACATGGGCATTCCACTGGAATTCTACCATAAGATGGATCGCCTTGCCCCCATTCACCAGAAATACGCGCTCTATCGCGGTGTAAAACCGCTGCGGATCGACCACTTCAACTGCTTTAGCCACGACGTTGATGCGTCGGTCGCGTTCTATTCGGATTTCGGGTTCCGGGTGACGGAATACACCGAAGACGATGACAGCAAAAGACTGTGGGCGGCGTGGATGCACCGCAAAGGCGGCGTGCACGACATGGCCTTTACTAACGGCACGGGACCACGGATGCATCATGTTGCATTTTGGGTGCCGACACCGCTGAACATCATTGATCTGCTCGATCTGATGGCGACGACAGGCTATATTGACAATATCGAACGCGGGCCCGGTCGCCACGGCATTTCCAACGCCTTCTTCCTCTATGTTCTTGACCCCGATGGACACCGGATTGAGATCTATTGTTCGGATTATCAGACGGTCGACCCTGATCTGGAGCCGATCAAATGGGACCTGCAAGACCCACAGCGGCAAACGCTTTGGGGTGCGAAAGCCCCTGAAAGCTGGTTCAAGCACGGCACGAAATTTGTCGGCGTCGACACCAAGGATTCCGACATCAAGGCCAGCCCAATCATCGCGCCCTGATGAGCGCTGACATCAAAACATCTGCATCGGCGGTAGCTTCACCGCAAAAGGAGCCTGAACATGCGTTTCGCAACTTTTTCGTCTGGCGGTGAGACTTTCTATGGTGCCGTCACCGACGAAGGTATGATCGCGCTAAACAGCGATTTCCCCCAATGGCCCAGTTTGCTTGACGCTGTGCGCGCGGACGGGCTGGATGCTTTGGGGCAGGCGGCGAACGGCAAACCCGCCAGCCACACCGATTTCGAATTTGAAATGGTATTGCCCCATGCGCCACGCATCCTGTGTGTCGGCGTGAATTTTCCAGACCGCAATGCCGAATACAAAGATGGGTCAGAGCAACCAAAATACATGTCCTTGTTTCCGCGTTTCGCAAGCGGGTTTACCGGTCATAATCGACCACTGATCCGACCGCCGGAAAACAAAACACTGGACTATGAAGGTGAGGTTGCGATCGTCATCGGCAAGGCGGGCCGCCGCATTACGCAAGCGGACGCCTATGATCATATTTGCGCGCTGACCCTGTGCAACGAAGGTACGATACGCGATTGGGTGCGTCATGCGAAGTTCAACGTGACCCAAGGCAAGAATTGGGACAATTCAGGCGCGATTGGCCCGTGGTTGGTGCCTTTCACCGACGCCAAACAGCTGGACGATGCACGGATTTTGACCCGAGTGAACGGCGAGGTTCGCCAAGATGATGTGCTGTCGCGTATGATGCACCCTATTCGGCGCGAGATCGAATATATCTCGACATTCATGACCCTTCAGCCCGGCGATATTATCGTGACTGGAACGCCCACAGGGTCCGGTGCGCGGCTGGACCCGCCACAATACCTTAAACCCGGAGATGTGGTGGAAGTTGAGGTGAATAGCATCGGCACTCTGCGCAATACCGTCGCGGACGAAGTGTTATGACCCCGCAAGACCACGCCCAGGCCGCCAAAGATCTACTGGCAGCGGAAAAATCGGGCAAACAGATTGGGCTGTTAACCAAGGCCCACCCGGACATGGGAATGGATGATGCCTATGCGGTACAAAACGCGATCTATCGCGCCAAATTGGCCGCAGGCCGCCGGGTCATCGGCTGGAAGATCGGGCTGACATCCAAGGCGATGCAATACGCGCTGAACATCAACATTCCTGACAGCGGAATTTTGTTCGACGATATGCTATTCGAGCATGGCGCCACAGTGCCAAAGGGTCGCTTTATTCAGCCGCGCGTTGAGGCCGAAATTGCCTTTGTGTTAAAGGCACCTCTGGGCGGAGCTGACGTCAGTCGCGAAGAGGTTATTGCGGCCACGGACTATGTAGCCCCGTCGATTGAAATCCTGGATACGCGTATTTTACGGGCCGACCCAAACACCGGCGAAACACGAAAAGTTTTTGACACGATCAGCGATAATGCCGCCAACGCTGGTGTCGTGCTGGGGGCAGAACGACATGCGATAAATGCTTGCGATCTGCGCTGGGTTGGGGCGATCACGTCACGAACCGGCGAGGTCGAAGAAACAGGCCTTGGGGCAGGTGTGCTGAACGACCCTGTCGAAAGCGTTGTCTGGCTGGCCCGACGCATGGCACAATATGGTCAAACTATTGAGCCGGGGCAGATCATTCTGAGCGGCAGCTTTATCCGGCCTGTTGAATGCCCATCAGGGTCGCATATCACGGCTGATTTTGGTTCCTTCGGTAGCGTGGAAATTGCATTCGCCTAAAGGGCACAACGGTCATTATCATCCCAATCGTCGCGGACCAAACCGGTGCAATATCGTCATCACCGGCGACACGGTGCTTGGCGTTTTGGAACAATTCTTGATGTGTCACGCAAAGGCACGTCGCCTGATCGGTGACATGCCTGAAACAGGGATACATCGGCGTGAAACGCGTGTTATTTTGCGGATTAGGGGGGTGCTGTCAGTCGAAAGATGCCAGCAGGTCCATTGCCGTGACGTGATCAAACTGCACGTGGCTGGCCATCAAATGTGCGGCCTGCGCGCTTTGACGGTCCAGAATGGCTGTAGCAATCTGACGATGCTCGCGGGCTGATGCCTCGATCACGCCTGCAAACCGATAGCGCGCGCGGTAATAGGCCATCAATTTGCGGGCGTTGGATTTGACCAAATCCAACAGAAATGCGTTACCTGCCGCCTCGGCCACAGTCCGGTGAAATGCGAGGTTAAGCTGGTAGTATGCAGCCGTGTCGCCATTACCCTTTGACGCAAAATGATCTTCGCAATCACACACCGCGCGTTCTAAGTTGCGACCCCGTTCCGGCGACAAACGCCGTGCGGCCAGCGCTGCGGCCTGAGCTTCCAGACTGGCGTGAACTTCGAGGATCGCAAGGAATTCTTCTAACGTTGGTTTGAAGACGATTGCCCCCTTGCGGGGCAAACGCTGAACCAAACCGTGCGCTTCCAGCTTAAGCAACGCCTCGCGGACAGGGGTGCGGGAAATGCCAAGGCGCTGTTGCAAGACATCCTCGGCGATCACGTCGCCCGGATCCAGCTGACCGTCGTCGATCTGGAGTAGGATGTCTTGGATAACGGTTTCGCTTTGGCCGCTCATCTTAGACCGTGGGCACAATCAGGTGCAGACCATCAAGATCAGCCGACATCGTGATCTGGCACGACAACCGGCTGGTTGGCGCGCGCTCGGCCTCGGTCACGTCAAGCATCGCATCCTCGAAATCGCCAGCCTCGCCGGTTTTGGCGGCCCAGTCCGGGGCGACGAGAACATGGCAGGTCGCACATGAAAGGGTGCCGCCGCATTCTCCGACCACGTTGGGGATGACGTTGGCAACCGCGGCCTCCATCATAGTTGTGCCTTCGGCCACTTCGGCAGTTTTCTGGGTGCCATCGGGCAATGTCCACGTGACGTGCATAACGGGTCCTTAAATGAAGTTGATGTAGAAATCGCGCAGACCGGAGGTGTCGAGATCCGCTGTCTTCTCTGCTTCGACCCGGCGCATGAAAATCTGATTGTCGACCAGGTCCTGCCCGACAGCCGCACATAGCGCGGTGTCAGCAGCCAGATCATCCATGGCGGCAGGCAGATTGTCTGCGACACCAGCCTCAGCGTCTGTATGTTCAAACCCGTCTCCGGTTTCGCGCGCAGGCAGGGCATAGCCGTTTTCCACGCCAAGCAATGCCGCCTGCAATACGGCGGCAACAGCCGTGTATGGATTTGCCGTAGCGTCCGCCATACGGTGTTCCAACCGTGATTTTTCACCACCTTCTGCAGTGACGCGCGTCGTTACATTGCGGTGGTCACCGCCCCAGTTTTGCCAATACCCTGACAGGCTGGCCGGTTGCAGACGTTTGTAGGATTGGGCCGTTGGCGCCAAAAGCCCCGACAACGCCTTGTGGTGATGTATCAGACCCGCGACGCATCCCGTGGCCAGCCCGTTCATATGATCAGGACCACTTTGGCCATCTTTGCTAAGTGCATTTTTTCCATCCTTGTCCGTGAACGAAAAGTTGACATGCATGCCCGACCCGCCCGTGTCTTCGATGGGTTTGGGCAGGAACGACAGGATAACCCCGTGTTCAAACGCCACTTCGCGGGCCAAAAGGCGGAACAGCACGATGTCATCCACGGCGTTTACCGCATCATCAAAAGTCAGCGTATATTCAAATTGTGGCGCGTCGTATTCGGCTGTTATCATATCAATCTGGAAACCGGCCTTTTGTGCGGCATCCCAAATCGCGTTATTAAACCCCAACGGGTCGGTGCACGGCCCGGTACCATAAACCACCGCACCCGGTGCATCATAGGGCACAAGCGCGCCGTCGACGTTACGCTGAAATGCAAAGGCCTCCAACTCGATCCCTACTTTAGGTGTCAAACCTTTGGCGCCCCATGCGGCAACTGCGCGGCGCAGCGCACCACGCGGGCAAAGCGGCAAGGGGGCGCCACTTGCATCAAACAGATCACCCAAAACAATTTTGGTCCCGTCATGCCAGCTGTCGCGAATATCGTCATGGACCCAGCGCAATTCCATGTCGGGCAGGCCTTCCATCATCATGGACCCGGGCGAGGGCAACAGATCGCGGTCAAAATGCACCCCAAAAGTCGATTGGCAAAACCGCGTCTCATTGTCGCTGATTTTGGAGCTGGGCAGATATTTGCCCCGCACGATACTCAGATGATCACAAAAAATGGCGCGCAAACGGTTGGTCATAAAGAGATCCCTTTAGGATAATGTAACGGTAACCGGCAGCGATTTGATACCGCCTACAAAATTGGAACGCAGGAATTGATGTGGCCCTGCCGGTTCAATCGAAGTGATGCGTTTGGCAAGTTCTTCAAACAGCACCCGCACTTCCAGCCGGGCAAGCCACATGCCCAGACACACATGAGGACCGCCCTGACCAAACGACAGATGCGGGTTTGGCGCACGGCTAAGATTAACCCTGAAGGGATCGTCAAAAGCGGTGTCATCCCGGTTGCCCGAAGCAAACCAATACACAACCTTGTCGCCTGCTTTGATCGTTTTTCCGTGCATGTCAAAATCGCGCGT
This sequence comes from Sulfitobacter sp., assembly GCA_049680295.1. Classification (GTDB taxonomy): domain Bacteria; phylum Pseudomonadota; class Alphaproteobacteria; order Rhodobacterales; family Rhodobacteraceae; genus JBAUHN01. The sequence continues at coordinate 22,995 of JBAUHN010000457.1, forward strand.
TGTCGTGCGGCGAAAATAGGTGGCGGGGGTGGCCCAGCGAATGATCTCGTCCGGGGCGGTGGCCATGACATCGCCGTCTTGCATCTGGCCCAGCAATTCAGGCTGGTGACACATTGCCTGTAGTCCGGCGGCGATGGAATACCGCGTGGTGTCATTGCCGGCAGCAACCAACAGACAAAAGAAGTTGCGGAACTCAAGGTCGCTAATAACACTGCCATCAGGTCCGGGCTGCAAGACCATGTGCAAAATACCATTTGTATCTCCAGCTGCATTTTTGCGCGCCATCAGATCCTTGGCATAGTCATACAGTTCGGCCCCGGCGGGCGAATTGAACGGCATCATCCGATAGGCGTCGGTCTGCATTTTGTCCAACACATGATCGGTGAAATCCGGATCGGTATTGGCAATCAGCGCATCGCCTTTTTGGACCAGCCACGGTAAGTCTTCCTCTGGCGTGCCTAGGATCTGACCCAGCATGCGCATCGGCAACTCGCGGGCAATCATCTTGGTCGCGTCAAAGGTGCCCAGCGGCAAGGCCGCATCCAGCACCCTAACGCAGATGTCGCGCACCTGCCCTTCGAAACCTGCGATGACGGGTTTTGAAAACGCTTTGGCCACCTTTATGCGGGTTTGCATATGCTCCGGCGGATCGGTTTCCTGAAACGTGCGCCGCGCCATGTATTCGTCGTGCGTCTGATCTTCGATACGAATGCCCTGCGCCGACGACAGCAGGTCTGCCTGTTTGTTCAATGCCAGAATATCCGCATGACGGGTGACAGACCAATATCCCAACCCATGTGCATTCTCGGTCCAATGCATCGGGTCCTTACGCCGCAGCCGCGCAAAAGTGTTATGCGGTGCGCCGTTGACAAAGGTATCTTGGCTGGAAAGGTCCGCATGCCCATCATCGTTCGGAATCCAGATGGTCATTTATGCTTCCATGTATATTTAAGATGTGTCAAAATATATTAACAACTCTCATCCACCTGTAAAGGGCTAAAAATGCACATCGCAATTCTGATGACAAATACCGACGAGACGGCATTCGCCCAGCGTCATGCAAAAGATGGCGAAAAATTCGCAGCCCTGTTTCACCGCGCGCGCCCCGATTGGACGTTTGACGTATATTCCGTCAAGGATGACGTTTTCCCAACGACGTTTGAAGGCGTGGACGGTGTTGTCATCACCGGAAGCCCTGCGTCGGCAAGGGATGACGCCGGCTGGATTCCAAAACTCGAAACACTGATCCGCGCCCTACATAATGTTCGCATGCCGATGTTTGGCGCCTGTTTCGGGCATCAGGTCATTGCGACGGCACTGGGTGGCAAGGTGGAATTGAACCCCGAAGGTTGGGTGCTTGGCGCTGTGACAACAACGGATATCGCCGAGGGCACGGGGATGTCGTTTTATGCTGCACACAAAGAACAAGTATCTCAGTTGCCGAAAGGTGCCATGCCGGTCGCAAAGTCGCCAAACTGCGCCACGGCTGGTTTTTCCATCGGCGATCACATCCTTACAACGCAATACCACCCGGAAATTACGACTGAATTTATGGCCGCCTTGATCACCGAATTGCGCGCAGACCTGGGCGACAAGATTTCGGACCAGGCTGAAGCTTCGCTTGCGACAGATGTCGATACTGACAGCCTGGCCGCCTGGGCCGCCACCTTCCTAGAGGAAGCGTCAAGCCGGGCAAAAACAGATCGCCCCAAAACCCCCGCGTCGGAATGACATGGCCGGGAGTTACCGGGCTTTTGCCGATTGCGTCTTCGATATCGGCTGCTTTGGTTTGATGCATCCAAGCAAGTTCGTCGTGATCTTCAGAAGTTCGATCCACGCCTCAACGTTCAAAGTCTGCGCTTCGGTAAGGCTCGCCCGGTAATCCTGCCCGCGCGCCGTTAATGCTTTGTGCAGCGCCTTCAATTCGCCAATGGCAGCACAAGCAGTGGCCACGTCATTGCTACGCGCCGCACCAATGCCCTTGGCAAACCAGCGCATTGCAACCGTCTGTGGAAACTTTTCCCATGGGAATCCCGAATACATTTCCGGCGAAAGCGCTGCGGCTTCGGATCATTTTTCTTGCTCAAGAAGACGTCGGACTGGGGACGCTGCCCGTGCATAGGCACCACCAAAACTGACTTGATGGTTGTCCATTGCCAACATTTCATCAATCAGTGCCATTGCTTGATCTGGCTGTCCCAATTGAAGGTAGCCATACACCATATAGCCAATAGCGTGGATGTAGTGCGTCTGGACGACATCGCCTGTCTGTGCGAGCGCGGCCTGCGCAGAGCGACGATTTAGGTCGATTGATTATTCCCAATCACCCGTCCGTGTGAAAGATGCTGTGCTACCCAAAGCTAATATTTTTCTAACGAAACTAAAACGCACCGTTGAGCGATCACCCTTGAGCTTTTGGCTTCTACTAAGATTGAACCACCGGCAGGCTTGTCATCACCTGGTCCATCATTGCCACAACCTCCGGCAGGTAGTGATCCTCATCACCGTCTTCGTTTTCCAAGACACTAAAGAAAGAGATCGCGGCTTCCTTGTCCGGATTGGTCATCAGCATCTGGCCAGCATATCCGCCGTGGCTGAGGCACTCGCCTCCGGTGAAAATCTGGTTGTGATAGCGATGTTGACCATCAGTATCTTCAAGAATAGTGCCGCCACTTTTACGCGTTGCCTCGATGAAGTCGGAGTTTCCGATCATCTCGCCGTTAACGCCGCGACCACCGCGACCAAAGATAAGGCCATAGCGGGCCAGGTCGCGCGCAGTGAGAGATCCGCCCCCGCTGAGAATGGGGAAGTAGTCGCGATCCATAGAGATGTGGAATGCGTGCTCCAGCCCGGCGGCGTTCGTGATGTCCGCCAACCAATCCTTAAGGTCACGACCGCCAGCGACTTCGGCGATCCATCCCGCAACATCAGAATTCGCGGATTTATATTGCATGAAGTTGCCGGGATTGCCGGTATCGTCCGACAATATTTCTTTCAGAAAGCTGCGCATGCTGAAATCATCCTCGCCGACCGGGGGCAACTGCCATCCAAGGCCAACATCACCGCGGCGGTATCCTGTCAGGTCGCTCGCTTTGGTCGGTTTGCGGTAAGGCGCCAGATAGTCTTCTTCATAATTGTTCGTGACATTCATATCGAGCACGTCCTGAACCGTTACACCGCGATAACCACTGCCGATGTCCGACAGATAGGTTTCCACGGTAGCGTCAAGATCAACCTTACCTTCAGCAACAAGGCGGCCGTAAATCAGATTCAGCGTCGTCTTTGTGATGGATTGAATGCTGTGCGGCATATCAGGCCCGAAATCCGGGGCATACCGCTCAAACAGGATCTTGTCCTTTTGCACAACAACCATCCCACTGAACATGGTTGTCGAGGTCAAGCGCCTGAGTTCAGGCATCTTGCCAATTCTGTCTTCGAACCGCTTGTAAAGCTGCAGGACATTTTCGGAACGCAAAGTCAGGCCGTAACGGTTCAGTTTGTAAAGGTTGCGCCAAGCCCAACGTCGGGTGTCGCCCTGGTTGAATTCAGGCTGCCCGTTCTCGGCGGACACCAGATATGGATTCCGAGTCAGAGTCAGTGATGAGTTACTTGCCATTGGATAGCCCACTGGGTTTACGCTTCATTGAATGGCCGCTGCAACATGCATGTCGCCCGCAGCCATGAGAGAGCCAGCCGCCAGGATTTCCCGACGCACGTTCTCTGCTCTCAAGCTTTATCAACACCATGCGTCGCGCAATGGGATTCTGCCTGCTCAGCTTATGCGACTTGCGGCATAAGCGCATCAATTAGCATCATATTCCGAAGACATGCGAAGGGCGCTCTGTGCAATGGCGCAGTGCTGTCACACGGTCAAACACCTGCCGCGTGCCTTGCAAATGGATATGACGGTCACGCGGATGTAACACAAAAGTGGGTTTCAAACTCTTGGGGAAAACCCGAATTCATTTTCGCGATGGGCGTTGTTGATGCCTTCAACGACAATATCCGGAACTGTTTCGCGGTCTGTGTCCACAATACCACATTGGCCAAGCGCCTCGCGCAGATTTGGCTTCCTGCCAAGATACTTCCAAACCGTCCGTATGCATTGGATTTCATGTGGGACCTCGATGTCGGTGCTCATCTGTAGCCCGATCAGGTAATCGGGCGACATATTGACAGCGCCATATAACATATAAACCCACAGGCTGCGCCCAGCGCCCTGCTCACGTTCATAGACCGTGATGGAGTTAAACGCCTCGGTCGCGAAACCTCTGTATTTGGTCATGGCGGGAACACGGAAGGTTTCATTCAGCTTCCGGTCAATGGATCTGGTGACCCATTTGTTATTCTCGCGATAGATGCGAATCAAGCTGCGTACCATCCGGCCTTCTTCCGGTGAGGTGTTAGCATAGCTATGATAATACCCTTCGTACTGCTCGAGCAGCGCGCTGCCGCTCTCGGATGCATCGGCAATATTGTCAACATTGCTTTCGAACAGCGTTTGAACGACACCGAGCTTTGGCGGACGCAGACGAATGATCGCGGCGAACTCTTGATGTGGCAAGTGTATCTCATGATCTTCGAGGCCAAAAAAATCACAGATTCTACGCAGGGTCGCCAGCGTTGGTACCGAATAGCCATTCAGGTACTTGTTCACCTGCGTTCTATTGAATTGTCCCTTGCGGCAAATATCTGAAACCGACTTTCCATAGCTGAAAATCAGGCGAAGGTTGTTCTGGAGGTTGTTTTCCATCATTCCCATTGATGCTCTTTTATGCTGGATCAAGTCAAGCGGCGCATATCAACTCTCAAGTTGTCAATATACAGTGCAAAGAGAGCGGCGCTACGTTGGTGGGGCTGACGTATAGGAACAACAACAAGGGTGGGATAAACAATGAATTTTAGTCAATGGTCACATTTTGGACGGGCCGCGACGCTGGTTGTCGCCGCCAGCTTTGGGACGACATTCGCAACTGAAACCTCTGCTGAATCTATTCGCATTGCCGTGCCGTCAGGGCCGGGATATCTGGATCCCGCTTATTGGGGATCAACCGTTGATGCACTGTTAATCGACAACCTGTATCCCCACCTTGTCAGGTATGCCCCAGGCGATGAATGGAACATCGAACTGTCCGCCGCATCCTCGGTCGATACGTCCGATCCGATGAATATCGCGTTTGAACTGAAACCCGGCATCATGTGGACAGGTGGCTATGGAGAATTGACCGCAGAAGATGTAGAATATTCGTTCGAGCGCCATCTAGATCCGGACGTCGAATCCGGCATCGCGAATGAATTTTCAGCCCTCAACGAGGTTGAAGTCACCGGCAAATATACCGGCATCATTCGTCTGAACGAACCTTCCGCAACCTTCTGGACCGCGACAGTAGCCTATACCGGCGGCGCGATCATCTCCAAGGCTGCGGCTGAAGAAGCAGGCGGATATTTCGAGAGCATTCCGGTTGCGACGGCAGCGCCGTACATGCCTGGTGAATTTGACGCTGGCGGCACCATGAAACTGGTACGCAATCCGGACTGGAATGGTGATAAACCTTACTATGACGAGATCGTGCTGATCCCGATTGCGGATGAAAATGCCTCTGAGCTGGCCTTTTCCGCAAATGAAATCGATTTTCTGTACACCACATCTGGAAATTACGATGCGCTTGTCGCCAATCCGCCCGCCGATTCGGTGATTGAGCTGAAACAGACACTGGCCCCGCTGTTTCTGGGCATTACGTCACAAAATGAAGCATTGCAGGATTATCGGGTCCGGCGCGCAATCCAACTGGCGGTGGACATTCCTTCGATTTTGCAGGCGACCACGGGCGGTCATGCAAAACAGGCGACAGGTTTCGCGGCCCAAGGGCAAATCGGATATCGCGATCAAGAACCGATCAAACGAGATGTGGAACAGGCGCGCGCTCTTCTGGCCGAAGCGGGTGCCGAAGGATTGCAGCTGCGGCTGGATTACACTTACTACACCGAACGCGATACTGCCGCGCAGATATTGCAGGCCAATCTGGCCGAAGTCGGCATCAGCCTTGATCTGAACGGTCAGGATGAGGCAACTTTCTGGGCCATTGACGATACCCCGGCTGATCAGCGTCAGCTGCATCTCAAGTCCTGGAACGGGAACCCGGAGCCCGCTTGGATTATGCAATATTTTGTCGAGAACCAGGTCGGGACCTGGAACTGGGAGACACATGTCGATCCTGAGTATGACGAACTATTGGCCCAGGCGACGGTCACCGCAGACGATGCCGCGCGTGGCGAGATCTACAAGAAAATGCAGACAAAGCTGGCGGATTCCGGAAACTTCATATTCTTGTCGCATGAGCCAACCGTCGTGATCCATCGCAAGGGTATTGAGCCTGGGATGTGGCCTGATGGCAGTGCCTTATTCGAGCACTTCCGCAAGGCTGAGTAATCTACCTGTCGAAGTGAGCGCGGGACGCTCAATACGTTCCGCGCCGCACTTAACGGCGATGCACAGAACTGCAGAAAAGGTACCACTAAGATGTTGCAATACATCCTGAAACGAACGGCTCTTGGTGCACTGGTTCTGCTGCTGGCGATTTCCAGCCTCTATATGCTGATCCAGGCAGCACCGGGTGACCCGGCAAGCGCCATGTTGGGTCCGCGAGCTTCGCCTGAACTTAAGGCGGCGATCACAGAACGACTGGGGTTGGACAAGCCAATGCCGGTGCAGGTGTTCAACTACGTCAGCAGCGTGTTGCAGGGTGATTTTGGGACCGACCTGAAAACCAAACGCCCCGTCTGGGACACGCTGGCATTCCATCTGCCACGCACAATCGAGCTTTTGGCGGCATCTCTTGTTGTCGTCATAGTTCTCGGAATTCCTCTGGGCTGCATCGCCGCAGTGCGCCGCAACAGCCTGTTTGACCGCGCTATAGGCATGTTGTCGGTCAGTGTGATTGCGGTGCCTTCCGTCATTATCGCGATCTTCGGCATGCTGATCTTTGCCGCCGGATTGGGCTGGGTGCCTGCAATTGGTGCAGGCGAGGACAAAGGCATACTGGGCATCCTGCACCATCTGATACTTCCGGCCTTTGCCGTGGGCATCGGCTGGGTCGGTTATATCGCGCGGCTGGTCCGTGCATCGATGATCGAGGTGCTGTCCACGAATTATGTGCGCAACGCCCGTGCGTTCGGCTTGTCGGAGCGAAAGATCATTTATCGTTACGCATTGCGCATTGCGGTTGCCCCCACGGTAACAGTCATTGGTATTGGTGTAGGTGTCATGTTGGGCAGCGCCGCAATCGTCGAGATCATCTTTGCACGGCCCGGCATCGGAAAACTGATGTACGAGGCTGTGATCCTGCGAAACTACCCGGTATCGCTGGGGGCGGTTTTGGCGGCTTCGACCATCCTGATCGTGGCGACCACGATCTCAGATATCCTCAACGCCCTGATTGATCCCCGCTTTATGGAGTCGGGCGAATGAGCGTCGTTGAAACAAACATTTCGACCCCGCGCGCGGCACTTCTCGGCGGTTTCTTACGCCTGATGGCGGATCCGATGGGTGCCATTGGCGTTGTTCTGGTCACGCTGCTGGTGCTGTCAGCGGTGTTTGCCGGCCTGCTCGCGCCATTTGATCCCGCTGCGATCAATATTCCGGCCAAATTGCAGGCGCCATCCTGGACCCATCTGCTGGGCACTGATCAATTGGGCCGGGATGTTTTTTCACGTGCGCTTTATGGAGGCCGTATTGCATTGAGTGTCGCGTTGATCTCAACCGCGCTGGCAGTGGGATTTGGTGTTCTTTTGGGCATGATTGCCGGGTTCGGGCCAAAATGGCTGGACAGCCCTATCGTATTGGCGTTTGACACCGTGCGCGCCTATCCAATGATCATTTTGGCCCTGGCCGTTGGACCGATCTTTGGCGCGGGGATGAACACTGTCATCGGCATTTTGGTGATCACGTCGATACCCTATTACGGGCGCATCGTGCGTACTTCGGTGATCGCTGCGTCCAAGGCGGATTATGTCGAGGCGCTGATGGCCATGGGCATGAGCCGCACACGCATTCTGGCCCGTCACATTCTACCCAATATCATCGGCCCGATTCTGATTCTCGCCTCAATGGATATCCCCGTCTTTATTGCCGCCGAAGCCGGACTGAGCTTTCTGGGCGTGGGCGTCAAGCCGCCTGAATCGAGCTGGGGGCTGATCCTTGATGACGGGTATAAGTTTATCCGCCAGACTTATTGGCTGGTCATCGCGGGTTCCATACCGCTGATCACTGCCACGCTTGGCTTTACCTTTCTGGGCGAGGCGCTGCGCGACACATTTGATCCGAAACTGCGCAGGGAGGTCTGAGACATGGTCGAGCCTTTGCTGGAAGTGCATGAGCTGGCGGTCAAATACGGTTCACTTCCTGCGGTTAACTGGGCCAGTTTTTCATTGGAACGCAATCGCGTTCTGGGCATTGTCGGCGAAAGCGGGTCGGGCAAATCCACGCTGATCTGGGCGTTGACACGATTGTTGCCAGACGTCGCCACGATCACCAGCGGATCAGTCTGGTTCGAAGGGCAAGACCTGTTGCGCATGAAGCCGGATCAGTTGCGTGCTTTGCGTGGCACGCGCATCTCCTATATCTCACAGGATCCGATGAGCGCCCTGACCCCTGCGCTGACGATTGGCCAGCAGATGTTGGATGTACTCTACCGCGAGCCGTGGAGCCAGAAAGAGAAGTGGTCGCGTTGTGTTGATGCGCTTGAGTGGGTCAGCTTGCCCGACCCGGCCGCACGGATGAAAATGTACCCCTACGAATTGTCCGGCGGTCAACGCCAACGGGTGTCGATCGCCATGGCCTTGATGCTGGAACCTGATCTGGTGATCGCGGACGAACCAACGACAGCACTTGATGCCACGCTTGAGGTTGAAATCCTTGACCTGTTGCGCCGATTGCAGCAAGAAACCGAAAGCGCGGTGATTTTTGTCACCCATCACCTTGGCGTGGTCTCAAGCCTTTGCGACGATGTGCTGGTCATGAACCGGGGGGATATCGTTGAGGCCGGTCTGGTGTCCGAAGTGTTTGCCAACCCTGCCAATGACTACACAAAAATGCTGTTGCGCTGCGATCCGGCGCGGATCGACCAGCCTACCCGACGCTTGCCATCCATGGCAGATGATCTGGACAAACCGGTCGAAATTATCACCGGGTCGCCGGATCGGGTGAAATCCGATCAATCAGCGGTTCTGGATATCTCTAACCTTTGCGTCAATTTCACCAAGCGCGATATGCTGCCCAAGTGGTTGGGTGGCAAACCACAGCTGATCCGCGCGGTGCGTGATGTCAGCCTGTCTGTGCGCAAGGGCGAAACCCTGGCGCTGGTTGGTGAAAGCGGGTCTGGCAAGACAACGATTGCGCGGTCTGTTCTGGGTCTTGTCAGTACGGATAGCGGGGCGGTCACCGTCACCGGGCACATCGTGGAACGTGGCGACAGCCAGATCCTGAAAACCGTGCGCGCCTGTACATCTATGATGTTCCAGGATCCGGTCGGGTCGCTTAGCCCCCGGGTGACCATAGGCGAGCAGATTCTTGAGCCGCTGATCGTGCAGGGCCGCAGCGATCTGGATCGCAGCGTTACGCTGGACCGGTTACTGACCAATGTTGGGCTGCCCAATAGTTTCGCCAACCGCTATCCGCATCAACTGTCAGGTGGACAGGCGCGACGCGTCGGCGTGGCCCGGGCGCTGGCGCTTGATCCTGAACTGATCATCGCCGATGAACCCACGGCAGGTCTGGATGTTTCGGTACAAGGCGAGGTTCTGAACCTGCTTAACGAGATACAGGAACGCACTGGCGTGTCGATCCTGATCATCACACATAACATGAGCGTGGTGCGCCACTGCGCCGACCGTGTTGTTGTCTTGCTCAAGGGCCAAGTGGTGGAAACCGGCCCCTGCGCCCGAATTTTCGCGGCGCCCGAGCATGACTATACCCGCGCATTGATCGCCGCCGCGCACCACGAATTGCCTGAGTTTACTGAAACGGAGTGAAGCCTTCAAATGTCCGATCCGGAGCTTTGTTACCTGCCGGCCACCCGGCAGCTTGAAATGTTTCGTGCCTGTGAAATTTCACCGGTCGACGTTCTGGACGCGCAAATTGCGCGCGCCCAAGACATCGAGCCTGTGGTCAATGCATTCACCGATACGTTTTTCGATCACGCCCGGGATCAGGCGCTGAAAGCTGAAGAAATCTATGTGAACCGTCCGGACGAAGCCCGACCGCTGGAAGGGATAACCGTTGGTATCAAGGACGAAATGGATGTGACCGGGCAGCGCAACACCAATGGATCGCTGATCTACAAGGACAACATCGCAACCGAAGATCACCCAGTCGCTGCGCGGTTGCGTGACGCAGGTGCCATCTTTCACGCGCGCACGACAACGCCGGAATTCTGCTGTGCCTGGGTCACGTCAAGCCGTCTGCATGGCACCACCACCAACCCTTGGAACCGCAAGTTTACCTGTTCGTCGTCTTCGGGCGGATCTGCGGCATCGCTGGCGGCAGGCACGTCCAGCCTTGCCACGGGATCAGATATCGCCGGGTCAATCCGTGGTCCCGCTGCTGCCTGTGGCGTCGTTGGATACAAGCCACCCTATGGGCGGGTGCCAGATCAGTCACCCTTCAACCTGGACCCATATAACACCGTGGGCCCTCTGGCGCGACATGCTGCTGATTGCGCTTTGATGCAGAATGTCATTTCGGGACACCACCCGGCCGACATTGCCTCGTTACGCGAAAAAGTCGACATTCCCCTACGACAAGACGGTCTAAAGGACTTGAAAATTGCATTCACATTGGATGTGGGCAACGAAGTATTGGCGGACGATGTCCGGGATAACATGATGCGGGTTCTCGACCTGTTGGCGGACCTGGGTGCAATTATCGATCCTGTCGATCTGGGCTGGACGCGCGAGACAACCTACGCGGCCCGTGATTATCTGGATTTCGGCCTTGGCACCTACCTGCGACACGAGGTTGAGGCGCATCCCGATCTGGTCTGTGATTACACTAAATTTCTGGCCGAACGTTCCAAGACCGCAACTGCCGAAAAGGTCTATCGCGCTCAGGAACTGGCTGGCGAGATGTACGCCGGTCTGGCACCTGTGCTGGAAGAAGCATTTGCCCTCATTTGCCCGGCATTCATCACTCATGAGGTGCGCGCGGATCAGGCATTGTGGGACACGATGATAGTCGGTGGGCGCGAGATTGACACCGACTGTGAATTCCATCTGTTGTCACAGTTCAACATGTTGAACCGCTTGCCCGTGCTGGCCGTGCCAACAGGCATTGCCAAAAGCGGCCTGCCGATGGGCGTCCAGATCATCGCCCGATCCTACGATGATCCGCGTGTGTTCCGCGTAGCCGCCGCTCTGGAACAGGTGGCGCCCCTATTTGATACCGTCGCACGCCGACCCAATCTCTGAGACAAGGGAAAGTCTATGACAACGACAAAGACCAAAGCCGATCTTGACCTCTGCTATATGTCAGCAAACGAAGCGCTCTCACGGTTTCGCGCTGGCACGCTTTCACCTGTTGAATATCTCGACAATCTGATTATCCGCACAGGCGAGGTTGAGCCCAGGATCAACGCCTTCACCGCGACGCATTTCGACAAGGCGGTGGACCTTGCCCGCGCTGCCGAAGCGCGCTATGCCAACCGGGCCAGCGATCTGCGTCCGCTTGAGGGACTGCCCATCGCGATAAAGGACGAGATTGATTTGATGGGCGAAGTCGTCACCGTTGGGTCGCTTTACTCCAAGGACGAGGTCAGCACAGAAACGAGTTTTGTCGCGCAGCGGCTGTTTGATGCAGGCGCATTCTATCACGCTCAGACCACGACGCCGGAGTTTTGCTGTGCGGGCGTGACGGATTCGCGCCTTCATGGCACAACGCGCACCCCCTGGAGGCTGGAGTATACCTGCGGCGGGTCATCCGGCGGTTCGGGTGCATCATTGGCTGCAGGCAGCGCGCCGCTGGCGACCGGCTCGGATATCGGCGGGTCGATCCGCATCCCTGCCGCCTGCTGTGGCGTTGTGGGCTACAAACCGCCCTATGGCCGCAACCCGGACAACTCGGCGTTTGCCTATGACATGTATGCAGTGACAGGACCGATGGGCCGCACGGTCGAGGACGTGGCCTTGATGCAGAACGTCATGTGCGGGCCACATCCCTTAGACAACGCTTCAATCCGGCCAAAGTACGAATTGCCGTTGATTCATGAGGGTCTGAAGGGCCTGAAAATCGCCTGGTCGATGGATCTGAATTTCTTCGAGATCGACGATCATGTGCGGACCAACACCTTGCGCACGCTTGATGTCCTGAGGGACCTGGGAGCGGACATGGTCGAGGTTGACCTAAGCTGGACAGCCCGCGCCGAACGCGCCGTCGTAGTCTATCTGGACCACCTCTTTGGGGGGTATATGGCATCAGTCGTCGCAACTGACCCGTCGCTCGCTTCGCCCTGGGCGGCCTATTGCGTGGCCGGCAATCAGAAGACCACCAGCCTGGAATTCTATGGTGCCTATGAGGCGCAAATGGAGATGGGCCGCGCTTTCGGGGCTGTTCTGGACGATTGCTATGCCTTCATCTGCCCCACCCTTGGCCACCATGAGATCCCCGCAGATCAGAACCCGGCGGATCCGCTGATGATCAACGGCAAAACCGTTGATCCGATGTATGGATGGTCACTGTGTCATCCTTTTAACATGCTGGGGCGTTGCCCTGTTTTGTCAGTGCCCTCCGGTATCGGAGGCAACGGTTTGCCGACCAGCATCCAGATCGTTGCGCGTCATCTAGATGATGAACGGGTGTTTCGGGTTGGCCATGCGCTTGAGCAAGCCGATCCGTGGCTTACCCATGCGGGCAATCGCCCCACAATCTGAAAGCAATCCTTATGAACTTGTATCCCGAACTGATTGTGCTGAATGGAACGCTGCTGACATTTGATCCTGATGTGCCACAGGCCACGGCATTGGCGATCACCAGTGGCGTGATATCGGGCGTGGGAACAGATGCGGATATGCGAGGCATGGCGGGTCCAAACACCAAGATAATCGACGCGGCTGGCGGCTCGGTCTTGCCTGGTTTCATCGACAGCCATGTTCACCTGTTTGGCGGCGCGGCTGAGTTGGATATGTTAGATGTGTCCGCAGTTCAAGGTTTCGAAGCGTTAAGGGACGCGGTCCGCGCTTTTGCCGCCCAGCGACCGAGCGAGCCGCTGCTAATGGGAGTTTCGGCAGACTATCACATCCTCGCGCCGGCGCAGGTGGCAACCCGCCAAGACCTCGATGCGATCATGCCTGATCGACCACTGGCATTGATGGCACCGGATCATCACACCGTCTGGGCCAATACCATTGCGCTCGAGAAAGCAGGAATTTTGCACGGAGGTCCCGTACCAGAGGGGTCCGAAATTGTTATGGCGGCGGATGGCACAGCCCATGGCCAATTGAATGAAACAGGCGCTTTCGGCCCGATCCTGAAACTTTCGGCGTTGGGCGGGCGTGATTTGGCGGGCTATGTGTCGGGGGCGGACCCCGTGCCACCCGCAACCGCCAAAGAACGTGCGTTTGACAAAGAAGTCCTGCTGAACGGCATCGCACATTGCGCGAAGTCTGGCATCACCGGACTGCACAATATGGATGGGAATTTCTACCAGCTGGAACTGCTGAGTGAGCTTGAGGCCGAAGGTCGCCTGCCAATGCGGATTCAGGTGCCAATGCATCTGAAGAATGACGATCCGCTTGATCGACTGTTAGAGGCTGAGGCAATGCACCGGCAATTCAGATCAGACAAAGTGTGGTCTGGGCGGGTCAAAATGTTCATGGACGGCGTGTTGGACAGCTACACTGCGCTGATGCTCGCCCCCTATCCGGACAGGCCTGATAGCGTTGGTGAGGCTGTTTTCACTGCCGAGCATTTCAACGAGGCCTGCATTCAATCCGATGCAATGGGATTACAAATCAGCGTCCATGCCATCGGAGACGGCGCGGTGCGGCGCACGTTGGATGGCTATGAAGCCGCGCAAAAGGCAAACGGCGTACGCGACGCACGCCACCGCATCGAACATATCGAACTGATTGACCCCGATGACATCCTGCGCTTGTCGCAACTTGGCGCTGTCGCGTCTTTGCAGCCGCTCCACTCGCCGTCCGGCGGTTTGTTTGAACCCCATGAGGCCGGCAGCGTCCTGACCGCCGCCCAAATCCCCTATGCGTTCGCGTGGCGCAGGATCAGAGACAGTGGTGCGAGGGTGTGCTTTTCAACGGATTGGCCGGTTGTTCCCGTCGATGTCATGATGTCCGTCAGCGGTGCGGTTCTGGGGGCCGACCTGCCAGCCCCGTGGGTCAACAATCGCCAAACTTTGCTGGAAACGCTCGCGTCTTACACCGTCGACAACGCTTGGGTGGAATTCAACGAACACAGGAAAGGCAAGCTGAAGTGCGGTTACATGGCCGACGTGACCGTGATGGATCGCGACCTGATGTCCATCCCCACCGAAGGCCTATCGGCATCTCGCGCAGTGGTCACAATTTGCAACGGAGAAATATCACACAGGTTGTGAGACACCTAGAAAACCCTTGAATGGCTCTCGATCCAGCGTCGTTCAACAAGGTGGAAGTTGGATCACTGAAACCCTATGTCAGGCGACGAGGGGCGCTTCTGCATCCAACTTTGCGCCCAACCTCTTAGCCGGCGCGCGGGAACAAATATTGCGTGGATCGACACAACTGATCAATGTCTCAAGTTTCCTCTCCCGAAAAGACCAATTCCCCAACGCGAGTGCAGCCTCTGAGGCAAAGGCGACCATTGGATCGGTTTCAGTGAAAGGTTACAAAGTACACCATCTCGATTGTGGCACAGCCCGCCGCGAAAGGTGGGTTTGAGATCCGCCGAGGTGTGTGATTTGAACGGCTGCTTTGACGACACAGGCCGCAACACACCGATAAATTGCCGCCACAGCGAGGAAATGCTGCGTGAGCAATAGTTGCGCTTGCACAAGTCCGGTTTTTCACGCCCGCCAGAGAGTTGCCAGTCTGCCTTGAATATCCGCAGCGGTGCGGCCAGTGGTCGGAATACAACCCTTTCTAGCAAAGGATTTCCTTTGCATGCCTACCCACGGCATTGGGTTATGTGAGCTTCAGATGTGCCTCGGGCACAAAGGTTTGGTCGTCCATCGGCGGCCGGACATAACCTCGCTGCGGCGGACGATCTTCAAGAACAACCGGCGCATGCTCGATTTCCTTGTAGGGTATCAGGGACAGTAGATGATTGATGCAGTTCAGGCGGGCATGTTTCTTGACGTCTGAATTCACCACGTACCAAGGTGCTTGCTTGATGTCGGTGTGGGAGAACATATCGTCCTTTGCCTTCGAATAGTCCACCCACCTTTTTCGGCTTTCCAGGTCCATCGGTGATAGCTTCCACTGCTTCGTCGGGTCGGTCAGACGCTTCTGGAAACGGCGCTCCTGTTCCTCGTCACTGACCGAGAACCAGTACTTGATCAGTTGGATGCCAGAGCGCACAAGCATGCGCTCAAATTCCGGACACGAACGCATGAATTCCTTGTATTCCTCTTCATTGCAGAACCCCATGACACGTTCGACGCCGGCCCTATTATACCACGACCTATCAAAGATGATGATCTCTCCCGCCGCGGGCAGATGCGCGACGTATCGTTGGAAATACCATTGGGTCTTTTCGCGCTCAGTGGGGGCGGGCAGCGCGACAACCTGGCAAATCCGTGGGTTCATTGCCTCGGTGATGCGTTTGATCGTGCCACCTTTTCCAGCCGCGTCGCGCCCTTCGAATATGATCGCGACACGACGCCCGGTTTGCTTGACCCACTCCTGCAGTTTCACCAGTTCGATCTGCAGCCGGGCAAGTTCGGCTTCGTAAACCGAGTTCTTTATCTTTTTCATAGTGACCTCCCAGATGTTGCGCCAACTGCCCGGCACGCGTGCCAAGTGCCCCGCAAGCTATTCGTTAGCTATGCCCCCGACTTCCCCGACGGCACTACGCCAGCAGCGACCCATGTATCCAACTGCTTTAACACAGCGGTACAGAATTCCTCATCGTTGATATGACAGTCGAGCAGAGTTGCCTCAACCTTGCCTGTCATAGCGTCCTCTGCGGCCTTTACAAAGGCTGCCAGGCCTTCCGGATCATGTGCATCACCGCCTGGTCGATCCCATTCCTCGATCCCGCCTCGTGGTAGGAAGAAGTGCGTCGGGCCGGTTGCTGCCTCCAAACGTTTGGTGATTTCGCGCGCAATTTCGCCGCGTTCTTCGCTATTAAAGGCCACATCCTTGATCAAACGATTGTGCATATGGAAGTGGCGACCCTCAAAGCGTTTTGGAATCTCCTGCCAGCCTGCAAGGTCCATAATGTCCGTCGCGCCGGGTGCCACCATCTGCGGCGTGCCGCTGCGCCCGGCGGCGGTCAGCCGGTCGGACCCGGCGTTAACAACCGATCCGTAGAGCATGTTGACGAATTCCTGCAGTGAAAAGTCCATGACACAGGCAAACAGCCCTTCCTCCGTCAGGCGTTCAAAGGCCATGCCGCCCATGCCGGTCGTGTGAAACACAGCAACATCGTAGCCCCGCGCGCTTAGCTCCGGGTGCAGCTTTTTCATGTATTTGAGGCAGGACGACCCTAGCGAGGTCATCCCGATGACGGGGCGGTCAAACTTTGGCGGTTCAACGGCTTTTGCAGCACCGACTACAGCTCCGGCGGCCTGGCTGAGGGAGGATTTGCAAAGCGGGTTCAACCCAAAAAGCCCCCCGGCCCATAGGATGAACTGCACATCCGCTGCCATCCTGTCGGGGTTGATGAGCGGCGAACCCGCTACGGTTGAGACAATGTATTTTGGAACCCCCATTGGCAGCGCCTGGGCGCAGTCAAGCGCGAGGTCCGTCCCCATTGTGCCGCCCAGTGAGATCATGCCATCAAAGCGGCCGGCGCGATGCAGGCGAATGGTCTCTGAAGCGGCGCCTGCGCTCATTTTTTCATAGGCCTTACCTTCGTTGCCAAGGGCGATGAGACTTTCGATGGTTTCACCAGCCGCTTTGGTCACATCGTGTTTGGTGACGTCAACGGGAAAAGGTGGGTCACCGATCACACTGACATCCATCGTCATGACATTTGCGCCCTGCCCTTGAATACGATCAATCAGGTATTCAAGCTCGTCCGCCTTGGTGTCGAATGTGCCGATCACGAGGATTGTTTTAGTCATTTGAGTCCTCCTCAAGAATGGTTGTTTTCCAAATATTCGTTGCACAGTTCCTGCGCGTCGGCAATGAAGCGTGCATTGCGCAATTGTGCGCCTTCTTCTTCGAAGCGCGGGACGATCCAGCCGACGTAGGTGACCGCTCGCAGCGCTATAAACAAGTCCAAGGTTTTGGTATCCAAGGGACGAACCGACCTGTAACCGTCGATCAGGCTCTCTTTGATTTGGGTAAAGTCGGGCTCGGACCGGTTCTTTAGCAGCGCTGTCGCGACCTCGAAAATCCGGTAACCATATCCACCGTCGTCGAAGTCCAGAAAGCGCATGTCACCACCGTCCAGAAGAACATTCTCGCGGACGAGGTCTGCATGTATCAGGCCGTAATCCAAGCTGTCCGTAACGGACTGAAGGTCACTCTTTGCCATCTTTCTGAACCGTTTCAGAAGAGTCCGCGTGCCGTCGTCCAGCGTCGGGTTTTCCCAGAACCGACCCCAAAGCGGCGCTTCTCCCAACAAGCCCTCAGCGTCCCAATGGCAGCGGACGAAGCCGTTGGGTGGTTTCCAAGCATCTATAGCATCATGCAGCCTTGCCATGTTTTCGCCGAGCGATCGAAATACGGCCGGCGCGTTCTCCAAATCCAGTGGTTCGTGGTTTTTGCCGATCGGTCGCCCATCAAGCCAACCCACGACATCCGCATAATGTCCGCCTACCTTTTCCAACAGGGCACCGGACAGGGCACGCTTAGGTCGCGGCACAAAAAGCCCCGCTTTGTCCAAAGCGTCGAGCCACTGCAACTCGGACAACAGCTCTTTCTCGCTTCGGTATCCAGGGCGTTTGATGCGAAGTGCGTAGTCCCCCTCATTCGAACGGACGCGGTAAACACGATTCTCACGCCCGGCGACGAAATCGGTGATGGCGCCTTCAAGCCCCCAAAGGGCCAAAGCTTCTTCAGTTTGGGAAATCACGTGGCGTGTACCTTTGTTTCTTCCAGAACGCTGTCGAGCGTTTCAATCAGCAGATCGAGATGCTCTTGGGCAAATGGCATTGGTGGTCGGATCTTGAGCGTGTTCTTGTGTCGCCCAAGCTTTGACAGCAGGATGCCGCGATGGCGCATGGCGTTCACGACGCGATCTGCATATGCGCTGGCCGGTTCCTTGGTGTCGCGGTCCAGAACAAATTCGGCCCCGAATACCATGCCCGATTGACGCACATCGCCGATCACCTCGTATTTCTGTGCCAGCTCCGAAAGCCGCTCATGCGCCTGACGCCCAATCTTGAAGGCATGCGCTTTCAAATCCTTTTCCTCAAGCTCGTTCAGCACTGCCAAGGCGGCGGCGCAGGAAACGGGATTGCCCCCGAATGTATTGAAATACCGGAACGAGCCCCGAAACCGCGCCATGATCTCGGATGTTGTGACTAATCCGGCAACGGGGTGGCCGTTGCCCATGGGCTTGCCCATGCAAACAATATCCGGCACCACGCCCTGTTTCTGGTGCGCCCAAAAATGGCTGCCGCAACGACCAAACCCGGATTGCACCTCGTCGCAGATCAATAACCCACCAGCCCGGCGCGCGGCGTCTGCCGCTGGTTTCAGCCAGCCTTCAGCCTGTGCGGGAAACCCTTCGTTCAGAAACAACGGGCAGACGATGAGCGCTGCGAACCCGGTGCCCGACGCTTCCAGATCATCGATGGCTTGCTGCACTTTGCCCGCAAATCGCGTCCCGTCGGGATCGGCAATGCGATAACTGTCGGGTGCCTCGACATGGCGAAAATACCGGCCCAGGCCAAAGCCGACCTCGGGCACATTGCTTTTGGACAGGTGACTGACAAGCGTTGTGTTGCCATGGTACGTCGCGTCCGTGGCTACGATCCCGCGTTTTCCGGTCATCGCTTCGGCCATGCGCAGGGCGATGTCGTTCGCCTCCGACCCCGTACAGGTCATGATCGCCGTATCAAGGGGATCTTCAAAAGTATCTGTAAGCCGCTCGATGTAATTCAGGATACCGTCGTGCAGGTATCTGGTATGCGTGTTCAGTTGTCGGGCCTGATCGCAAATCGCGTCAACGACGCGCGGATTGCAATGACCGACGTGAGGGACATTGTTGTAGCAGTCCAGGTACCGTTTGCCCTCGGCGTCCCAAAGCCAGACACCCTCCCCGCGGACGACATGAACAGGGTCCTCGTAAAAGGTCGAGACATTGGGACCGAGGAGCTTGCGCCGACGCGCAACAAGATCAGGCATCGGCCTTTTCCTCCGTCTTCGCCTTGCGCTCTTTGAGAACTGTCCAGACCTGAACCGCAAGCGCGATAATGATCATGCAGAATAGGATGAAAGCGATCGGGCGGTCAATGAAATCAAATGGCTCGCGAACACGCGCCATCGCCGTGCGCAGCTTGTCTTCCATCAGTCGCCCCAGAACGATGCCGAGGATCACGGGAGACGTTGGATAATTGACACGTTTCAACATGAAGCCAAAGACGCCAAAACCCGAAGCAATCGCCACATCGGTCAGCGAATTCCGCAGCGAATAGACGCCGATCAGGCTGAACGTCAGGATCATCACGCCAAGGAACCTGTTGGGGATCAGCATGGCCTTCATCA
>JBAUHN010000458.1:0-2280 GCA_049680295.1 Sulfitobacter sp.
GCAAAGTCGTCACCCTTAAGAGCCATCAACGCCGGGTCGATGGCCTTTGAAACCTTGTGGACATAAAACGAAAACTCAGGGCCGATCTGCGAAATGATGGAAGCAAACAGGGCGCGGATTTTGTCAAGATGATCGTCGTCGGTCGTGTAGCTGTTCACACCTTCGAGGCGAATACATTGAAATAGTTCGCTTCCGCGTGTCCTGACGGTATGATCATCAACCAAACTCACATACGGAAGCATGTGGGCTAGCGCTTTTTCCTTTTTTACCCACTCAGGCAGCAACGTCATTGGATCGAAACTTTCATCACGGGGCATAACTGTTTCCTCCGTGGATATTCCTGTTTGGGGTAGGGGGTGTTTCCTGCAACGTGATTGCTACAACATCTAAAAAATTAGGGTCCCAATCCGCGGCTTTCCACAGAGCGGGATATGCAAGGGCCGACGCGAGAGCGACGCCCCAATGCTGAACCCACAAGAAGACGAGAACAGACCCGAATAACCAGACCATTGCGTACATGATGGGCAAGCCCAGCAATTTGGGAGGTCTTACGAGGCCAATGAAAAGACGGGACTGTTCTGCCATCTTACCAGCTCCCTATGTGGTCCAGATAGCGGCAACGATCGTCGGCGCGGCTGCGATACCGGCGATTGCGACAACGACCCAAAGGGCTTGCCGAAAATCGAGAATGCCAAAGAGCCAAGACAAGAAGACGCCGATTAGAGCGAGCGTGCCGATCACGATACCGAGGGGGCCGGTAATCGCGTCAACAATGCCTTGCAACAGTGTTTGGACAGGTGACAAGTCGATGGACTGTGCCAAGGCCGGTTGCGCCAGAATCAGCAGCACACCGCACAGTGTCACCATATTGGTAGTGGTAGGCTTCATGAGTTATCTCCCTCTAGCCGGTTGAACACGGCCAGCACGCGGCTGACGTGGTTTTGGGTTTCCTGATAGGGCGGAATACCCGCGTAGCGCGTGACTGCATCAGGACCGGCGTTGTATGCCGCCAAAGCGTGTCGCGCGTCCCCGAATTGGACCAGCATCATCAAGAGATACCGGGCCGATCCATCGAGGTTCTGTCGCCAGTTGTGCGGATCTACGCCAAGATCGCGCGCGGTTTCTGGCATAAGCTGTCCCAAGCCAATCGCACCGACGTGACTACGAGCGTTCGTCTGGTAGGCGCTTTCAATTTCAATGTTGGAGCGGAACAGAAGCCGCCATTCGGTGACGGACAGGCCAGCACGTCGCAGGGCTGGGTGGCTTGCGTAGCGCAGCGCCGTCTCATCAATGGCAGCAAGAATTTCGGGGCGTACACGGGCAGCGCGAGGCGCAACCGAAGCGACCCGAAGGCCATCGCCACCCGGCGACGCATCTTCGTGGGCATCGCGGCCAAAGAGTTGAAGACCTTGAGAGGCGGTGCCTTGCCCCACCCCATCATTGTAATTTCTTGCGAAGTTGCTTTGCGAGGTCGATGTTTCCAGCGAGCCATCGCCTCGCATGACCAGCACCATAGCTTGCGCGTTTGCGGTGGTGCTGATCAGAAATAGCGCTGTAGCGCTAGCTGTTGTCAGTATCCAGAGCGTTGTCCGTGAGGATGTGGGTAGAACGTCTGCCCTCAACCAGTGGAATATCGACGTGTTCGAAGCCCATCCCCTGCATGAAAGAGATAAGTCCATTGGCAGTCTTGAAGGCCCGCGCAGTAATTTCGTCTTCTGGCGTGGCTCGGTTTCGGGCAGAAACAAGCAGCTTCTCATACGTGTGATCTTTGTTGACCACACGGATGATCCAGACCCCATACCAAACCGCAGCTTTTTTCGTCGCTGTGGTTTTGCATACAACCTCAGCTTGATATCCGTTCTGGATGAGAGATCGGAGCAATGTTTCGGTAACCACATTGGGCGCTTCTTTATGTATGTCTGTCCCCACGTTTGCGCTCTCTTTTCAGGTTGGCAAACAGGGCCCCTCCTCGGGTACCCCGCTACTACAATATTATAATGCGACCCTCAAGTTATAATATTGTTACTTGAAGGAAGACGGTTTCTACGCCACCTTTAAGCATAAGCAGCGACTTTTTCCAGCATCTAACGGGGCACAGGCATTGCCACTCATCAGAAAGCTCACCTACGGCCTTACAATATCGTGTGTTTTTATAGCCGCGATGGTGCATGCGGGAACCTGGTATGCCCCGGATCGACCGTTCGTTCCGGCAGATCCGGACCCCGCCCAAGAGTATGCCGACTTAATAAAACGGGATTTCGAGACCTATATCAACGACGT
>JBAUHN010000459.1:0-4640 GCA_049680295.1 Sulfitobacter sp.
ATCTGATTGGCTGGCTGAACAGGTTCACACAAGGGGATGCCTTTGTGCAGGTCATGGACAAATACGCGCCATGGGTTGAGGGCGACGCGACGGTCTGGTTTGGGATGCAACGATAGGGTCAGGACCGTAGCGTTAGAATGGCGGTGAACCCACGGGTGCGGCCAGTTTGCGGGGACAAAACTTCTAGGTCGCACCCCGATTGTCTGCACAGGTCCTGAACAATAGACAGACCCAACCCAAATCCATTGGTCGTCTTTGTTTTGCGCACAAAACGCTGCTTAATGGTCTCCAGATCAGCGCGGTCCAATGCCGCGCAATCGTTCGATATCTGCACCCGTCCCGGCACCGACGCGTCGACGATGATCGGCATGTCGCCTGATGCATATTTGAACGCATTCTCAAACAGGTTGCTCAGCATGATCCCCAGCGCGTCCGGGTCAACCCGGCTTGTCCAAGCCCCGGACGGGTATTTCAGCACCAGACACTCTTGTGCGGGGTGCTGGTCGCACAGGTCCTTCATCAACAGCGATATGATCGGACTTAAGTCTTGGGCGTCCGGATTTGTGCCCAGACCGGACTGGGCCCGTGACATTTGCAGCAGACGGTCAGTCAAACGGTTCAGCCGCTTCAATCCCATTTCGATTTCCGATGCGCCACGGGCCAATTCGGGATCATCCAGTTTGTCCCGAAGCCGTTGCGCTTGCGCCAATGAAATCGCGACCGGGGTGCGCAATTCATGGGCGGCGTTTGTGGCAAATGCCCGTTCGGCCTGGATGGCTGTGCCAAGACGGGTCATCAGCGCGTTCAGCGTTTCAATCGCCGGTTCAACTTCAAGAAAGGTGTTTTGCGCGTCGAGGGGTGTCAGGTTGTGTTCGTTTCTTTCGGCAATCGTCTTACTGAGGTCAGAAATGGCACCGACCGATTTTCGCACCGCCCAGAACGCAGCAGCGGCGACCAGCAGACCAAGCAATACAAACCCCAATCCGACACCGAACAAAACCTCTGTTATCGCCTCGTTGCGTTCGGCCATCGCGGTGGCGACCACAACGGCGCCTTGGCCCCTGATTTTGGAGCCAACAATGGCAAAGCGGTAACCTTGCGCGCTGTGCAACCCATGCGTCATGTCGGCGGGTAGCTTTGCCAAAGCCGCCTCTGTCGATTGGGCGACCACCTGCCCCGCCGCATCCACAAACCAATACAGCGTGCGTTCGTCATCTGGATCAAGCATCTCGTCTTGGAAACCCAACAGCGTCGCAAGGTCCGTCGTATCAATAGCGTTTTCCCGCAAGTTCAATAGCAAATGCGCTGTGCGGGTCAGGCTGACATCCTGCAATTCATCGTATTCTTCTTTCACTAGATTATGGACGATAAACAGCCCGACAACAGCCGCGATCAGCCCGGGCAGCAAAAATGCGCGTAGCAATGACGCCAGCAGACTGTCGCGCCTATGGGTCATTGGTGAATGCCATACCCCAGGCCACGATGCGTAATGATCACATCCTTGCCTAACTTGGTTCGAAGACGGCTGATATGCGCCTCAAGCGCGTTGCTTTCGACCTCTTCGCCAAAAGCATAAATCGCGGCCTCCAGGCTTTCTTTGGGCACGATCTTCGATCTTCGGCGCAGCAAAACCTCTAGCAGGCTCCATTCTTTTGCGGTCAGCCGAACGGCCTGACCTGCGCGCAGGACACTGTGATCCGACAGGCAGATGCTCAGATCAAGAACCGAGACAGTTTGGCTGATCTGGTCGGCACCCCGTCGACACACAGTATGTATGCGCGCCTTTACCTCATCCAGATCAAAGGGTTTTATCACGTAATCATCCGCCCCACGGTTCAAACCGTCGATCCGATCCGTCACCTTGTCACGGGCCGTCAGAACAATGACCGGTGTGCGGATATTTCGGCCCCGCAGGTCGCTGAGAAACGTCAGCCCATCGCCATCGGGCAATTGCAGATCAAGCAATACCACATCGTAGTCTGACGTCCGAACAGCGCTGTCTGCCTCTTCAATGGTGGTGAACCATTCGACGACATGATGATCGGCCTCAAGGTGTTCCGCAACAGGTCGCGCCAGGGCTGCTTCGTCTTCGATAAGGAGAATGCGCATGATCATCCAGCCAAGCATTTGTGCGTTCCCCTAAGACCTATATGAAAATGAAACAGATGCCAGACAAAGACATCACCAGCTGTCATCGGTAACCCCTTAACCCAAGAAAACGCCCGCCATAAAAACACAGATTGCGAACAACAGGCATAAGGTCGCAAGCGAGCCGAGGTCTTTTGCGTCGCGGGCAAATTCCATCCAGTTTGGGGCGAGATGATCCACGATACATTCGATTGCAGTATTTAGGGCCTCAATCGCGATAAGACAGGCGAACAAGATCAACAAAACACAATACTCGATCAGCCCAGCCCCCGTTGGGACAAGCATCAGCGCACAGGCTGGCAAGCCAAACACGATATGGCGAAACGCGGTTTCATGCCATAGCCTGCGCAGTCCGCCCAGGGAATAGCCAAAGGCTGCAAACAGATGTGCGATGCCAGTCACCCGCGGCGGCTTTGCCCTAGGCATATCAGACATCGGTTTCAATTGCTCGCGACCATTTGTGGCACCTTGCAAGATGCAAACATATCCAGATCCGGGTCTCTTTCTGCGGTTTGAATGTCAAGCAGCCCAAGAACGGAATGGAACAGATTGTCATGCGACAGGGGTGTGTTTGCCTCTTGTGCAAGGCAGCTTTCGTTGATTGAAAACCGGGATTGGAACCCTTGCGACATCCACAGGATCATTGGCACTTTTGTCTGATATTCTGGCGCCATGAAATAGGGTGATCCGTGCAGATACAGCCCGTTTTCGCCCAAGGATTCGCCATGATCCGAGACATAGAGCAAAGCCGTTGCAAGCTGGTTCTGAGATTGCAGAAACGCGATTGTTTGCGCCAAAACCACATCCGTATAAGCAATGGTATTGTCGTAAGCGTTTATTATTTCCTGCTGCGTGCAGTTTTTGAATTCAGCCGTACGACACGACGGTGAGAATTTTTCAAATTCCTCAGGGTAGCGCAAGTAATAGGTTGGTCCATGACTGCCGATCTGATGTAGCACCAGAATGGTGTCTTCGGTGATGGTGTCGGCATAGTCAGTGAGGGCTTTCAGGAATACACCGTCGATACATTCTCCATTGGCGCAGAATTCATCGTCTTTTGCGTCAGCAAAGGACCGCGCGGCAATCCGTGCCGCCAACCCTTTGTCGCCGGTATTATTGTCCCACCACTCAACGTGCAGGCCTGCATGGGTCATCACGTCCAACAGGTTTTCATGCGACACACCCTGTTCGTAGGAATAGCTGTCCCTGTCGAACTTGGAAAACATGCACGGCAGTGAAACGGCTGTGGCTGTTCCACAGGATGCCACGTCTGAAAAGCTGATGACCGGCAGTTCGGCCAGTTCAGGGTTGGTATCAACGCCATAGCCATTCAGGCTGAAATTCTGGGCGCGTGCCGTTTCCCCTGCCACGATGATGGTCAAAAGGGGTTTGGTATCGGAGCGGTAAGACGGGCCTTTTCGGGCATCGGTGCCGACATCATTAACCACGACATCAATTGTGCGCGACAGCATTTTCGCATAGCGAATAGCCCCGACCAAAGGTGCGCCGGGATGATAGCTGCGCATCATGTCTTTGCGTTCGCGCAAGATCGAGGCATAGGTCTTCATATCCGACATCAACAACCCCGCCGCCAGGGCCAGACTTAGCGTGCATGTCACCACTGGTATGGCCAGTTTCCGGGTCAGGCTGGTGGACTTTATTTTTACGCAACAGATCAAAACTGCGGGCAAAATTCCAAACAGCAGCACATGGGTCAAGAACCCGACTGTGATCAGATGTTTGGATTCAGTGAACGTGCTGACCATGACATTCTGGATCATGTCGCGGTCCACAATGACACCCAGTTGGTCCACATAAAACGAGGTCACAGCGCTGAGGATAACAACAAAAACCAAAAACGGTTTCACAACCCGGCCAAAGCCAAAAGGGCTGAAAGATGCAAGCGTCAGCAAAAACAGCGCCGCCACATATCCCACAAATGAAACCGGATGCCCATGGAACACTTCGTTGGCGACGGACCAGAATGTTCCGTTAGCACTGCATAACAAGAACACCAACGTCACTGCGATCAAAAGTATGGGGGACAGTGGCATCGCCGCGCGGACTGCGCGAAGACGTGTTGCAAGAGGTGCGAATATTGGCACTTGGAAAAACCCCGGACAGTTGCTCCGGTGCTTTTGATCATTTCAACCTTACGCGAAACTTACGAAAATCGGGGTATTGAGGTCAGCGAAAAAAATCTGGCTGGTTATCTGGGCCAAGGCCACTCTGCCAATGCAGCCTGGCTGGGGCGCTTCAATAGATCTTGAACGGCACACTGCCACGGGTGTTGTGATCGACCTTGATCTCTTTTCCAATCGGTGGCACCGAGCGATGAAAACAATCGGTGCGTTCGCAAATCCGGCAGCTGGTGCCGATGGGGTCGAAATTCTGCGCATTTGTCAGGTCCAGATCATCGGCATAGACCACGTGGCCTGCATGTTTGACCTCGCAGCCCAACCCGATGGCATATTTTCGGACCGGTGATTTGT
>JBAUHN010000460.1:0-1722 GCA_049680295.1 Sulfitobacter sp.
ACGCTTACCAGGAAATGGCAGCGTTTTGTCTGCAAATTCGCCCCACGCATGCACTGCCCAATCACGAAGCGATGATTGAGAGGGCAATCCGCGATCAGCTGTCTGGCAACGACATTCCTTCGGTTCCTCACGTTGGTGCGACGCGAGGCTACAAACCTTTTGCTGCGGTTCCGATCTGGCTGCGGTTCATCGATCCGGGCACTAGTAACCATGCAGATATATCGGCGGATCAGACAGATGCGCCCCCACCAAGTGCCGCCACCACAACGCGAAAGCTGGGGTTCCGCAAGAACCGGGACGAAGCCAATCGCAAAGACAGCATGATCATCCACAGGTTTGAATCGATCCTGTCCTGGGTCGAAAGCATGAACCTCAACCGCAGTGTTGATGATGACGACGATGAGAACGCGCAAAAAGCTGCTGATGATCAGGATAGTATCACGCTGTCCAAACATGATCGTCGCACCGCGACAAGGTTGCGATTGCACCTTGATTTATCCCCGGCAGAAGCCGATCACGAGGCGCTGGCGGGAAAGTACACATATCCCGAATGGAATTACAGGCGTGCCAGCTACATGCCGGATCACTGCCGCGTGCTTGAAGCTGATGCAGTTCCAATCCCGGACCACGCATTTGTGCCCAATGCACGCCGCATGAAAGAGGTGCGCCGCCAGTTCGAGACTATGCGCCCGAGACGGATCATGCGCGCCCGCCAGATTGATGGGGCGGAACTGGATCTTGATGCATTGATCGCTGCACAAATTGATTTGCAGGCGACGGGCCAAAGTTGTGATCGGGTTTATCAAAGCCATCACCAGATTGACCGCGACCTGGCCGTAGCATTTCTGATAGATACATCCCGTTCCACCGAAGCCGCTGTTGGCGATACGACTGTTATCGACGTCGCGCGTGATGCGATGGCGGCTCTCGCGGGCGGCATTGACGCCTGCGGCGACAAATTGGGCATCTGGGGGTTCTCTTCCCTGCGCCGTGATCGCGTGTTTCTTGCCCGGTGCAAGTCTTTCGATACACCCATGTCCACGGAAGTCACGAACCGAATTTGCGCATTGCGACCCGGCCACTACACCCGCTTGGGGGCGGCAATCCGCCACGTCAGTACAATGCTTAACGCGCAATCGGCCAGCCGAAAACTATTGCTTGTGCTGACCGACGGGAAACCAAATGATCTGGATCATTATGAAGGCCAGCACGGCATCGAAGACAGCCATATGGCTGTCCGAGAAGCGCGCCGTCTGAACCAAACAGTTCACGGCATTATCATCGACGAAGACGGGCAAGACTGGTTTGCGCGCATTTTTGGGCGTGGTTCGTTTTCATTGATGTCCAACTCGGCGCGGCTGACACTTGCCTTGCCCGATATTTACCGATCCCTGACACAAAAGGTTTGATGAATGAGACATGTACTGCCTTTGGTGATCATTGCGCTATCTGGACCTGCCTGTTCCGAAAGCTTTGATCGACCAATTCCCCAGGCGCAATCTGCCACCGCTGAGGTTTGGTTTCTTGTGGCTTCACTTGCCATGATCGCTGCCCTTTACGGCGTTCACTATCTTGTGCACCGCAAATGAAGCAAAACAGCTGGAGCACTTTTAGAATATCGCTCGTGCTGTACCCGTTGGGTGCAGGTGCCATGGCCGTGAACCTGTTCTTCGCGTCCCTGATGCTATCTTGGTTTGCTTTGCCGGTTCTGACACCGACACA
>JBAUHN010000461.1:0-1632 GCA_049680295.1 Sulfitobacter sp.
GCCGAGTTCGAGGCCGACCTGATCCGCATGCGCACCCGCGAAGGCATGGCCATCGCACGCGCCAAAGGAAAGCTGCGCGGCAAACAGCCAAAGCTGTCAGACAAACAGCAGCGCGAACTGACCCGCATGCATGCCACCGGAGAGTATTCCATCAGCGATTTGGCAGAGGTGTTCTCCGTGTCGCGGCCAACCGTCTATCGAACGCTAAAAAGAAATGGATAAAAATTTTTAGGTCCATGTCGAAATCTGAGGAACCCAGACGTCCTTGAGGCATGAACCATTCAACAGGAAGGACAAAACATGGTTTTCTCGACAACGCCGATCTATGCGCTCGCCGTGGCGCTGATTTGGCTCATTCTTTGGTTCCGCGTCACATCGATGCGCTCATCTATGAAGCAGTCTATTGGGGATGGCGGTGATCCGGCGCTGCTGCAACGCATCCGCCAACACGGCAATTGCCATGACTGGGCGACATTCATCCTGATCCTGATGATCCTTGCCGAAGGCATGGGGGCACCGGCGCTGTATATTCACATTTCCGGCGTCTTGCTTGTGATAGGGCGCATCGCGCATCCCTTCGGGCTGAAGATCGACAATGCGGGCCATCCGCTGCGCTATGTCGGCAACGGCACCAATATTCTCGCCACACTGAATGCCATGGTCTGCCTTGGCGTCAATTTGCTTGGTCTTTGAGACCCATCGGACAAAAGGAAACGATCCAATGAAATATATGCTGTTGATCTATAATGATCCCGCTCAGGAACCTGCCTATGGTACCCCCGAATTTGAACAGATGATGGGTGGGTACTTTTCCGCGAACGAGCAGATGAAGGCCGATGGCGTTCTGTGCGAAGGCGAAGGGCTGCAAGGGATTGAAACCGCGACCTCGCTTAGGATCAAATCGGGCAAGATCGAAACCATGGATGGCCCTTTCGCCGAGACGCGGGAGCATCTGGGCGGGTACTATGTGGTGGATGTGCCGGATCTGGATGCGGCCCTGAAATATGCCGCCCTCATCCCGTCGGCGAAGTTTGGCACCATCGAGGTACGGCCTTTGATGGACTACAACCCGGCGGACTAAGCCCATGAAGAACGCCGCCCCCAGGGCCATTGCGGTCAATCGCGTCGTTGATGACGTGCTGCGCCGCGACCGGGGGCGGCTCTTGTCCGGTTTGATTTCACGGCTGGGGGACTTCCAGCTGGCCGAGGACGCATTGCAAGAGGCTGCAATTTCAGCCCTGAAACATTGGGGGCGCAGCGGTATCCCGGACAACCCAGTTGCCTGGTTGATGCGGGCAGGCTTGAACAAGGGAATTGACAGCATCCGGGCGCGGCAAAGGGAAAGCGGTCGGGCCGATGCCCTTGCCGAAATCGTGTCGCCCTTCGAAGATTGGACTCCGGAAACGATACCAGATGACCGTTTGCGGCTGATCTTCACCTGTTGCCACCCGGCGCTGGAAGAAAAATCGCGCATTGCCCTGACGCTGCGCACGGTCTGCAACCTAACCACCCGCGAGATCGCCGCCGCCTTTTTGGATACCGAACAAACCATGGGACAGCGGCTGTCGCGCGCCAAGGCCAAAATCAAGTCAAAAGGTATCGCCTATTCCGTCCCCGACGCCGAGATATGGC
>JBAUHN010000462.1:0-7032 GCA_049680295.1 Sulfitobacter sp.
GAATATGATGAATTGCGGCCCGTAAGATTTGTGCCGTTGATCGAAGGTTTAGGACAGGATAGCTAAGCCCAAAAGACGAATAGACCAGAGAACTGGCGAACCAAATAACGAACAAGCCTCCACCAAAAGGAGGTAGCATAATGAGGACGAGCAGATGGAACACGCGATTTCCCGGTATTTACCGTGCCAAGAACAATATCAAACCGCAAAGCATAGGCGGCGGTATCCGTTGCGAAAGTCTATCGTTGCCTGCTCGGCACTATTGGTTCTGACCGCCTGTAGTCAGCCGTTTGATCTGGATTTGCGGGGACTGAACGGCGGCTTTAGCACCGCCGAGGCTGCGCAAAAATCGACAGCCCCGCGTCCGGAGCCTGACAGCCGTGGCGTCATTTCCTATCCCAACTATCAGGTGGTCGTCGCCAATCGGGGCGATACGCTGAATGATCTGTCCACGCGGGTCGGGATCAGTGCGGCGGAGCTGTCCAGCTATAACGGCGTGGCTGTTGACGCCTCTTTGCGCAAGGGCGAGATTATCGCGCTGCCCCGGCGTGTCGCTGAATCCGGCACCGCAAGCGGCGCAAATCCAAATGGCTTGGATATCACAACCCTTGCGGGCGACGCGATTAACCGCACGCCGCAAAACGGTGCGGGTAGTGTCCAAACCGCGGCTTTGCCCCCGGCATCCGCAGCACCCGGCCTGCAAACCGGTACCGAACCTGTGCGCCATAAGGTCAAACGCGGCGAGACGACGTTCACGATTGCGCGCCTCTATCAGGTCCCGGTCAAGGCACTTGCCGAATGGAACGGCCTGGGCAGCGAGTTCGCCATCCGTGAAGGGCAGTATTTGCTGATACCTGTCGCGCAGCAAAACCCGCCCGCAGGGACTGCTGGCACGCCCGCACCGGGCGCAGGTTCGCCAACTCCGACGCCGCCCAGTTCCACCAAACCATTGCCAACCGAAGACTCCGCTGCAATCGCCAAGCCGACGAAACCCTCCGCAGATGTCGGCAAACAAACGGCAACCGCACCTGCGGCGAAAATGGTGTTCCCCGTCAAAGGGTCGATCATCCGCGAATTCTCGAAAGGCAAAAACGAAGGCATCAATATCAAGGCAGCTGCCGGCACCGCTGTGGGGGCGGCAGATGCGGGCACCGTTGCTGCCATCACCGAAAGCGCGGATGGTGTGCCGATTGTCGTGGTCCGCCACGACGGCAATCTGCTGACGGTTTATGCCAATGTGACGGATGTTTCGGTCAAGAAAGGCGACAAGGTTGCGCGGGGGCAAAGTATTGCCAAGCTGCGCTCGGGCAATGACGCTTATGTGCATTTCGAAGTGCGCAAAGGATTTGACAGTGTCGATCCGCAACCCTTCCTGAATTAGAACGGCGCAGGATCGAAAGTAGTCTTTGCCAAAACCCGTTTACCTGCGCGGGTCTGGCAATGGCACAATCTGATCGCCCTGCCCGTTATCCAAAGTGCTGCCAGCCACACATCCGAACACGCTTGAAAGGCTCGCCGACATGCCGGTTTTCTACGCTTACACCGACGTCATCTTTGGAACCCAGTCTTCGATTGGGGGACAACCGGTCGACTATAGATATGCAATCTCAGGTACTTGGCGTTATTCAGGTTCGCCCACATCGTTCGTGGTCAGTGAAGAGACCGGAAATACTACCTTTGACGGTGACCCGGTGAACGAAGCGATCACACCGGCCAACCAAATCGGCGGATCAACCCCACAAACAATCGACATCGGCGGCTCAGATCGTCAGGCGATCTGGGATTATACATTCACATTGACCCGCGGCGGTACCACGCTGCGTGTCGGCGTCATTGACGTCGATCTTAACAACAGCGATGTGATCGAAGCAGGTTCCGAGAACGGTTATTTCCTGGTCTTTCCAGACGGCATGCCACTGGCAAACCGAAACTACACGGTCGGGGGCATTGTCGAGAATGATTCCGACACACCCCATGACGGGCTTGGCGCCGAGACGATCATTTGCTTCGCCGCCGGAACACTGATTGAAACCCAAAACGGCCTTCGCGCCGTTGAAGCGCTGCAACCCGGTGATATGGTGCTCACGCGCGATAATGGGTACCAGCCTTTGCGTTGGACAGGATCCACCACGGTGCAGGCCGTCGGCGATCTGGCACCCATCGCGATCAGCAAGGGCAGTTTTGGGACGACATCAGATCTGATCCTATCGCCCCAACATGCCATTCTAATCGAGGATTGGCGCGCAGAGCTGTTTTTTGGTCAAGCGGAAGTTCTGGTCAAGGCCAAGGATCTGGAACATCATAACGGTGTTTGCCGCAAGCCTGGCGGCTACGTCACCTATTGCCACATCTTGTTTGACGCACATCAATTGGTATCTGCTGCCGGCATCTGGTCAGAAAGCCTGTATCCTGGCGATATGACCATGCAGGCCATCAATCCCAGCGTCCGCGATGAGATTAACCAGTTGATCCCCGACATCAGCAGTTACGGGCCAAAGGCCGCCCGCTATCTCAGATCCTATGAGGCCGCCTGCATTGAGGTTTAACCGCTGATCGCTACGCCTTTCCGACCAGCCAGGTCGATAAAATACTGCCAGGCCACACGGCCGGATCGCGCGCCGCGGGTTGCTTGCCACTCGATCGCTTCGGCGCGCAGCGTGGCGTCATCAATCACCACACCAAACGCATCGCAATAGCCCCGTATCATCGCCAGATATTGATCCTGGTCGCAGGGATGAAACCCCAGCCACAGCCCAAACCGGTCTGACAGCGACACTTTCTCCTCAACCGCCTCGCTGGGGTTGATCGCACTGCCGCGTTCATTTTCGATCATATCACGGGGCATCAGGTGGCGGCGGTT
Source organism: Sulfitobacter sp. (assembly GCA_049680295.1). GTDB lineage: Bacteria > Pseudomonadota > Alphaproteobacteria > Rhodobacterales > Rhodobacteraceae > JBAUHN01. The sequence goes on from JBAUHN010000462.1 coordinate 2,861, forward strand.
GGATGTGGCATAAAGCACAACATTTTCGGGCCGCCCTTCGATGCCGCCATCCAACACAGCTTTGAGACTTTTGTAATGCGCGTCATCATGGCCAAAGGACAGATCGTCGCAAAACAGTAAAAACCGATAGGGCGCGCCACGCAAAAGCGCCAGCAATCGACCCACGGACGGTAAATCTTCGCGCTGCAATTCGACCAGTCGCAACTTTTCGTTTTTCGCATGAACAGAACTATGTACCGCTTTGACGAGGCTGGATTTCCCCATCCCCCGCGCACCCCACAACAAGGCATTATTGGCGGGCAATCCAGCTGCAAACTGCGCCGTATTGGCCAGCAATGTATCGCGCGCCCTGTCGACCCCGATCAGCAGATCCAGATCCACCCGCGACACGCTTGCAACAGGCTCCAGCCGGTCCGGGCCCACATGCCAGATAAACGCAGCCGCTGCGTCAAAATCCGGGGCCGACTGCGGCGCCGGGGCTATTCGCTCCAGCGCCGCCGCTATGCGCTCAATAGGATCGGTCACTTCTTGACGTCTTCCGGTTCGTCCAGCAAATCCACGTCCTCGCCTTCATCAGTTTCTTCCTCATCGAACCACAAACCTTCGGCGCGCAGTTTCGCCTCACGCTGCCGTTCAACCCGGCGCACAAGGAAAATCGACACTTCGTAAAGCCCGTAAACCACAATAAACAGGATCACCTGGGTGATGACATCAGGGGGCGTGACAAGGGCTGCCAGCAGCAAAATGGCCACAACCGCATATTTACGCACGTTGCCCAAGCCTTCGGAACTTACAAGCCCCGCCTTACCCATCAGCGTCAGCAAAACCGGAAGCTGAAAGCACAGGCCAAATGCGACGATAAACTTGATTGTCAGGCTTAGATATTCCTGTGCTGATCCCTGAAACGCGATCGCCGCGATTGTGCCACTCTCGGAGGCCTCATCCCCGGTCAGGCTGCCGGGTTGCTGGAACCCGAGAAAGAAATCAAACGCCAGGGGCGTCACAACATAAAACGCAAAGCTTGCCCCCAGTGCGAACATCAACGGGCTGGAAATCAGGAACGGCAGAAACGCGCCCTTTTCGTTCTTATAAAGCCCAGGCGCCACAAACCGCCACATCTGATAGCTGATATAGGGAAACCCCAAAACCAGCCCGCCCAAAAGCGAGATCGAGATCGCGACGAAAAATCCCTCTTGCAGCTTGATCAGGATCAGGCCGCAATCCTCCTGCCCCCGTTCCGCCATTGCCGAGCACAAGGGGTTGGTCAGAAAGTTAAATATCGGGTTCCAGACGGTAAAACAGATCACCATGCCGATGATAAACGCGACAACCGAATGAATAAGCCTTGTGCGCAACTCAGCCAGGTGTTCGATCAATGGGGCGGCACTGTCGTCGATGTCGTCAGATGTGGTCATGTCTTACTCTTTTGCGCCGGTTTTTTGCGCGGTGCGGCTTTTTTGGACGCTGTCGCCTTGGGCGCCGTTTTCGCCGTCGCTGCAGGTTTCTTGGCGGCGGGTGCTTTCGTGGCCGCGGGCTTTGCCGCAGATTTAACCGGTGCGTTCACTGCCGCCTCAGCCGCATCGGCCTTTGCCAGCGCCTCTGTTGCCTCACGGGCTTTGCGCTCAGCGGCCGCACGCGCAGTTGCAGCCTGAATGCGTTTGATGTCTGCGGCTTTTTCGGCCGCCAACTTGCCGGTTTCACTGTTTGGATCAATGTCTTTCAGACTGGACGCGGCTGACTTGACCCCATCCATGGCCGTATTCAACGGGTTTGTCGCAGCTTTGAGACCCTTGGCCACGTCTTTCACGCCCGTCTCATCGGCAGCATCATTCATCGCCCGGCTGAACTCGCGCGCCATGCCTTTGGCCTTGCCCACAAACTGACCGATACTGCGAAACAACACCGGCAGGTCTTTTGGCCCGACAACAATCAGGGCCACAATGCCAATGACCAGCAGTTCGGTCCAGCCAAGATCAAACATTGGCGGTTACACCTGATCTTTGTCGGTTTTGGTCTCAGCGGACATTTCTGCAGGCGTTACATCTTTTGCTTCATCGGATGCATTGTCGATTTCAGCCTGTCCTTCGTTAATGCCCTTTTTGAAAGATGTGATACCCTTGCCCACTTCACCCATCAGACTGGAAATCTTGCCGCGCCCAAACAGCACAAGCACCACAACTGCAATCAACAGCAGCCCCGGCAATCCAATATTGTTCAACATGTCGTCTCTCCCTGGAAATGGTTTTTGAAGTGCGTCATAGGGCGCACCGCGTGTCTATCGCGCATGGGTGTACGCAGTTTAACACCCGGACAAAAGTGGCAAAGCAAATCCAACCCGGTGCAAAAGCCATTCCCAGCAGAAAAATCCACCCTTGCTCCATCCAACTGACAGGTTTATGTCAGTTGGGACTTGGTAAGCCCCCCTCACGGCAAACCAAAAAGGAGCTTATCCATGTCAATTGAGTCAACTTTCATCGCAGAAATCGTGACTTTTCGCCTCAAACCCGGCAGTTCCCCCGCCGAGTTTGTCGCCACTGCAGCCAATTTGGCGGATTTTCTGAAAAGCACCGGTGCATTGCGCAGCCGCCACCTGTCATGCGACGACACCGGGCTTTGGACCGATCACATCACCTGGACGTCGATGGAGGCCGCGAAAACCGTGGCAAACGACATGTTCGCCCGCCCCGAGGCCGCCCCTTTCATGGCGCTGATTGACACCACGGATCTGAAAATGCGCCACGCCCCGCTGGCACTGCACTGGGAGTAATATGCGCCGCACTGACCGTCTTTTTGACATCATACAAATCCTGCGCGACGGTCACCTGCACCGCGCGCAGGACATTGCCGCAACGCTTGAGGTCTCAACCCGCACGATCTACCGCGATATGGACACGCTCACTGCCTCGGGCGTGCCGGTTCAGGGTGAACGCGGCGTCGGTTACATGATCACCCAAGCCATTACTCTGCCACCGCTGACCTTGACCGCCGCCGAACTTGAGGTGCTCAACCTTGGCCTCGCCATCGCCTGCGAAGTCGCGGACGTTGATATGAAAACGGCGGCCAATAGTCTTGCCACCAAAATCGACGCCGTGCTGCCCACCCAAGTGATTGCCGAGGCCGACAGCTGGAAATTCGCTGTCTATCCCTTTGCCGACGCCGCGCGTGGGGCATCCCATATGCCAACCCTGCGTGCCGCGATCAAGTCACGCCAAAAACTCATGCTGACCTACACCTCCAAAGACGGTGCGGTCACATCACGCACGATCCGCCCTCTGCATATGGAATATTGGGGACGGATCTGGACCCTGACCGCCTGGTGCGAGCTGCGCGAGGCTTTCCGGGTGTTCCGTGTCGACCTGATTGAAACTGCCGACGCCCTTCCGCAACTCTTTGTTGACGAGCCGGGTAAAACCCTCGCTGAATTTACCAGCCAATAGCTTCACCCTTCTCAAAATACTCCCGCCGGAGGCATCAAACCTCTGCGGTCAGGCGCCATCCGGTTTGCGGCGGCAAAAACGCTTCAACACTCGCCTGAGCAATCACAATCGTCTCACTGCCTTCGGCCACAACATTCAAACCACCAGTGACCACGCGCACTTCCGCCCGCCCCCGTGGCAGAAAACCGACCAAAGCATTAACATCCACAGCCTGTGGGTCTTGCACAGCTACAGTGACTTGCACACGCATCTCATCATGGCTCATGCCAAGCGCGCCGAACAAGGGCAGCGATGAATGCCGGAACGCATCTTCAATCGCCCGTTTTGCCGCTTTGGTATAGTCCTGCCCGTGCAGATCATTGCCCATGCCCATCTCGATGATGATGCGTTGTTCCTGGCGCGGCTCAGTCATCTTTGCGCTCCATATCAAAAGCAACGGACAGGGCCACATTGGCCATAATCGTCGGGTTACCGGTACCTTCTGGGCGTGCAATATCCAGACCGCCTTTTTGAACCACTACCTGAACCTGCCCGTAAGGAAACGCCGATTTCAACACGGCAACATCCACCTGATCGGGGGCTTGCACACCGACATCTGCAGTGATCCGCATCGCCGTTTTATCAAAACCGAAAAGTTCCGCCAGATTGATCGAATTATGCCACAACGCATCCTCGATCGCGCGCTTGGCGGCCTGCGTGTAATCGCCTTTTCTCAGGGATGTCCCCATCCCGAAC
>JBAUHN010000463.1:0-17049 GCA_049680295.1 Sulfitobacter sp.
GGCGTGCAGTCGGAATACGCCGTGCGCATCGGCGAGCGCGTTGTTTGCATCAGGAGGGTTACCGGTGGTGACACCCGAGACCAAGCAATCGTTTCTATTCTGAACAGTAAGGAATTTTGAGATGGAGAGTGAGCCGGATTATGAAGTCAAAACGGAAGAGAAATCTGGCATAGGACGCGCTGGCAAACTGGGTTTGGGGGTGATCTTGGCCGCCGTCATCGGGTTTATCGGTTATCCGATCATCGCCCCTCAGCTGTCATCGGTTCTGGAAACATCTGAAAGCCAGGAGTTTCAGGATGAGCAGGATGGTAGCAGGTTCGGCCGTGTCGAACCCGGTGAAAATCCCCAAACCCAACAGCCGACCTTTGACATCGGCCCCCTGACGGACCAACTCGACCAGCAACGCGCTGAACTTGAGGGCAGGAATGAAGCACTTGCAGGTCAGGTGGAAGCCTTACAAGCGCAGTTGAGAGGAATTGCTGAGGAGGCGGCGGCGGAATCCAACAGTATGGCACAACAGCTGGCGGATGCGCTGCAACGCGCACAGGCCCAGAATGCTGAAGCCGTTGAGCAGCTAGAAACCAGTTTCCAGAACAGGTTGGCCCAATCAGAGGCCGAGGCATTGGACCGCCAAGCAAATCAGACGACCCTCCTCGAAGAGCTTCAAAAGCAGAACGCTGACTTGGCCGCCTTGGTGGCTGCTGGGGCGTCGAATGCGCAGGATGCGGAACTTGAGCGTTTGCGGCTTCAGGCCGAGACAGACCGTCAGAGGCGTGAAGATGAAGCGGCGGCCGCTGCCGCAGCGGAAGAACAACGGACGGCAAGCCAACGGGAACAAGAACGGCTCGCTGAACTGCGCGCGGCGCGCGCGGCTCAGAATGCTCTGATGGAAGCTCGGATCAAGTCGGCCTCCGTTGTTTTTGATGAAGGGTCGTCTGGCGGATCGGAAAATCAGGCAAACGCGGCCGGTGCCACAGATATTGGTCCTCAGTCGGCTGACCAACGAAACAGGGACTTTGTTGCTAACGGCGGCACGGCGGCTCCTGTGACTCAAGCAGAAGCGATCGCAAACCCGTCCAACACGGTGCTGCAGGGGACGATGATCCAAGCAACATTAGAAAACGCTGTTGATTCAAGCCTACCCGGTGCTGTGACGGCAATGGTGAGTTATCCTGTCTTCGCATTTGATGGAACGCGCGTATTGATCCCACCTGGATCAATTCTTATCGGCCAATACAGCTCGGATGTATCGCTGGGGCAGGCGCGCATTCTGGTAGGCTGGACACGCCTTGTGACACCCGATGGGCAATCCGTTCAGATTTCCGCCTTTGGGGGTGACGATCAGGGTCGGTCCGGGATCACTGGTCGGGTGAACACTCGGTTTGCGCAAAGGTTCGGCGGGGCGGCGTTGATTTCGCTGATTGGGGCGGCTCCAGCCATCGCGGCCAGTTCAACGTCGAACGAGTTACGCGCCGAGACGGCGGAGAATGTCGCCGATAACTTTACCAGCGCGACGGCAAGCATTGTGAACGAATATGCAGGTCTTCCGCCAATCATTGCGGTTGAGCAGGGTGCGCAGATCACCGTCATGGTGGACAGAGATCTGGAATTCTACTGATGTCGGGCCCGACATCGTTTTTGCAAAGCTACCTTGAACCGATCGCTGGTGTCTTGCAGGACCCAGAAATCGTTGAAGTGGCAGTGAACCCGAACGGCAGCGTCTGGATTGAGCGCCAAGGCGGTGAGTTCATGGTTGAGCATCTAGGTCACAAGTTTGCAGCTGAAGAGGCCAATAATCTTGGCATGTCGATCGCCTCTGCAGTCGGGGCGCAGTTTTCTGAGAAAAAGCCGATCTTCTCAGGAAAGGTAATCTTCGAGGCTCGGCCGTTGCGTGCACAGGTGGTCTCGTCCCCCGTGGTCGAGGGCGGCACGGCCATCACACTACGATCCTACAGCCAGCGAAAAGTTTCCTTGGAGAAAGCGGTTCTGTTGCACGGCAAACTCGTCGATCTTGATGCCATGCGCAAGGAGCGGGCCGAGAAAGTGTCGCAATATGCAGGGCTTGGTGACATTGCTGGCGCAATGTCAGTCTGTGTCGAAGATCGGCTGAATATTCTGGTGTCGGGTGGAACATCGACGGGGAAGACGACGTTTGCGCGGGGTCTTCTTGACCTTGTTTCGAAAAATGAGCGCATTGTTACGATTGAAGATGCCTACGAGCTGTTTCCAGATCAGAAGAATTCTGTCTGCTTGAAAGCCAGCAGAAGCGGGGCAGGGGAGACAACACCGGCCAAGCTACTTGAGGGCACCCTTCGGATGCGCCCTGACCGGATTATCCTCGGGGAAATTCGTGGCGAAGAAAGCAAAACGTTTCTAGACGCGATCAACACGGGCCATGGTGGATCATTCACGACCATCCACGCGGATACCGCCCCTAAAGCAATCGACCGATTGGCGCTCATGATTATGTCGGTGGGGATAAACATGACTTTCGAGGAAGTGCGCCGCTACTGTGGGTCTAGTATCGACGTTGTCATTCAACTGGGACGCATCGCTGGCAGGCGCGGTGTGGTTGAACTCTATCTGCCGGGTATGGAGGCTGTTTAGGGCCACTGTTGCCGGATCTGCGCGAGCTTTTTCGTTGGCGTGGCTCCATCTTTCTGATGGGTCAGTGGACCCCTATCGGCGCGGTGGGGCAGGTGATAAAAGTACTATTTCGCAGCGCCAAGTGCAAAACCTGACCTTCGCCGCGTCACGTACGAACTCACGCAACGCGGACAAAGGGTGAGTTCGCTGCACCAGTCCCGCGTGACCGCAGTCAGCCCGAAGCAGACATACGTCCTGCACCTGCACCCGATGGCGTATCTGCAGATCGGGCGGGAACCGGAAGTTCCCTACAAAGGCGAGAATTCCAACGCGCGTGGCAAGACCGGACGTTTATCCGGGAGGAACTGCCTGCGCCTTGCGTCTTGCTATTTTAAACTCACGCGTCGAAATTCGTTTTCGCCTCATAAAGCATGTCCTGAAAATACCAAAGCAAGAACTCCAACTGATCCGTGAGAGGGAGGCCTTTTAGATCAGTTCCGTCTAGCTCAATTCTATCGAGTTGCAGGTATGGCTCGAATTCGCACGAGGCGCCTGAATGAAATGCTCGGCGTTCCCGGGACGTCCCCCTGTTTTGGATTGAAAACACTCCCTCTCCCGAGATGATGTCTGGAGCGGGTCCCTTGTACCCAAACAATTTTACCCGGGCTGTAAGCAAACCCGTATAGCTGCCGTGTTTGTCGGTGTTATAATCGATAAGCAGAGCTTGAAGGAACGCCTCTTCCTTCAGGGTCTTGCTTTTGGTTTTCCACCACTGGCACGCGTCCCCACCGACCTTTTGGCAACTACCACGTAACGCGTTGATCGTGCCGTAGATTGCTGCCTGGAACCCATAGAACAACGATCGAAAAGCCGGAAGGTTTGGCGTTGCTGCGGCCGTTTTCATCGCGTCAAGGACGAAGGCTGCGTCTTCCAGTTTCTGAGACGCTTGGTGAAATCTACCCTTGTGATAGCCCATAGCGTAGCCACGTTTGGTGGCATCTTGTAAAGTCAATTTATTCAGACCATCCAAAAGGTCCTCGCAGCTGGCGAGGTAAGAGAGATTCCATGCGATGATCGCAGATTCCTCAAAAGGATGCCGTCTCGGCTCGTCCCATGTTATTCCGAGCCGTTCGTTAATTTCGTCGAGCAGCTTGATCGCGTCCTCGACCACATCAAACTCAACATAGAAATCTTTTTTCATGCCGACGGTATCCAAGTCTCTAGTTTTTCGCCGACCTCTGTGCCCAGCAATGATGACTTCAAATTCTTATAACCTGCGAACCGTCGCGCTCAATGCTGCGCGGTGCTCGAACGGCTGGTTCGACGGGCCGCATTGCAGCGTCACCGGATTGTGACGAAGGTCCTCGGGCCAGTCGCATCCAAAAGTTCGACCAAAGCTCCCAACTTTGCATACTCCGCATTCTGCGCATCGCTGACATTCATGCATATCGCAGCATCGGTCGTACAGGGCTCAAGGACGAAGCCGCTCGCGCGGCAATGGCGCTTGTGGCTGGTGTTGATCTGTACCTGATAGGCCTGCGCATTTTGCAATCTGGCTGACCTGTTTGACGATTGGGGCTTCTCAATCGTCAAACAGGAGGATCCCATGACACAGGAGAGAATAAGCCCGCTACGTGAGCGGATGATGGAAGATATGCGCATTCGGGGACTGGGCGACAAATCTCAGCAGGGGCACATTCGGGCGATCAAGGATTTTGCAGGGTTTCTGGGGCATTCCCCTGATACGGCCACGCCTGAGGAACTGCGCGCGTATCAGCTTCACATGACAGACACCGAGGTCACGCCCTCGGTTTACAACAGGCGCATCACCGCTCTGCGTTTCTTTTTCTCGATGACCTGCGGGCGTGATGAGATGCAGAAGTACATGCAATTTCGCACTGAACCGCGCAAACTGCCCGCAGTGCTTAGCGTCGAGGACGTCTCCGAGCTTCTGGCCGTCGCGCCCGGCCCCGGGCTCAAATACCGCGCAGCACTTAGCATTTCCTATGGAGCGGGGCTTCGGGCCTCCGAGGTTTGCAATCTTACAACTGGCGATATCGACAGCGACCGGATGCTGATCCATGTGGTTCAAGGCAAGGGGCGTAAAGATCGCAAGGTCATGCTGTCCCCAGGCTTGCTTGAGCTGTTGCGGGATTACTGGCGTGAAGCACGCCCCGAGGGCTGGCTCTTCCCTGGCAAACCAAAGGTCAACCCGATCTCACCCCGCCAGCTCAATCGGGCATTTACATCGGCAAAACGCATGGCGGGGATCAACAAGCCCGCAACATTGCACACATTACGGCACAGTTTTGCGACTCATCTGCTGGAAGCGGGCACGGATGTGCGAGTGATCCAGGTGCTTTTGGGCCATGCTAAGCTGACGACTACCGCCCAATACACCAAAGTCGCCACAAAAATGATCCGTGATACGACCAGCCCATTTGAAGCCTTGAAGCAATTGAACCTGCAAACCCGCAGGAAGCGACCGGAGTAAGGCGCGGGCATTGTCCCGCACAAAGCTGGAGATTGCCGACATATTCCGGAGATACGGCCCTGCGTGGCGGCGGGCCAACGAAGGGCATGTAAGCCTTTCCCAGCTCAAGGTGATGTCCGCCATCGAAGCCTGTCGGACAGAGGCGCTCGGTGGGCATGTGGCAGCCTGCACAAAGTGCAGCCACCAGCACATCGCGTATAACAGTTGCAAAAACCGGCACTGCCCGAAGTGTCAGGGTCCGGCTGCGCGCGATTGGATGGAGGCGCGCGCCGAAGACCTACTACCCGTCGAGTATTTCCATGTTGTGTTCACCTTGCCAGCCGAGATCGCGCGGATCGCCCTCTGGAACAAGCGGGCGATTTACGGCCTGCTGTTCAGAGCATCGGCCCAGACGGTGATGACAATCGCCGCCGATCCCAAACGCCTCGGCGCACGCGTTGGCATGACCAGCGTGTTGCACACATGGGGGGCTGCGCTCACCCACCATCCCCACATCCACATGATCGTCCCCGGCGGTGGCTTGTCGCGCGACGGCAACCAATGGGTGGCGTGCAAGCCGGGGTTCTTCCTGCATGTACGGGTGCTGTCTCGACTGTTTCGCCGTCTGTTCCTTGAGGGGTTGATGGCGCTGCATCGTTCGGGTGATCTGGCGTTTTATGGTGACCTCAAAGGGTTGGCTGAGACCGGTGCATTTGCATCCTGGTTGGCCCCGTTCCGTAAATCCGAATGGGTAGTGTACGCCAAACCGCCCTTCGGTGGACCCGAAGCGGTTCTGGCCTACCTTAGCCGCTATACCCACCGAGTGGCGATCTCGAACAGCCGTCTCGTCAGCGCCGATGCCAGCACAGTGGCGTTCCGATGGAAGGACTACCGCATCAAGTGCGGTGACCGGCAAAGGGTCATGCGCTTGGCCACGTCAGAGTTCATCCGCAGGTTCCTCATGCACGTCCTACCTGACGGGTTCCATCGTATCCGTCACTATGGTCTGCTGGCTTCCGCACAACGTAAAGCCAATATTGCAAAGGCCCGCGTTCTGATCGGTGCACATGTGCCAGAGCGAGAACTACAAACCGACGGTGATCCTGCCCCACTTACCCTGCGCGAACCTTGCCCCTGTTGTGGTGGCACGATGCTGATCATCGAGACATTCAAACGTGGACAAGTTCCCCGATCCCGCGCTCCGCCCAGGGAACAGGCCGCATGACAGAATGCCCGTTCATCCCATCCAATGCAGACCGGTTGACACAGTCACAGCGGCCGAACCCACTTGTGCGCTACAATCCGGCAGGTCGCACAAAAGGCACCGAACGGTTGCGAACCGAAGAATACTTGAGGCAAGTGCGCTGGTGGAACCTTCAAACGCAGGTCTTCCGTCCTCGCAAAAGCGCATCCGCAGCAGTCAAAAGCCCAACAGACAGCGCTCTTTCCCCATAGACGCCACCCAGCCCCCGCGGCTTCCTCCCTGAGAGATTTTCCAACGCGGGCCACAGTCGAGCCCAGCCGAAAGGTTGCACACTGGCCCGCATCAGAAAATCTTCATCTTTTGGGACATTCGCCGCGCAAAGCTCGAACGGCCGGTCTAGGGTTTTGTAAGGAAAATCATAATATTTGCACCAAGCTGAGCTGATTATAAAAACAAGGGCCGGGGATTGGTGCATAAATCAGGTGCGCAATGATGCTACCTGGTGTAGGATGTTTGCATGCTTATCGGTTACGCCAGAGTGTCCAGTCAGGGACAGTCCCTTGATCGCCAGATCGGTGCCTTGAACACAGCCAAAGCGGACAAGATCTTTCGTGAGGTGGCTTCGGGCCGGACGGTCAAAGGCCGACCTCAGTTGGAACGCGCTATTGATGCTTTGGGGGCAGGGGACATCCTCGTAATCGCCGAATGGGACAGGGCGACCAGATCGATGATGGATGGGATCAATATCATCCAACGCGTCGCGGACCGATCAGCGACCGTCAAAGTCTTGGACAAGCCATGGCTCGACCTAACGACCCCGATGGGGAAGGGCATCCTGGCCTTTCTCTCAGCCTTGGCTGAGGACGAGCGAGAACGTATCACCCGCCGCGCTAATGAAGGTCGCCAGATCGCTATTGCAAATGGAACCAAGTTTGGACGAAAGCCAAAGCTCACCGATCATCAGCGTCAACTTGCCCGTGACCGTATGGCGAATGGGGAGACTTGCCGCGTGATCGCATTGGATCTGGGTGTGGCTCATACGACGATCTCAAGATTGCGTTGAGTTTAGGCCAATGCTGCAAGGTGGCGGTTTCCTTGTTTTCACTCAGACTATGATTTTGGTAACAATAAGCATCGCGGAACAAACACCCTAAATCGGAGTGGTGGTCTGTTGGCTCAAGCCGATGGATAGCGTAATTTTGCATGAGGTAAGGGTTCATAAATTTCATTTTGGGATGCGGTAGGGCATTGCCAGCGCAACTTAAGGTGGTCAGGTTGGCATTACGGAAAGGCGCTACTTTTTGGCGGCGGACGTGAGCTAGGAGTGAGTTAATTAATTCTATTAGATCGATTGACTTGCGCCTTGTAGATGACCTCGTGGATTTTGTTCGAGGACCTGGCTTCGTGTTGGATTTTTCTGACACTAGTTTCGCTGACTTTTTTGCGACCGAAATCAAGATTGATATTGATGATACGAAGTACGCACTGAAAGGTGGTTCCAAAGGGAAACGGCTTCGCTATTTCTTGCAGAACTGCGGCAATCCTGTTGCTGCACAAACGCTAATGGCATTGTGGGAGTATCGCATCGACTATCTGGCCAGAACTGGTGACGAAGATCCAGTGAAGGACGCTGTGGTCCGTTATCAAGGTTTGCTGGACCGCCTTTCGAGCGTTGATGTCAAAAAACCGAAGGATCAAATGTACGATCCAGCTCCTGAAATTGATCGCAACAAAATTGCAAAGATCAAAGTCGACTTGATGCAGGTCACTTCACTCAACCCTCAAGCGCGTGGCTTTGCATTTGAAAAATTTCTCAAGGATTTGTTCGATGTAAATGGGCTAAAGGGACATGCGCCATTCCGCCTCCAAGGCGAGCAAATTGATGGTAGTTTTCAATTAGGGAACGAAACTTATCTTCTTGAAGCTAAATGGCAAGGAAAGCCGACCGGTGTCGCTGATCTGCATGTGTTTCATGGGAAGATCGAGCAGAAGGCGGCTTGGGCGCGTGGCCTGTTTGTCAGCACTAATGGCTTCACAGAGGACGGTCTTGTGGCATTTGGTAAAGGTAAACGCGTTATTTGTATGGACGGATTAGATCTTTTTGAAATGCTCGACCATGAAATTACACTCAGCCAGGTGCTCGAACGCAAGGTTCGCCGAGCCGCTGAAACGGGGTCGCCGTTCATTCGTGTTCGCGACCTCTTTCCTTACTGATTGGGAGAAGGAACATGGCACAGTTCAACGATTGGTGTGAGACTTCCGATGAACAGGTTGGGATCCACTATTCACGTGTGATTACCGGGCAGCTAGAACGTATCGACGCAGGGGTAGGCGCGACAGCCGCGATTGTTCCTGGGCATTACGCTTCGGAAGAACATCTAGCTCGCGCGTTCCGGCGGTTGGGAAAACTCGAAGCAGCCGCTTTGATCGAAGAGAAGCTCCCGACTACTAAAAATATAAGGTCGGGCGATCTAGGAGAGATTTTTGCGACCGAGTGGATTGATGCTTTCAGCGGAGGTTATCACGCACCAATTAAGCGGCTGCGTTGGAAAGACCATCGAAACATGGCAATGCGAGGGGAGGACGTCATAGGAATGCTTCTCGACCCACAGACGCAGCGATTGCACTTTCTAAAAACGGAGGCCAAGAGTCGAGTGGCACTTACTGCACAGGTTCTTACGGAGGCGCGCGCTGGCCTCGACAAAGAAGAGGGGCTACCGTCAGCTCATGCCCTATCGTTCATATCGGCTCGCCTTCTCGAACTTAATCAATTGCCCCTTGCAGATGCCATTGATGACGCGTTGCTAAAGCATGGAATTCCTTTGCAGAACGTTAAGCATCTGCTTTTTATTTTCTCGGGAAACGCGCCGGACGCACTAATACGAGATTCTCTTCAAGCCTATCAGGGTCAGATTCAACAGTGGGGCGTCGGCTTGCGTGTCGAAGGCCATGCCGCCTTCGTCGGCGCAGTCTATGATCGGGTGATCGCTGATGCCAACAACGCCTGAAGCTATCGCAGCAGATATCGAAGAGGCGGCAACGGCTGGCTTTCGCGGACAGCTAATCGCACGCGGTCAAGCACGCGCTATTATCTGGCGAGACGGAGTGCTTCCACCCGACCCGCCGAATTTTTCACCGCAGCTTAGTCAAGATCTGCTTTCCTACGGTTACTCCCTTCTCGGGCTTGGCATGCGTTTGCGTGAACTTGGTGGGGATCCGGCACGGGCACGAGTTGCCTTTGAGCGATCCGCCACCGCTCTCGAGGCAGTTATTGCCAAAGGCAGTCCTGAAGAGCTTGACCGTGATTTCCATTTTGTCATGGCAGCAGCGAGTTATCACCTGGCGCATCTTTCCGCTCGGGCGTACTCGCTTCTAACAGCGATAGAAACTAACGAGAATTTTTCGCCCATTGAACGCGTTTTGGTGCAACTGATGAAGCGGGATTTCAGAGCTCTTCGTGCCAACATCCTAGATTATCGGGCATCCGGCGAAGCCAGTGATGATAGGATTTCCGAAAGTATCCAGGGTTCTATTGAACAGATTAAAGAGCTTCCTGAGGGTGAAGGTCACGACTTCCTTTTCGACGGATTAAACATAGCGCTGACTGACGGCTTCTTTTCTGCAGTGGCATCATTTCTTGTCGCTCTTGAGCGTGGGGAGCGACCCCTGCTTGATAAGGCGTTGGAACGCTTGCAAGTAGGCCTCTCTATATGCAGCGAGTTGAACATGCTGCCACAGTGGTGGGCTCACCGAGTTGCGATCCACCTGTTGACCGATTGGTGGTCTTGTACATTCCACGAAAGAGTACCCCTACAGCCAATCGGTGGCGAAGCAGCCGATTGGAGCAATCTCCGTCAATTGTTCATTTCCCTTTTGCAATCACGTCCGAGGGCTGAAGTCGACCTTTGGCCATCACAGATTGAGGCAGCCTCGCGCGCCGTTGATCAATCTGATGACCTGGTGGTTTCGTTACCGACAAGTTCAGGAAAGACGCGCATTGCAGAGCTTTGCATCTTGCGCTGTTTGGCTGGTGGTAAACGTGTCGTGTTTATCACTCCCCTGCGCGCGCTCTCGGCGCAGACGGAAAACACGTTACAAAAGACTTTTGGGCCGCTCGGAAAGACGGTTTCATCGCTTTATGGAAGCATTGGGGTCAGTGGCTTTGATGAGGATGTGATCCGAGACAGCGATATTGTGGTAGCTACACCAGAGAAGCTCGACTTCGCACTCCGGAACGATCCCTCGCTTTTGGACGACGTGGGTTTGCTAGTATTTGATGAAGGGCACATGATCGGCCCTGATGAACGTGAAGTGCGCTACGAAGTTCAAATTCAAAGGCTACTTCGTCGCCCAGATGCGGACGAAAGACGGATAGTGTGCCTTTCGGCGGTGCTGCCTGATGGCGACCAGCTCGATGATTTTGCCGCTTGGTTGCGTCGAGATAATGCCGGTGGTGTCATCAAAGCTGATTGGCGCCCGACGCGACTGCGTTTTGGAGAGGTGGTGTGGACATCGCCATCTGCGCGGCTGAATCTACGGATTGACGATGAACGTCCTTGGGTCCGTAATTTTCTTATAGGCGTCGCTCCTCCGAATTGGGTTCCGCCAAAGCGTCAGCGAACACGCCTTTTCCCTGACAATCAAAAGGAGCTTTGTTTGGCGACGGCGTGGAGACTAGTAGATGATGGGCAAACCGTCTTAATCTATTGCCCAGAACGGCGCAGTGTAGAACCATTCGCCGACGTGATTATCGATCTGTATCAACGAGGTGCGCTACCTTCTTTGCTAGACGTTGATCCCGAAGTGCTCAATACCGCAATTGCGCTTGGGGAAGAATGGCTTGGCACAAACAGTAGCATCCTCAAGTGCCTCCGCCTTGGTATCGGATTGCATCACGGAGCACTGCCGTCTGCATACAGGAAGGAAGTAGAGCGACTCTTACGTGATAACGTCTTAAAGGTCACAATCTCCTCCCCGACGCTCGCCCAAGGTCTCAACCTGTCTGCAACGGCGCTCGTTTTTCATTCGCTGCACCGGTTCGGCGAACGGATCAAGGTTTCTGAATTCAAAAACATAATCGGACGTGCTGGGCGTGCATATGTTGATGTTGAAGGCTTGGTTCTTTTCCCAATGTTCAAGGATGCTCAAAAGAAGCGCTGGCATTGGGAAGCTTTGATTGATGATCTTGGTGCGCGCGAAATGGAGAGCGGCCTCGTGCAACTTGTTGGGCTACTGCTGGTGCGAATGTGGAAACGCGTCGGTGGAGAGCTGGATCAACTAATCGAATACGTTGTCAATAATGCAGAAGCATGGACATTTCCGGAGGTCGCCAATGAGGAACCTGATGTTCGTGAGCGCGCGCTCGTGAATTGGGAACAGCATGTTGCGACATTAGACACGGCGATCCTTGGTTTGATTGGCGAGAACGAGGTCCCTGACGAGGGCATCGAGATCGCTCTGGATGATATACTTCAGTCGTCCCTCTGGCACCGCAGATTGGCGAGACAGGGCGAAAATGAACAACGAGCCTTAACGGCAGGCCTCGTCTCACGTAGCAAGCTCATTTGGAGCCAGTCTACTGCGATAAGGCGTCGCGGGTATTTCCTCGCAGGCGTCGGCTTGAAGACTGGTCACGCACTCGACGCTATTGCAGCCGATGCCAACCAGCTACTTGTTCAAGCAAACGGCAGTATCCTCGCTGCCGATACTGAAGCCTCAATTGCAGCGATTACGAGCATCGCTGAACTCGTCTTTTCTTTTTATCCTTTCAAGCCTGATCCAATGCCTGCAAATTGGCGTGATATCTTGCGCGCTTGGTTGCTCGGGCTGCCTATCGCAGCCGTCGCAACAGGGCAGGAGACAGAAACACTGCGGTTTGTGGAAGGCGGTTTAGTCTATCGATTGCCCTGGGCTATGGAAGCCATTCGTGTAAGGGCGATTGCCAACGGTGACACCATTGGCGATTTTCAGATTGATGACCATGAGCTTGGTTTTGCTGTCACGGCAGTCGAAACTGGCACGTTAAATCGACCAGCTTCGATTCTTATACAAGCCGGATTCCACTCGCGGTTAGCGTCTATCAAAGCGGTAAGCGATACCGGAGCAACATACCAAACAGGTCAGGAGTTGCGTCAATGGCTGGATTCTGAACCAATAATGGCTTGGAGCACGCTGCCAGATTGGCCCACCTTGGAAACAAGATCTATGTGGGTAGAGTTTGCTCATAGTTTTTCTACTAATGAAAAACTGGTTTGGGCTGATCGTCGGTACTGGGTGGGGGTGGAATGGTCCAGCCCGCCGCCTGTGTCCGGTACGCCAGTCCAAATCTATGAATGGGCGGGTCGTCCACATGTCTTTTCTACTGACGGCATGCCGCTCGGTTTGGTTCAAGCTGCACTCAACCCTGCAAGAATTGGGTTGTTGTGCGCGGAAGTGGCTCCAGACGGTAACCGTGTCGATATCAAATACATTGGTCCAACAGACTTGGCTACTGGCTGATTGTAAGGCAGCCCGCAAGCAGGCTGGCTGGCTGGCGCAAACTTTTACGCAGCGCCCTAAATGATTAACCTTATGCTGTACCGGATCTCGAGGTGCACTGATTTAACACTTGAGGCAGAAATTGCATGTAGGTCGAGCTGTGAGGTTCCGGATCTAAATCTTATGCAAATCTGCCTCGGTCGTGACAGCGATCTGTCGTTTCATTCGGTCTATTGCATATTGCATCGGCACACTTCTCGAGAAAACGAGCAAACCTTCCAGAGAAATCTCTCGGCACTGTGTATACTCTGCGAACGAATGAGCTCGTTCTGTGGCGAGATCCAGTCTAGCCAAGTGTTTTGCTAACCGATCTGGTTTGCCACGTTCGTTTAGTTCACCTCTAAATTCGTGGAGTTGCTTTGCAATTTCGCTTGCAGTTTTTGCCATCTGGAGCTGCTTGCATTCCAACAGCAAGATACGCCCATCGCTATTCCAAGCGAGGACATCAATGTCTCCGGGATCAAAATCTATGTCGCCTTTCAAAATTTTCGAAAATTTCACACCGGTTTCAGTCTGCCATCCAAGTGAAGAAAGTCGCTCTGCAACATGCTGCTCAAAATCTGATCCAGCCTGGTTCGCAACTTTGCTTGCCCATTTGCGCATGGGCTTCGAATGCAGTCGTGCGCTATCGTAGGCCCCCTCATACATATTAATGAGGGTCGCTCCCAACCCCTCGCGCACCATTCCAGGCGCAATTACCATTTCTGACGATGCACTACTTCCCAATCTTAACAATGGTAACCGAGCCACCGACAACCTGCGGCGATATCTCCAAGGCTGACGATCAGCATCAACGAACCCTTTGGGTACCTTTCGCCATTCCTTTCTTGAGGTGTTTTCAAGCGCTTCTACAACTTTTCCTGCAGCTTTAGTCTTCTTCGAGAGGCGTGAAATCAGCTCGTCCCGCGGAATGGTCAACCAGGCTTGAGAAGCTTCCATAGTCATGTTTTCAATCTCATCAGCAACGAGTCGAAAATCACTCAATGTTGCGCCCATTTCATCCTCCCAAGCCACTACGAACTCAGTTTCGATTGAACCACTGTCGTCCGCCGAATGAACATCTGGTTCGGTTAAGAGTTCGGAATAGCTCGCACGTCTCTGCTCAATGACATGATTTGCAAAGTCACGCCCGACCGGATCCATTATCTGATCAAAAAAGGATGTATCGATTTGCACCTCGCCTGCTGGCGAAATTCGTAACTCTGGTGTCATTGCACCGAAATAAATTGCGTCTGAGTATCCGCCAAGGTGGACGATCATAAGCGCACGGGACATAAGCCTTGATAAATCTATGTCCGCGACAGCGCTGCCTGATTTTGGCTCACACTCGTGCAACCCAACCTCCGCGAGCAGTCTACACGCAAGCGACACGCCGTTAAGCTTTGCCATTTTTTCATGAATTTCCGAACGTAGGCTTAGCTCATCGTCTGACAGACCAATCATTGCGCCGGCAGTTCGTTGCCATCTTCGCTTGTCGACTTCCGCTGCCTCATGGTTTCGGATCGTACTATCCAAAAGACTGTGAAGTTCAAACCTCCCCAGATCGCGACAAAACTCTTCCTCTGCAGCTTGGGTGATTTTGTTTAGAGCCACCTTACAATCGTCGCGACCATAAATCGTCCCGCCGGGCCTTTCTACACCGTGCCAACCAAGGCCAATACGGATGGCAGCATCTTGTAACTGACCAACGTGGACGACCCTGCGATCAAACGCGTCCCGCATGTGGTCTCGAAAGTCTTGAGGCGCGAAAGCGTGAAGTTGGCGCGCATAAGCTGAGGGAATGATCCGTTCCATCATCTCATCCACATCAAATTTGGCGCTTTTTATCAGTGCTTGGATGCCAATCAAGAATGCCTTTATTAGTGCAAATTCAGAGGAATTATCATCATTCGAAAGCCCACGCCAGAAAGTGGGCCCTACCTTCGTGATGACTGACTTGGTCGCCAAATTACAGCTTACTGAGATATCGTCTAGTACCTCGAACATGCTCGCCGGAACAATATTGTCCGAGTAAGTTGGCGGTTGCGGGTCTATCTGCAGTTGCCACTCTAACAGATGCGGTAATTCATCAAGGCAGTCGCAAAGAACAGGTCCGATGCGTTCAAGCCAAACCGACTGAGCTTCCCAGACACCATACAAGCCGGCTGTATCGCCTGAGTTTGTGGCTAGAGTTTCCGCCCACCAGCTCATATTGCTGCTCAACCAAACGCCACGCAGTCGACGCTGTTTGATTTCTTCCATTGAGCAATAAATTCTACTTTCGCCTCCGGGAGAGCGATTTCCACCGTCTTTACGTCGAACTATAGCGTTCCCATTGCCTGGTGTTGCAACAGCTCGAATGTCTTGGCGCTTGTGATGGCTCACGCGCAATTCAAGCTGTGAGTTACTTGGTGCCACTATTATACCACCCGGAATGCCGTCTGGCAGAGCTTCATGCGGAACCATGTGACCTCGGTTTGCGATGGCATCGCCTACTTGGGCGAGCAATCCATTCATATGTCGAACTTCAAACCCTTTCTCAGCCAGATCTTTTTCAGTTATTGAAAGTCTGAACAGGTCCGAAATTGAAAAGTCAGAACACCAACCAAGGACGTCCGTGTCATATGTGCTGGCTGCTTCGACATACCAATCTTCACTTGTAGCAGTTAAGCCCAGCCGTTGACCGCGCCCATACCCGCACATTACGATGTAGGTGAGACCTGCTTTAAAACCCGTCTGGGCCTTGCAGGCGGTTTGCGCCCTTAGAATTGAGGCATTCAAATTGGCACTTTCCCGTTCCCAGCCTTTTGCATTCCCCATGAAATGACCATCGCTGAAACCAGAAAGATCATCCACGGCCAATACGAGGTGCAACCAATACCCTGGCTCGATCTCAACCGGCTCAGAGGGAATGATTGGGTCGAGGGACAGGGCAGTTCTTGGGAGATCAATCGATGAAAATAGGGGCGAATTTGATAAAATGGTGGCGTGTTCGCTTAAGTGTTTCATACGCAGTATCTGAGTGGCGGCACCTCCCAAAGATTGACAAGCCTCGATCACTGCGGTGCGTATTGCTGAACCAACAGCGGTTGGCAGGGCTAAAACTATCGTTTCGCCGAATTGTATTATTGGCTTGCATTCAAGCGCGCTCCCTCCTGAAAACTTAGAGATGACGTTCCGATCACTTTCTGGCAGAACAAACTCGGCTAAGTTATCCAGGCGAAGGCCGAGGGTGCCAAGGCATGCTTTTGAAAATGACGTCCACCCGACTAGTGTCTTGACCGGAGGTATTGTCTGGATATTTACCTTCGATATGGGAATCTCCGGGCCAACAGAGAACGGCTCAACCCCGGCTCGCGAGCACGCACTTTCCGAAAGAATTAACAGCGAACGACAATGGTGGCGAACCGAGATGAACGGCTCGCGGCTTGGAGTGTCTTCCAAGATGTTCAAGATAACTTGTAGATGGTGCGTTCCAGCTTCGCTCAATCCTTCAAGAACGTGATAGTTCTTGCCTTCAAAAACCACACGGGAGGCAAAAACATCTTCAATTGGGTCCTCAAGATGGCGGATTACTGAACTCGCAGACTTAATCCAACGGGCTAGTTTTTCACGGCGCGGGTGGATATTGCCGCCCTTCGCAGAGGCCGCGGCATGCACAAGCATTTCAAGTCTCAGGCAGGACGCCTGAAATGAAGGCAACAAGAGTAGGCCGGCAAGAGCACTGATAGTCACCTCAGGACTGTAACCTGTAAAAAAGCGCACAGTTGTTGCTACGCTTTCGGCACTACGCGCGTGGGACCATCGTTGCATTTCCAAGAGATCTATTGATTTGCTTCTCATTTGAGAGAACAATACCAGAACAGCACTTGGGCATTCAAGTACTGCTTGAATTCTGGACATTGAGCCGTACGTGTCGCTTTTTATGGCGAGCCAAAGCGTCTTTGCTCTACGCGGAAGGGGTTGATCAGCCTAAAGTTGGACAGTCAATTGTGCACGGTTGGTCAAGGTTGCGGACTCGTCGCATGATCCATCGCAACGAAGCTTAGCGGCTAGAAGGCGGTGGGGGCTTTTTACCATTTAGTCAAAATCGCATAATAGTCATTATGGTAAATAGTGAGCAAAAATATACCTTCGTTGCAGCGTCCTGCGAGAACTCGTCGATAAAGCGTATTCCCTTGCTCTTATCTGTCTCTCATTGCTTCCAAAATCACCAAGCAAAGAGTCCACAAATCTTGGGACATCTCAATACTCTAATTAGGCGTCTGTC
>JBAUHN010000464.1:0-13343 GCA_049680295.1 Sulfitobacter sp.
TGAGCGCGGCACTGAAAACCCGTCTGGTGCAACAGGCCCTGGCTGAGGGATTTACCGCCTGCCGTCTGTGCCGCCCTTGGGACGTGCCGGATGTGCCGGATCGTTTGGCTGCTTTTGTTGAGGCAGGGTATCACGGACAGATGGGCTGGTTGGCGGAGCGTATGCATTGGCGTGGCAATCCGGCGGCGCTGTGGCCCGAGGCAAAATCAGTGATCATGCTGGCGGAAAGTTATGCGCCGGATCATGATCCGCGCGCTGTTTTAAGTCGGCCCGATCGCGGCGCAATTTCGGTCTATGCGCAGGGGCGCGATTATCATGACATCGTGAAAAAGCGGCTTAAGCGGCTGGCGCGGTGGCTGGTGGCGGATACGCCCTGCGAGGTAAAGGTGTTTGTCGACACAGCGCCCGTGCCCGAGAAAGCCCTGGGTCAGGCGGCGGGTTTGGGTTGGCAGGGGAAACACACCAATCTGGTCGGTCGTGATTGGGGTAACTGGGCCTTTATTGGCTCTGTTTTTACCACGCTGGATATCCCGAGCGACACGGCTGAGGTCGATCACTGCGGGTCTTGCCGTGCCTGTCTGGATGTCTGTCCGACAGATGCGTTTCCAGCGCCCTATCAATTGGACGCGCGGCGCTGTATTTCCTATCTGACGATTGAACATTCCGGGCCGGTGGCCGAGGATTTACGCAGCAAGATGGGCAACCACATTTATGGCTGTGATGATTGTCTGGCGGCCTGCCCTTGGAACAAGTTTGCAGTTGCAGCCAGTGACATGCGCTATGCGGCCCGTGCGGACCTTATCGAGCCGGCCTTGGTGGATCTTGTCGGACTGGATGATGCGGCGTTTCGTGCAAAGTTTTCGGGATCACCGATCAAACGGATCGGCCGCAACAGGTTTGTGCGCAACGTGCTTTATGCCATCGGCAATTCGGGACAAATCAAACTTGTGGGCCGGGCACAGGCCCTGATTGGCGACCCGGATGCTGCCGTTGATGAGGCGGCGCGTTGGGCGGTTGCAAAACTGCAGGCTGCATAACGCAATTGGGATGGACCGGCTGCTGAAATCCGCTAAACCCATGTGAACTTTGGGGAGATTTCCATGGCGATACTATTGGGTGTGGATACTGGCGGAACCTATACCGATGCAGTGTTGATCCGGGACGAGGAAACTGTGATCGCCAGTGCCAAGTCGCTGACCACACGGGCGGATCTGGCGCTAGGTGTTGGCCGCGCGGTGCGGGCCGTGCTGGAACAATCAGGCGTCAAGGCGACCGATGTGTCTATGGCGTCATTGTCCACGACCCTTGCCACCAATGCTTTGGTTGAAGGGCAAGGCGGGCGTGTGGCCCTGATCTATATCGGGTTTCGCACCCGTGATTTGGCGGCACAGGGTCTAAGTGACGCCTTGAAAGGTGATCCTTGTCTGGTCCTGGCCGGCGGGCACAACCATGCCGGCGGTGAGGCGGAAGCACTGGATGAAGCCAGTCTGATCGCCTTTTTGGAGACACATAAACGAGATGTCAGTGGTTTTGCGGTAGCCAGCCAATTTGCCACGCGCAACCCTGCGCATGAGTTGCGCGCCGCCGAATTGATTTCAAAGCACACCGGCCGGCCCGTGTCATCGTCGCATCAGCTGTCTGCAAAGCTAAACGGCCCAAAGCGGGCGATTACTGCGGTGTTGAATGCACGGCTGATCGGGATGATTGACCGGCTGATTGGCCGCGCCGAAGATACGTTGATTGATCTAGGGATCACCGCACCCTTAATGGTGGTGCGCGGCGACGGGGCATTGATTTCATCCGCTCAAGCCCGCGAGCGGCCAATTGAGACGATCCTAAGCGGTCCGGCAGCGTCTATTGTCGGTGCCCGCTGGATGACCGGGGCGGATCACGCATTGGTATCCGATATTGGCGGCACGACGACTGATGTGGCTTTGTTAAAGGCGGGACGGCCTGCGATTGATCCAGCGGGTGCGCGGGTTGGTCCCTACAGAACGATGGTCGAAGCCGTCGCAATGCGTACCACCGGCTTGGGCGGCGACAGCGAAGTGCATTTCATCTCCGAAGGGTTAAAGGGCGGTGTCACGCTTGGCCCACGCAGGTTGTTGCCTTTGTCTTTGCTGGCTCAGGACGCAGGTGACATTGTGCATGATACGCTGGATGCGCAATTGCGCAGCACCACGCCGGGCGATCATGACGGACGGTTTGTGCGCGCGGTTGCGGGGCAAACCACAGAAGGGATCGGCCCCCGCGAAATGACCCTGCTGGACCGGATCGGTGACGCAGTGCAACCGATTGGCCGGGTCTTGACCACCCGAATTGAACAAGGCGCGCTGAAACGACTTGTGGAACGTGGATTAGTGCAAATCGCAGGGGTGACGCCGTCGGATGCCAGTCACGTGTTGGGCAGCGTGGGTACATGGGATGCAGCGGCGGCGGAAAAGGCGCTTAGGGTGTTTGGGCGCAGGCGTACGGGGTCTGGCAATGTACTGGCGGCTGATCCGAATGTGCTGGCGCAAATGATCGTCGATCAATTGACACATCAGACAGTTTTGGCCTTGTTAGAGGCTGCTTTTACAGAAGAAATCGCCGATTACGGGCTGCCGCCCGAGATTTTGGCGCGCCATGTTCTGATGCAGCGGGGTCTTGACCGGCATAGCGATCTGGTGCGGATCGACACAGGGCTTGCGGTGCCGGTTGTTGGTCTGGGGGCGTCTGCTGCGTGTTACTACCCCGCGGTGGGTCGTGCGCTGGGCACGCATATGATCCTGCCGGAACACGCAGGCGTGGCCAATGCAATAGGTGCCGTTGTCGGACGGGTCACGATGCGGCGCAGTGGCACGGTCACTTCGCCCAGCGAAGGAAAGTTCCGGGTGCATCTGGAGGATGGGCCCGAGGACTTTGGCGATATCGACAGCGCAATGTCCCGGTTAGAGACTGTTTTGCAGGCCGAGGCCCAGTCCGAGGCAAAGGCCGCCGGTGCGGCAGATATTCAAATCCGCGTTGAACGTGATCTGCGCACCGCAGGAGTTGAAGCCCGCGAAGTCTTTATCGAGGCTTTCGTCACAGTCGAAGCTGCCGGGCGGCCCAGGGTAGCGGACGGGTAGCGCCCAGCAAGACGCTTACTCTGCCACTGACCTTTTTGGCAATACCCAGTCGGGGCGGACGAAATGGCAGGTATATCCGTTTGGTATCCGTTCCAGATAGTCCTGATGCTCTGGCTCGGCTTCCCAGAAATCACCTGCCGGTTCGACTTCGGTGACGACTTTTCCGGGCCACAGACCAGATGCGTCGACATCGGCGATGGTGTCAACGGCGACGGCCCTTTGGTCCTCATCTACAAAATAGATTGCCGAGCGATAGCTGAGACCCCGGTCATTGCCCTGACGGTTCGGCGTTGTCGGATCGTGGATCTGGAAAAACAGCTCCAGCAGGTCGCGGTAGCTGAATAATTTAGGGTCAAAAATGATCTCGATCCCTTCGGCATGGGTGCCGTGGTTGCGGTAAGTGGCGTTAGCCACATCGCCGCCGGTATATCCCACACGGGTCGAAACGACGCCGGGCCTTTTGCGGATCAGATCCTGCATGCCCCAAAAACATCCGCCCGCCAGAACTGCGCGTTGATGGCTCATGCCACGTCCTCCACCTGGGTCAGATAATCGCCATAGCCTTCGCCCACCATGTCGTCACGGTGCACAAAGCGCAAAGACGCAGAGTTGATGCAATAGCGCAACCCGCCCCGGTCATGCGGCCCGTCAGGAAACACATGCCCCAGATGGCTGTCGCCGTGGGTGCTGCGCACCTCGGTACGGATCATCCCCAGCGACACGTCGCGCACTTCGGCGACATGGGCCGGCTCAATCGGTTTGGTGAAACTTGGCCATCCGCAGCCGGATTCGTATTTGTCAGCGGATGCGAACAATGGCTCGCCCGAGACAATATCGACATAGATGCCAGGGGCTTTGTTGTTCAAAAGCTTGCCGGTACCGGGGCGTTCTGTGCCACTTTGCTGGGTGACGTGAAATTCCTCAGTCGACAAAGCCGCGATCGCATCCGCGTTTTTTTCATACTTTGGCATGGCGTGCTCCTGTTGTTCGCTACGCCCATTAGATGGGGTGCGCCGGGCAGATTCAAAGTAAATTTTACGTATGCCAGATTATTCAGCCGACAGGGCAGTTTCCAGCAGGGCGCGCACCCGGTGTTCAAAGGGTTCATTCACCAAACGCGCCTGTTCTTCGCCGTTCTTCATTACGATCAGGGTGGACCTGCGTGTGACCTGCATCTGTTTTGCAAATTCCGACGGGCCGTAGATGTCCCAATTGACGTCGACAAAAGTTGGCAGCGCAAAGCCCGGGTTTTCAGCCAGCAGGTCATCAATCAGATCGCTGGTGATCTGGCAGGTCAGGGACCAATCGGCGCGAAAGAACAAAATGATGGTCTGATCTGTTGCCTGTAACGCGCCCCACATCCCAAGATTAAAGTCTTTAGCCTCATAGGCGCGCGCCGTCGATGGCAAAGCCACAGTCGCGGCGGCGCATGTAATGAAGTGGCGGCGATCCATGGTTCCCCCATTGAATGAGATGCCTGCAAAGCTACGACCAAATTTTGTTTCTGGCAAAACCTATTTGTGGCCCTATGCCGCTCGTTTGGACAGGCGCGATGTCTGCACGGCCAGAATACCCAATGCGATCACGATGACGCCAACAATGTCCCATTGATTTAGCGGCTCGCCCAGCAGCAAGGCGGCAACGGCTACGCCAAAGAACGGATTAAGAAAGTGGAAAGTCGCCGCGCGGGTTGCCCCAACCCGGTTGACCAGCCAGAACCATACGAATGTGGCGGCTAACCCCGGCACCAGCGTTGTATAGGTAAAGGCGACCAGCAGCGGCAGTGTCGGGTTCAGGCGCGGTGTCTCAAAAAGCAGTGTCGCGATGGACAGGGCCAGACATCCCACCAGCATCTGCAATCCGACAATCATCAGAAAGTTGCCGCCCGATGTGGCGTTCCGCACCGATAGGGTCGCAAAGGTTAACGCCAGAACGCCAAAGCCACACAGCATCAACCCGTAAAGGTCGATACCCCCACTGATGCGCCCGCCCATGATCAAACTGGTGCCGACCAACCCGGAAAGCAGCCCTGCCACGGCCATAGGGCGCAATTGATCAGAAAGAAACAACCACCCGGCAAGGGCTACAAGCAATGGCATGATGGATGCGATGATCGAGGCCAAAGACGCCTCAATCGTTTGCATGGCGACAAAATTCAGCCCCAGATACAGTGCGTTTTGGGCGATGCCGAACAGAATTGTTGCGCGCCACTGAGCAGGCGTCAAACGCCAGCTTTGCCCCAGGGCCCGCGCAATCGCGACACCCAGCAGACCAGATATCAAATATCGCAAAGACAAGGCAAACAGCGGTGAGGCATCGACGACAATGATCCGCGCCGAAGTAAAGGCCGATGACCACATGATCGCAAAGGCGATGCCTGCCAGAATTGCCCGGGTGTCCATGATCTGTCCTTGTCGATTATCCACGTCGGCGCACCTTTTCGCAGTTTCGACCGCGCGGCAAGGCAACAAAAAAGGGCCGCCCGAAAAGGCGACCCATGCTTTGGTCCTGATCAGATCAGGTTCAGCCGTTAACGCTGTCTTTGAGCGCTTTGGCAATCGTGACTTTGACTACCTTGTCGGCGTCTTTTTTGAATTGCTCGCCTGTTGCAGGGTTGCGCACCATACGCTCAGGACGTTCGCGGCAATAAATTTTGCCGACACCCGGAAGTGTAACAGCACCACCACCGGACACTTCGTTGGTGATCAATGTGCAGACTGCGTCCAACGCGGAACCAGCAGCTTTCTTGTCGGAACCCATTTGCTCGGCCAGTGCGGCGACGAGTTGGGTTTTTGTCATTGGTTTAGCCATCTAATATTCTCCTTCGACTGCCCGATTTGTAGGGCCTCATTTCCGAAATGTTACGGAATGTGGTGTAGGAACACAATGAATTGTGGTCCGTTGCAAGTGAAAACATGCGTTTTTCGGCGTTTTCTGGCCCTAAAGGAACGCAGTTTCATCAAATGACCGCAGTTTCCGGCTGTGAATCCGCTCCAACGGCATGTCCTGCAGGCGTTCCATCGCACAAATACCAATCATCAGGTGCCGTGCAACTTGTGATTTATAAAAGTCCGACGCCATCCCTGGCAGCTTTAATTCGCCATGCAAAGGCTTGTCCGAAACACATAGCAACGTACCATAGGGCACCCGGAACCGATATCCGTTGGCGGCGATGGTGGCACTTTCCATATCCAGTGCAATCGCGCGGGACTGGCTAAGCCGTTGCACCGGACCGGACTGATCGCGCAATTCCCAGTTGCGGTTGTCGATGGTGGCGACTGTCCCGGTGCGCATAATGCGTTTCAATTCGTATCCTTCCAGCGCCGTGACCTGCGCCACTGCCTGTTCCAATGCGATCTGAATTTCGGCCAATGCCGGGATCGGCATCCAAACCGGCAGATCATCGTCTAGCACGTGGTCTTCGCGCAGATAGGCATGGGCCAGCACAAAGTCACCCAAAGCTTGCGTATTGCGCAGCCCTGCGCAATGGCCAACCATCAACCAGGCATGCGGGCGCAGCACGGCAATGTGATCCGTTGCGGTTTTTGCATTCGATGGCCCAACACCGATGTTCACCAAAGTGATCCCGGACCCGTCTTTGCGTTTCAGGTGATAGGTCGGCATCTGTGGTGTCTTTATCGGGGCGGCCAGATCATCGTCGCCGGACGTGATCGTCGCATTGTCGGTTGCCACAAAAGACGTATAGCCACTGTGCGGATCATCCAGCTGCGTCCGCGCATATGCCTCAAACTCGGCCACATAGAACTGGTAGTTGGTAAACAAAACGTGGTTCTGGAAATGCACCGGATCAGTGGCAGTATAATGCGACAACCGGGCCAGCGAATAATCCACACGCTGAGCGGTAAACGGTGCCAGTGCGCCCACACCGTCAACAGCAGTAAAGGTGCCATTCACGATGTCATCATTGGTCGTGCTTAGATCGGGCACATCAAACAGATCGCGCAAAGTGAAATCAGCAGCGCCTTCTTGTGGCACGGTGATCGTCGGATCATTGGCCACCGCAAAATGCACCGGGATCGCCGTATCGGATACACCGATGACCACAGGCACACCATGATTTTCGATGAGCAACCCGATCTGTTGGATCAGATAACTGCGAAACAGGTCTGGCCGGGTGATGGTTGTCATATAAGTGCCGGGCGCCGAGACGTGGCCAAAAGACAACCTCGTGTCGGCATGGGCATAGCTGTGGGTGGTAAACCGGATCTCGGGATAAAATCCGCGCACCCGCGACTTGGGCGGGGTGCCGCCAATGGCTTTGACGAAATGGTCACACAGGAATGTCGTGGCCTGACTGTAGAGTTGTTCCAGCCGGTCAACAGCCTTAGTTGCATCGCTGAACGCTTCCGGGGCAAAGGGTTTTGGGGTCAGAATTTCGTTCATGATACAGGCTCTAACAAGGGAATAAGTTCGAATGTCCGGACGTCGACCAATCCCATATCGGAAATCCGTAACTCTGGGATGACAACCAGCGCCAGCAGCGAATGTTGCATATATGCGTTGTTCAGGGTGCAGCCACAATCCCGCATCGCCTGCATCATCGCGTCTGCATCTGCGGCGACGTCCCTGGCCGGTCGGTCAGACATCAATCCCGCAATTGGCAGCGCCACAGTGGCCAGTTCAATGCCGTCCTTAAAGAGGGTAATACCACCGCCGATGTCCGACAAATGATTGGCGGCCAATGCCATTTGGTCCGCATCCGTGCCAACCACGATCATATGATGGCTGTCATGCGCCACGGTCGAGGCCATGGCCATATCGCCCGAATAGCCAAAGCCCGAGACAAAACCGTTCACCACCTGACCGGTGGCGCGGTGCCGTTCGACCAAAGCGATCTGGCACACCTCGCCGGTGGCCTGAACGCGGCCTTCAGTGACCGGCAGTTCGAATTTCAGCGCGCGGGTCGGCGCCTGATTTTCAACCACGCCAATGACATTCGCCCGCACCGAATTGGCACCGGTTGGGGCCGGGATGGCAAAATCCGCAGGCTCAATTTTCTTACCGACATGCACGGTTTTGCGCGCCGTGTCGGGCCAGGCGTAATGCGGGCAGTTCACGATACACGCGCCGGCCTGCGCCACGATTTCACCGCGGGCAATAACAGTCTCTATCGGCAGCGTTTTGAGGTCTGAGGTCAGGATCACATCCGCCCGACGACCCGGCGTGATCGACCCGATGTCACGCTCTAGCCCGAAATGTGTGGCCGTGTTGATCGTCGCCATCTGCAAGGCAACAACGGGATCGCACCCGCACTCAATCGCATGGCGCACCACCCGGTTCATGTGGCCGTCGTTGACCAGCGTTCCGGAATGGCAATCATCGGTGCACAGAATGAAATTGCGCGAATCCAGCCCCTTTTCGGTGATCGCGGTGATCTGTGTTTCCACGTCATACCAGGCCGATCCCAACCGCATCATCGACCGCATGCCCTGCCTGACGCGGGCAATTGCGTCGGCCTCGCAGGTGCCTTCGTGATCATCGGCAGGTCCGCCAGCGACATAGGCCGCAAACGCAGGGCCCAGATCAGGCGAGGCATAATGCCCGCCAACGGTTTTGCCCGCGTTTTGCGTCGCCGCAATCTCGGCCAGCATCTTGGGGTCACCGTTTGTCACACCGGGAAAGTTCATCATTTCGCCTAACCCGATAATGCCGGGCCATGTCATCGCCTGCGTTACGTCCTCGGGCGTGATTTCAAAGCCTGTGGTCTCTAATCCGGGGGCAGAGGGGGCGCAGGACGGCATTTGGGTGAAGATATTGATCGGCTGCATCAGGGCTTCGTCATGCATCATGCGCACGCCTTGTAAGCCCAGAACATTGGCGATTTCATGCGGATCAGTGAACATCGAAGTCGTGCCATGCGCAATCACCGCGCGGGCAAATTCAGCAGGCGTCAGCATACCGGATTCGATATGCATATGCCCGTCGCACAGACCGGGGATCATGTAGCGGCCATTCGCCTCGATGAGTGTGGTGTCGGGGCCAATGCAATGGCTGGCATCTGGCCCAACAAAGGCAATCCGCCCTTTGACAATTGCGATGTCGTGATTGGGTAGGATTTCGCGGGTGTGAACATTGACCCATTGGCCATCTTTGACCACGGTGTCAGCAGGGCTTCGACCTGCGGCGACGGCGACAAGATCGGCGGCAATGTCCGCCCAGGAATTGAATGTTTGATTTTTCATGTGCCAATTTGACATGTGATTGCTGCAGGCACAAGCAGATGTGACGTGAGGGAAATACATGGACTATGATACAGTATCAGCCGAGGGCTTTGGCGCCAGCTTGCGCGGTATCGGCATTAACCTTTTGGTGCGGGATGTCAGGCGTCAAGTCGCCTTTTTAGAGACTGTTTTCGCGATCACGGCGCATCAGGTCAGCGATGATTTTGCAATTGTGCTATATAAAGACGCGGTGTTTCAATTGCACAGCGACGGCACCTATCATTCCAATCCCTTGCTGGGGCTATTGCCCGAAACGCCGCCCAGAGGGGCCGGTATCGAGATCCGGTTGTACGACACAGACCCCGACGCGGCCTGTGCCTTGGCCAAAGCAACGGATGCGATGATTCTACAGCCGCCGACCGATAAACCACACGGTCTGCGTGAGGCTTATATTCTGTGCGAAAATGGGTACGCATGGGTGCCCAGCAGGCCGCTGTAGCAGGTTTTGGTCACGTCGCATCGCGCTGTTGTTTTTGAAAGACAGCCAATTCAGCGCGCAGCCAGGCGACAAACGCCTGCGCGTCCGGCATTGTCTGCGCGGGCGCCGACTGGATCAGATAATAGGCCTCCTGCATCTGCGCGCGGTGCTCAAACGGCGCGATCAGCTGGCCTGATGCAATGGGACCCGATGCAATGGCATCATGCGCCAATGCCAGACCACCGCCAGCCAGCGCCACCGCCAGCGATACCGAATAGGTCGTTGCATATGTAACAGGCGGATCTGGCCATGTTAGGGACTGTTCTTCGGCCCAAACCGCCCAGGTTCCCATCATGCTGGAACAATCAAAAAGCGGGTGTTCGGGCAGTGTTTCAAGTGTGACCTCATACCCCGGCGCGCAGACCGGGTAATACGCGTCGCGGTGCAGCGTTTCGGCATGAACAGTGTCTGATGGCCGCAGCGAATAGCGGATTTCGACGTCCGTCCCTTCAGCCATATCACGCGGTTCCCACAACTCGGTCGAGATATCCAGATGCACATGAGGGTGCAGCGCCCGAAACCGTGAAAGGCGTGGCGCCAGCCATTGGATCGCAAACGTAAGATTGCACTGTACCCGCAAGACATCGCTGGTGGCACGGGTCACGGCGCGGGTGCCATGGGTCAACGTGCGAAATGCATCGCGCACAACCGGCAGATAGGACAGGCCGGTTTGTGTAAGTTCCAGCGCCCGGGGGCGGCGGTGAAACAGCGGCCTGCCCAAGTGCCCCTCAAGCGACTTGATTTGCTGGCTGACGGCGCTTTGCGTCATGTTCAGATCACGCGCGGCGCCGGTGAAGGACAAATGCCGTGCGGCTGCCTCAAACGAACGCAGCCAATTGAGCGGCGGAAGGGGGGATCGCATAGTCATAATCCATTCATAAGTATAACTAATGACTAACCTGCATTTTTTTCATTGGTCAAGGATGCAAAGGCCAAGGCAAGGTGTTCGCAATCTGAACGGAGGCTGACCATGACCCAACCCGACACTTTGGCAAACATTGAGCACTGGCAAGACCGCGTCGATCTGGCAGCGGCTTTTCGTTGGACGGCGCGCCTGAACATGCACGAAGGGGTGGCCAACCATTTCAGCCTTGCGATCAACCCCGATGGCACGCGGTTCCTGATGAACCCCAATCAGGTGCATTTCAGCCTGATCAAAGCGTCCGATATGTTGGTTGTTGACGCCAACGACCCTGACACGATGAGCGGGCCAAATGCGCCTGATCCCACGGCCTGGGGGCTGCATGGTGGGGTGCACCGGCATTGCCGGCATGCGCGGTGTGCGATGCATGTCCATTCGATCCACGCAACGGTTCTGGCCTGTCTTGCCGACAGTCGCCTGCCGCCGATCGACCAAAACTGTGCCACGTTTTTTAACCGTGTGGCCATCGACGAAGACTATGGCGGGTTGGCTTTTGAGGACGAAGGGGCGCGGTGTGCGACCCTGTTGGCAGACCCCAAACAAAAAGTGCTGGTGATGGGCAGCCACGGGGTGATGGTGATCGGTCAAACCGTCGCGGACACCTTTAACAGGCTCTATTATTTTGAACGCGCGGCGGAAACCTACATTCGCGCGCTGCAAACCGGGCAACCGCTGCGTTGCATCCCAGACGACATCGCCGAGAAAACCGCGCAACAGCTTGAGGAATACGCCGAACAGGACACCCGCCATCTGGCCGAACTGAAAACCATCCTTGACCGCGAAGGGTCGGACTATGCCGGCTGAAGAAGGCATGAGCCGGGATTGGAACTACCATCCGGATTTACCGCTGCAAGACCCGTCAATCTTTCGCTGGCCCCCAAACGCCGGGTTTCTGGCCCGGTGGATTCTGCGCAATTGGCTGGTGTTGTCCGAGCGCGTGATCTTACTGTTGATCGCAATAATCACATGGATTTTCTGCTATCCATCGCTTGAGGTCGCCGTCACCTTCCGTCCTGGGTGGATTTTTCAGACATGGATCGTGAACTTGGCCCTTATGTGTCTCTGTGCCGGGGGATTGCACTGGTATTTCTACATCCGCCGGGGTCAGGGAAAGCGCCTGAAATTCGATCACCGGGATCAGGCCAAAGGCAACGCGCTGTGGAGCTTTTCCAATCAGGTGCATGATAATATGTTTTGGTCACTGGCCAGCGGCGTGACCCAACTGACGGCGTTTCAGGTTGTCACAATGTGGATGATGGCAAACGGCTATGCACCAACACTGGTACTTGCCGACAACCCGGTCTGGTTTGTGCTTGGGATCGTTATGTTGCCGATCTGGTCAGCCTTTCATTTCTATTGGGCGCACCGATTGCTGCACATTCCGTTTTTCTACAAACACGTGCACAGTCTACACCACCGAAACGTCAATATCGGGCCATGGTCTGGCCTGTCGATGCACCCAGTGGAACATCTGATCTACCTCAGCTCAATCTGCATTCACTGGGTTGTCGCCTCTCACACCGTCCACCTGATTTTTCATGTGTTGTACCAGGGTCCGGGTGCTGCCATGACCCATACCGGATACGAGGACCTGCTGGTCAAAGACAAACGTAAACTGGCGCTGGGCACCTTCTATCACACGCTGCATCACCGCTATTACGAATGCAATTATGGCAATCAGGAAATGCCGTGGGACCGCTGGTTCGGGACCTTCCACAATGGGTCAGACGACGCCACAGCGCAAACACGCGCCAGAAAGAAACGGATGTATTCATGAGCGATGCGCGGCAAGAATGGAACCACACGCCACAAGTGCCGATCCCGGTTTCGCCGCTTTGGCAATGGCCGCCTAAACCGTTGGCGGCCCTGCGCTGGTACATTGACGGGTGGTTTTTCCTGACCATCAACATGGCCATTCTGGGCCTCGCCTTTGCCACCTATTTTTGGATTAGCCCGACACTGGATCAGGCTCTGACATTGCAGTTTGACTGGGTATCTGTGATCTTTTTGCGCAACTTTGGGCTGCTGTGTGTGGTCGCAGGCGGGCTACATCTGTGGTTCCACAAATACCGGGCGCAGGGCGACGCGCTGAAATACGATCCCCGCCCGTTTCCGCGCAAGGGCCGGATGTTCACGCTGAATTCGCAACTTCTGGACAACATGATCTGGTCGCTGGCTTCCGGTGTCACAATCTGGTCCGGATTTGAGGTTTTGCTTTGGTGGTCGCTTGCCAATGGCGCCGCACCGCTGACCACTTGGGCGGCACATCCGATCTGGTTTGTGGCGGTGTTCTTTTTGGTCCCTGTCTGGGAAAGCTTTTACTTTTACTGGATCCATCGACTGCTGCACACCAATCTGTTTTATCGGTTTCACGCGCTTCACCACCGAAACACAGATGTCGGCCCGTGGTCTGGTCTGTCGATGCACCCTGTCGAACACCTGCTTTATTTCGGTACTGTTATGGTGCATTTCGTGGTGCCGACGCACCCGGTGCACGTCATTTTTCACCTGATGTTTTACGCCTTGCTGGCGGTGACAACCCACACCGGCTTTGAAGGGCTGTGGTTTCGCAATCGCAAACGCCTGCATCTGGG
>JBAUHN010000465.1:0-3101 GCA_049680295.1 Sulfitobacter sp.
ATAAACCGTACCGTTTCAGCTTCAGCCCTATTGATCACGAGCTGGCGATCTTCGATGTCATATCCGTAAGGAACACCGCCGCCCATCCACATGCCTTTCTTCTTGGAAGCGGCAACTTTGTCACGGATGCGCTCACCGGTGACTTCGCGTTCAAATTGTGCGAAGGAGAGCAGGACGTTGAGTGTGAGGCGTCCCATGCTGGTTGTAGTATTGAACGATTGCGTGACACTGACGAAGCTCGCTTCGTTTTCATCAAGTATCTCAACGATCTTCGCAAAGTCGGCGAGCGCCCGGGTCAGTCTATCAACCTTGTACACAATGATGATATCGACTTTACTAGCTTTGACATCGTCAAGCAGTTGAACAAGCGCGGGGCGCTGCATATTGCCACCAGACCACCCGCCATCATCATAATGCTCGGGCACGGCTTCCCAGCCTTCGCTGGCTTGGCTCAATATATAGGCAGCGCATGCTTCCCGCTGGGCGTCCAAGCTGTTAAAATCCTGCTCCAGACCGTCCTCGGTCGACTTGCGTGTGTAGATAGCGCAGCGCTTGCGTTTGATGCGCTCAGTCATTGGTCGGAACTCTCGGTTTGTATCCATTCCGCTTCTTCAATCCGAAGAAGCGAGGGCCAGACCAATGTGCACCGGTTATCTCGCGGGCAATGTGGCTGAGGTTGGCATAATGCCGGCCTTCAAACTCAAAGCCGTCATTACAAACCAGCACATGATAGCTTTTGCCGTTCCATGACCTGACAAGTCTTGTTCCGGTCTTGAGTGATATCGCATGCATGTGTCCAGCTTTGCCGGTTCGCTCGACGCGCTTGCGAAGCCGCTCGATCTCGCGTTTGGTAGCATTAGTCAGGCTACCATGTACACGTTCCTGCAAGCGGTTAGCGATTCCCCGCCGGAGTAGATCAGGGCCGATATCCGGCGCAGGTGACCTAAATGCATCGCGCCATGCAGACCGCAATTGTGCAGGGGGCATGGTCATAAGTTCCCGCAACTGATTGTCGAGCGCGATCATGCTGCGCCTTTTGAGTCTTTATCGCTTGGATTTTGTGTGATGCGATAGGCGGTGCCGTCATCACCCCGCTGTTCACGTGCGAGCACATATCCTTTCTTTCGCAGGCCGGTTAGATATGCGCGAACGCTATGTTGCTTCCAGTTTGTTGCCCTGCAAATCTCGTCGAGAGTAGCGCCTTTCGTTCGCGATAGTCGCGTGATGACTTTAGCGGACTTGGTTTGAGGTTTTGTGTTTGCCATCTTGGGCCTCCAGCTTGGCACTGGACTATCCAGCGCTTCCACTGACCGGAGCCGCGGATCACTCTTAAGAGCGGGCGGCCCGTCGCAAATGATGTTTGCAACGCCCACAGCAATGCTCGAACACACTCGAAAGTCCAGTTGTTTATCTGCACATATGAAAAAGCTGCATATGGACTTCCACGCCAAGTCGAGCATGGGTCGGGTTATGACCAATAATGACGAAACTAACCCGATCAAAGTGCGAACTGGTCTATTTGCCTTGATCACCGCAAGACTTGAAGATGCCAATGAAATCGCAGTTAAGGGGCAAGCCGCTCACCTCGGTGATCCCGATGTCAGCGGCTTGGTCATTGAACTGCGTTCGCTGCTCGACGAGATCACCGTTCAACTTGATGCAATTGAATTGATGACCAATCGGTAGCGACGGCAATTGGGCCGATTGGGGACAGTCCGGTGTCAGAGACGTAAAGCTACGAAGCTGCCGTTCCGCTCACGACTCAAGGTCGCTGAAAAGCTCCTGCCGGAATGGACGATCTGTTGGAACTCTAAAGCTGCGGTCAATCACAGGTGATGGATTGTGGCTTGGGTTTGTGTGTGGTGGAGCAAGGCTGCTTGTAGAAAGCCAGAATAAGGATTATGTAGAAGAGATTAAAAATGGAGATTTCATGTCCCGGTGATGGGGGATGGACGATCAGTCCTTCCGATGCAAATTTGAGAAATGAGATGTGCTGTCGAAGCTTCTTCGGCGGGTCTGTCTCTTTGCAACCTTAAACAACACCGAAGTCTCAGGCCAGAGCATTGCTCTTGGCCGGGACATGAAAGAAGATTCATCATGAAACGCGACTATTCCGCATTTCGACCGCTCGCCAGAAAACGGGCCGGATTAGAACGACCATTATCACCCTTGGAAGCACTCGGCTGGCAACCCCATTTCGCCGCACAGATCAGCGCCGACGAGCTGGTGGCGACACCGCCGGTTCGCATCGTCGAGGTGCATCGCGGCGCGCTGCACGTCATCGGCGATGGTATCGACGAGACAATCCCGCCTCTGCCGGATACGACGGTTGGCGACTGGCTGTTGCTTGATCGCCGCCATCCGTCCTCAAGCCGGATGCTAGAACGCAAGAGCCTCGTCAAGCGCCGCGCCCCGGGGACCGACCGGCAGGTGCAGCTGATTGCCGCAAATATCGACACGGTCTTCATCGTGTCGTCCTGCAACCAGGATTTCAACATCGCGCGCCTGGAACGCTATATCGCGTTAGCATTTGAGGCGGATATCACGCCGGTTATTATTCTGACCAAGGCCGATCTGCTGCCCGATGTGCAAAGCTATGTCGAGCGGGCCAGTGCGATTTCGGATCTGGTTACCGTCGTCACTCTTGATGCACGGGGCGAAGAGCCACAGGACAAGCTGAAAAACTGGTGCAGATCAGGTCAGACGGTCGCATTTCTTGGCTCCTCCGGTGTCGGCAAATCGACGCTGACAAACGCCCTCGCGGGTGATCAGTCGATTGAAACGCAGCCGATCCGCGAAGATGACGCGAAAGGGCGTCATACGACCACAAGGCGGCAACTGCATATCATGCCAAGCGGCTGTCTGGTGCTCGACACGCCGGGGATGCGCGAATTGCAACTGACCGATGCCGCGGCCGGTATCGACGGAGTTTTCGCCGATATTCATGCTCTCTCGGCCCGGTGCCGGTTCAACGATTGTCAGCACAGGACAGAGCCCGGATGTGCGATTCTAAGTGCTATTGAGAGCGGCGATATCGACGAGGCGCGGCTGGGCCGATGGCGCAAGCTGAAGGCTGAAGAGGCATTTAACTCGACCAGCAT
>JBAUHN010000466.1:0-1734 GCA_049680295.1 Sulfitobacter sp.
CCCTTGTCGCTGCAAATTTTTCGGTCACTTTGATCGAAGAGAATTCAGAATTCGGAGTGCGCGAGGCATTGGACAAAGGCGGCCTGTCCTGGGCCGAGGTCGAAGCCAACGGGTTGCAAGTGACATTGGCCGGAACCGCGCCCACAGAAGCCCTGCGGTTTCAGGCGCTGACAACTGCCGGATCAATCGTTGATACCGCACGGGTGATCGACGAAATGGAGGTCGAAGCCGCAGCCGAGATTAAAGCGCCGCGATTTTCGGTGGAAATATTACGCAATGATGCGGGCCTGTCGATCATCGGCTTGATCCCCACCTCTACAGACCGCGCATCAATTGTTGAGCGTTTTGATGATCTGGATGAGGGCAACCAAGTCACCGATTTGTTGGAAATGGCGAATTATCAAGCGCCCAATGGGTGGGAAGAAGCCCTGTTTTTCGCCGTTAAAGCAGTAGAAGAGCTGCCACGCGCCAAAGTCTCTGTCCGTGCCGGTCAGGTCGACATCACGGCTATTGCACAAAGCACAGAAGAAAAGGCGGCGATGGAAAAGCGGCTGACCCGGCTGGCGCCATCCAACGTGCAGTTGACGATGGATATTGCAGCACCCCGCCCGGTGATCACGCCCTTTACCTTGCGATTTGTACGCGACGATCAGGGGGCGCATTTCGACGCATGTTCAGCAGATACCAAAGCGACGGAGACCCGGATTTTGTCGGCTGCCGCAGAGGCCGGTTTGACCGGGCCTGGCACCTGCACCGTTGGCATGGGCGTCCCAAGTCCCAAATGGGTCGACGCTGTTGAGCAATCCATCAAGGCCGTCACCGCACTTGGCCACGGGTCGGTCACGATTTCAAATGCAGATATCACACTGGTCGCCGCTGAAGGCACCGATCAGGCAGAATTCGACCGGGTTATTGGCGAACTGGAGGCCGATCTGCCAGAGGTTTTTGCGGTCCACGCCAAACTGCCTTTGCCACAGGATGTCAGCGCCGGACCAACCGAGTTTGTGGCCACATTGAGCCCCGAAGGTCAGGTGCAGCTGCGCGGCAGACTGGCTGACGAAAACATGCGCAACATCGCCACCAGCTATGCGCAGGCGCGGTTTGGGTCGGACCGGGTCTATTCTGCGGCGCGTATCGTGCCAGATATGCCCGACAATTGGGCTTTGCGGGTACTGGCGGGAATTGAGGCGCTCAGCATGCTGAGCAACGGGGCCATCACAGTGACCCCCGAAACGGTTTCCGTGACCGGCAACACAGGTGATCAGGACGCGCAAGCCAAGATTGCCAGCCTGTTGGCCGAAAAGCTTGGCGAGGCCGAAGACTTCTCAATCAAAGTGAAATACCAAGAAAAGCTGGACCCGGTGGCGGGCATTCCCACCGCAGAAGAATGCATAACAGAGATTGACGAAATCCTTGTGTCCAACAAAATCAGCTTTGAACCCGGCAATGCCACGATCGACGCAAGTGCCCTTGGGACGATGGATGATATTGCCGAGCTGTTGAAACTCTGCGGCGATCTGCGTCTGGAAATTCAGGGCCACACCGACAGTCAGGGCCGCGAAGAAATGAACCTGTCGCTGAGCCAGGCCCGCGCCCAATCGGTTCTCAATGAATTGCGCGCACGCCGGGTTTTGACGTCGTCGTTCCGCGCACAAGGTTATGGCGAAACGCAGCCCATTGCCGACAATAAAACCGAAGACGGACGCGAGGCGAACAGGCGCATCGAATTTCGGC
>JBAUHN010000467.1:0-9718 GCA_049680295.1 Sulfitobacter sp.
GTCACGGATGACGACGGCACCGTGGTCAAGATCATTACCGGCGCATTCTGGGGCAAAATCGGCCCGGTTGATGGCATCGCTGCTGATCCGCAATATCTGGATGTGTCCGTGCCGGCCGGGGTCAAAAAGACTTTTAGGATAGACACCTACCGCCGCGCTTTCGCCTATATTTTTGAAGGCTCGGCTGCGTTTGCCGATGCCAGTGCGCCGGGTGGTGTTTTGCTGGAAAAAGAAGTGGCCGGACAAGAGGTTAACATTCTCGACATGTCGGGTGATCGGACGTTGATCCGATTTGGTACCGGGGATGAGATTACGCTGCAAGCCGGAGAAAACGGCGTGCGGTTCTTGTTGATCTCTGGCGCCCCGATTGACGAGCCGGTGGCCTGGCACGGCCCGATTGTGATGAACACCCGCGACGAATTGCGGCGCGCCATGCAGGATCTGAACAACGGGACATTTATCAAACCGGCGCATTAGGCCAGGACCTTAGGGTCAGGACCCTAAGCCGCAACTGCCTTGCGCACCATGTCCCAATAACGATCCTGCACATCCTCCAGCGACAGCCGCCCGCCGGTCCGAAACCATGTGTTCACCCCGGTCAGCATGGCGATTACTGCCCAAGTGGCGATTTTGCTGTCAACAACGCCAAAATCACCCGATGCCACACCGTCGCGCAGGATGTTTTCCAGTTGATCCTCATAGCGTCTTCGCAGCGCCTCAATCTGAGCGAAATTTTCTTCCGTCAGATTGCGCAACTCCATGTAGGCGATGAACACCGCATCTGGCCGGTCATGGTGAAAGCCAATATGAAAACGCACAAATCGCGCCAGCCTGCCAGGCGGGTTCAGGGATGTGTCATCGCTGCAGGCCGCCAGCAGGCTTTGCATATGGTCCTGCATCAGATCGAACAGCAGGCTTTGTTTATTCGGCGTGTAATTATACAGCGCCCCCGCCTGCACTCCAACGTCCCGCGCGATTTGGCGCATGGAAACGGCTGCATAGCCATGTTGCGCAAACAGGCGCAACGCGACCTTTCGGACCTTTGGGCCAGTAATATCAGAATGAGAACCTGCGGTACGTGCCATCGGCAGGTTTTAACTGAACATCCGTTCAAAACAAACCCCATCCTTGCGTCGATCTTCGCCATGATGCATGACGGTCGCACCAACCGGGGATAATGTTCATGCGCTCTGTCACCTTGATCTTATGCGCGGGTCTGGCGGCCTGCACCCAGTTCCCCGATGTGGAACGCAGTGTTTCCGCGCAGGCCGAAGCGGCCGATTATCCTGATCTGGTGCCGATTGGCCCGCTTTTGGCCGCGGCCGACGCCGAACAGATCGACGCACAAGCCACGCAAACGCAACTGTCCGCCCGTGTCGCCGCTTTGCGCGCAAAGGCCGCCCGGTTGCGGCGCGGCGTTGTGACTGGCTCTGAACGCGTCCGGCTGGAAAACGGGCTTGAATAACCGTCACGCCTTGCGTTGCGCAGACAGGCCGAACCCGCTACATCCCCGCCATCACAGATTTCAAGTCGCAAACCCGCATTAAGGAAATTTCCATGTCTCAACCTCTTCGTCTTGGTATTGCCGGTCTGGGCACTGTGGGTATGGGCGTGGTCAAGATCGTGCGGGCGCATGCGGCATTGCTGGCTGCGCGCACGGGCCGCGAGATTGTGATCACGGCAGTATCCGCGCGCAGTCGGGAAAAGGACCGCGGCGTTTCGCTAAAAGCCTACGATTGGGAAGACGATCCCGTGGCCTTGGCAAAACGCGAAGACGTAGACGTTTTTGTGGAACTGGTCGGTGGCGATGCGGGCCCTGCCAAAGACGCCGTTGAGGCAGCCCTAAAAGCCGGAAAAGACGTCGTCACAGCCAATAAAGCGATGCTTGCGCTGCATGGTCAGGCCCTGGCGGAAACCGCCGAAAGCCTTGGCCGCACGATCCGTTACGAGGCCGCCGTTGCGGGCGGCATTCCAGTGATCAAATCCCTGACCGAAGGCCTGGCAGGAAATGAAATTTCCCGCGTCATGGGCGTCATGAACGGATCGTGCAACTATATCCTGACGCGGATGGAAAATGCAGGCTTAAGCTATGACGAGGTCTTTGCCGAAGCCGAAGGGCTGGGCTATCTTGAGGCAGACCCGCAACTGGATGTGGGCGGCATTGATGCGGCCCATAAGTTGGCGATCCTGTCGTCGATTGCCTTTGGTACCCGCGTTGATTTTAAAGGAATCGAATTGGAAGGCATCGACCGTGTCAGCATCGAAGATATCCGACACGCCGCCGATATGGGCTACAAGATCAAACTGTTGGGTGTGGCGCAAAAAACCGGGCGGGGACTAGAGCAACGCATGCAACCTTGTCTGGTGCCTGACAGCTCTCCGCTGGGCCAGTTGGACGGTGGCACCAATATGATCGTGATCGAGGGCGATGCCATTGGTCAACTTGTCTTGCGCGGCCCCGGCGCGGGCATGGGTCCGACCGCCAGTGCCGTGATGGGCGATATCTGCGATCTGGCACGCGGCACCCGTGGCCCGGTGTTTGGGCAGCCCGCGATTGCGCTGGAAACCAGCACGCCTGCGACATCACAGATGCCTGCCTCCTATTATCTGCGCATGCTGCTGGACGACAAACCCGGCGCCTTGGCCAAAATCACGACCGTTCTGGGCGAGGCCGGCGTGTCCATCGACCGGATGCGCCAGTATGGCCACCACGAAACCGCGGCTCCGGTCCTGTTTGTGACCCATAGGACGTCTCGGGCGGCGCTGGATGATGCCTTGGCGGCGATGGGTAAAACCGGCGTCCTGGCCAGCGTCCCTGTCGCCCTGCGCATCGAAGAGGTGTGAACCACGACGCTTGTGCGCGCAACGCCCCGCCGTTACACCCGACGCCAAGAGTATTGCTACGAAAATGTACACCAAAGGATATTAACTATGCCCACCAAGTCTGAATTTCAGGATCGAATGTTGTCGCTTGGCCTTGCCCGTGTCTCAGAGGCTGCGGCCCTTGCATCGGCTAAGCTGATCGGACATGGCGACGAAAAAGCCGCGGATCAGGCGGCGGTCAACGCCATGCGCGAACAACTGAACATGCTGGACATTGCAGGCGTCGTTGTGATCGGCGAAGGCGAACGCGACGAAGCACCGATGCTGTTTATCGGCGAAGAGGTCGGTACCGGAAACGGCCCCGGCGTGGACATTGCACTGGACCCGCTGGAAGGCACGACACTGACCGCCAAAGACATGCCCAACGCATTGACCGTGATTGCAATGGGTCCGCGCGGATCCATGCTGCACGCGCCTGACGTTTATATGGACAAGCTGGCCATCGGACCAGGTTTTGCCACGGACATCGTCACGCTCGACATGACCCCCGGCGAACGTATTTCCGCACTGGCCAAGGCCAAAAACTGCGCCGTTTCGGACATTACAGTGTGCATTCTGGAACGCCCGCGCCATGAGGCGATGATCGCCGAAGTGCGTCAAACCGGTGCCGCGATCCGGTTGATCACCGACGGCGATGTCGCAGGTGTCATGCATTGCGCTGACGCATCCACCGGGATCGACATGTATATGGGCTCAGGTGGCGCGCCGGAAGGCGTTTTGGCCGCTGCAGCGCTGAAATGCATGGGTGGGCAAATGTACGGACGGCTGTTGTTTAGAAACGATGACGAACGCGGACGCGCGGCAAAGGCTGGTATCACCGATCTGGACCTGATCTACACGCGCGACGAAATGGTCACCCAAGATGTAATTTTCGCAGCGACAGGTGTGACGGGCGGGACTTTGTTACCCGGTGTGCACCGTGAAGTCGGCTGGATGACAACCGAAACGCTGATTATGCGGTCAAAAACCGGCTCGGTACGGCGGATCAACTACCGTACGCCGGTCTAAGGCCAGCCGGGCGCGCCCGTCGCAGGGTGCGCGCTGAATTACGGCAAAACAGGCGCCAAGGATTGCGATGAGTTTTCTGAACGTCGAGGCATCCCTGACTGGACGGCGCTGGATTGGCCCCAGCGTCGAGGTTGCCCGTGCCGCCGAGGCACTGGCGCAACAATCCGACCTGCCTGCCGCCGTCTGCCAGATACTGGCGCGGCGCGGCGTTGGCCCGGAGGCGGCGCGCGACTTTCTGGCCCCGTCGCTTCGCGACCTGCTGCCCGACCCGCGCAGCCTGAAGGACATGGAAACCGCCGCTGCACGCTTTTTGGCCGCTGCGCAAAACCGCCAACGCATTGCGGTCTTTGCCGATTACGATGTGGACGGTGGCAGCTCTGCCGCTTTGCTGTTGGTGTGGTTGCGCGCCATGGGCCACAGCGCAACGCTTTATATCCCGGACCGCATTGACGAAGGCTACGGCCCCAATGACGCAGCGATGGCGCAGCTTGCTGCCAGCCACGACCTGATCGTCTGCGTTGATTGCGGAACCTTGTCGCATGGCCCGATTGCCGCAGCAAAAGGGGCTGATGTGATCGTTCTTGACCATCACCTCGGTGCCGAAGCCCTGCCCCCCGCAATGGCCTTGGTGAACCCGAACCGTCAGGACGAAGACGGCGCCCTTGGCCACCTCTGTGCTGCTGGCGTGGTGTTTTTGATGCTGGTTGATGTGGGCAGGATGCTGCGCGAAAGCGGTGCACCGGGCCCCGACCTCATGGCGATGCTGGATCTGGTCGCATTGGCCACCGTCGCTGACGTGGCCCCCTTGATTGGCGTCAACCGCGCCTTTGTGCGCCAAGGTCTGCGGGTCATGGCGCGCCGCGACCGGCCCGGCATTGCCGCCCTTGCCGATGTGGCGCGCATGGACACGGCCCCCAGCGCCTATCATCTGGGGTTCCTGCTGGGCCCGCGTGTCAATGCAGGGGGCCGCATCGGGGCCGCTGATCTGGGCGCGCGGCTGCTTTCTACAGACACCGGGCACGAAGCACAGGCCCTGGCGGAACGTCTGGACCAGCTTAACACCGAGCGCCGCGACATCGAAGCCGCAGTGCGTGCAGCCGCACTGGCACAGGCCGAAGAGCGTGGCTTTGATGGCCCGCTGGTCTGGGCAGCTGGTGAAGGCTGGCATCCCGGTGTCGTGGGCATCGTTGCCGCCCGCCTGAAAGAGGCCGCAAACCGACCCGCAATTGTGATCGGT
Source organism: Sulfitobacter sp. (assembly GCA_049680295.1). GTDB lineage: Bacteria > Pseudomonadota > Alphaproteobacteria > Rhodobacterales > Rhodobacteraceae > JBAUHN01. The sequence continues at coordinate 5,129 of JBAUHN010000467.1, forward strand.
CTGGAGGGTGGGATCGGCAAGGGATCGGGCCGTTCCGTCTCGGGGATTGATCTGGGCGCGCCCATTCAACGGCTTGCCGCTGAGGGCGTGTTGCTAAAGGGCGGCGGCCACAAAATGGCGGCTGGACTTACGGTGGCGCAGGATAGGCTGGAGGACGCGATGAGCCAGCTGTCACGATTGCTGGAAAAACAGGGGGCACATCTAGCGGGTGCGGCGGACTTGCGTCTGGACGGCACATTGATGCCCGGTGCCGCCACCGTCGAGCTGACCGAGCTGGTCGAACAGGCAGGCCCCTTCGGCGCCGGCGCCCCTGCCCCGCGTTATGCCTTTGCAGACATGCGTATCCGCTTTGCCAAACGGGTCGGCGACAGCCATTTAAAAATTACTTTTGACGATGGGCTTGGCGCACAGATGGAGGCGATTTGCTTTGGCGCTTACGACGGCCCCTTGGGCGCAGCGCTTGAACATCATGGCGGGGCACATTTTCATTTGGCAGGCAGATTGGACATCAATACCTGGCGCGGACGCAAGACCGTGCAACTACGCCTCGAAGACGCGAGCCCGGCATAAAGCCAGGCAATCAAAAATAATCATTCCACGCCGCAATTTTCCCTTGCACCATTGGCGTGGATTGCCTAATGAACCGCTCACACCAAGTGGCCCGTTCGTCTATCGGTTAGGACGCCAGGTTTTCAACCTGGAAAGAGGGGTTCGATTCCCCTACGGGCTGCCACCTTCCTTAAATACATAAAAAAACAAACACTTAGGCGATTTCAGTTCACCGATTGTAACCAGTTTTGTAACCAAAATAGTTCCCCAACAGCTCCACTGTGGTCCCCGACAAGCCAGAATGCCGTAAAATGAAGGGGCCACTAAAGCCCCCTCAGTTGTCATTTAGGTCTTAGTTACCTTCCAGCATACTCGAGAAGGACTTCCTTTGCGGGTTCCCTTTCTCAGGTGAGGCATTTTCAAACAGTTTCACTCTTGATCTGCGTGGTGCAAATACCCGTTCAATGGACTTGTCACCAACACTCTCAAGCATCCTGTCACGGTTAGCCCGGTACTGCTTCTTGAGAACCTCAGAGACACCCCGCCGTTCACTATGGATCAACCCCAGAATCTCTGGCAGTTCACTCTGGGCCTTCTTGCGATAGGCGCTGATGATAGTTCTGATGATCTTGACCTTGGTCGGACCGTTGGCCCCAATGAAACCGTCAGGTGCTCTCTGGTATGACTTCGAGGCGAATACCTTCTCAAGCTTTTGCCGCAGTGTCCTACCGCTGATCTTCACCTCACCAGTGAGTTCCTTCCACCTGACGTACAGTGATTGGCCTTCACGGTAAAGCGCACTGCGACCAAGGCTGGCATGTAGAGCGCATCGCTTAGGAACTTCCGACCTCCTTGGATAAAAGCCTGACCGCGCCATTGTCCGGATTGGCGGGTCATTGGTGCCAGACCTGCCAGACTGGCAATCTGTTTGCGCCCGAGCGTCCCGATTTCGGGGCATTCGATGAGGATTGCAGCTGCTGTCGGTTCCATACCTGAAAGCCGCGTCAACAGGTCTGCCGTTGAAAGTATTGGCCGACGATGTGGCAGAGAAGACGGCGCGCGAATGGGTGACCTACCCGGGAGACACTTACCAACAGCATCTTAACGCTCTGCGCAGAATTTTGGATCGACAGGAACTGGACTACAAAACCTGAGCCGTCCGGTTTGGTTGGGTGCATGAAACAGCCGGATCTTTTGCGCTTTTTTCTTGAGAGGCATTGTCGTCTGCTGTAGTGGCGAAAGTCAAACTTGCCCCTATCGCTGAGCGACCCCCCAAGCCGCATTCTGCCACACCGAAAGTTCCACCCTGGGCAAAGGCGCTTGGCCCAAAATCGCATCGCTCATCTTTTCCGCGATCATGATAGTGGGGCTGTTCGTGTTGCCATTCGTGACTTGAGGCATGACCGAGGCATCGACAACGCGAAGCCGATCAAAACCGTACACCTTGCCTTGCGGGTCGACAACGGCCAATGGATCAGTTGGCGGACCCATCTTCGCTGTGCCGCTCAAATGCCATTGGGTCTCGATGCCGTCCCGCATCGCTTGGTCAATTTCACTGTCCGACTGGACATTGGGGCCGGGGTAGAACTCCGCGCCCGCAACAGCTGTCAGAGCGGGCTGTTTCACCAGATCACGAACATGCCGCACACCCGCGCGCATGATTTCGAGGTCCCGCGGATCATCAAGATAGTTCACGAGTATCTTTGGCGGTGATGCCGTTTTTGCCCCGCAGCATTATGCGCCCACGGCTGTGGGCGCGCATAAGTCCAACGTGTATTTGGAAAGCATGTATTTGGCATCGCATCCCAGCCATGGGCCTCCATCGCAAGGGGAACCATCGTCAGCTGAATGTCAGGGTAGTCCACCCCCGCATTTGATCGGATACAGGCGACCGTTTCGAAGTGATTGCTTGCACAGATACCATCACGTGTCAGCAGCCATTGAGCCCCGGCGGCCAACTGACGGAGCCCCTTTGTCTGGGGATAAAGTGAGATCGGCTCAGTCAGGTGAAATTTCAACAGAAAATCGGGGTGTTCGTTCAAATTGGCACCGACTCCCTCTCGATCCGCAAGCGGTTCAATACCGAGGGGGTGCAAATGGTCTGCGGGCCCGATGCCCGATAGCATCAGGATATGAGGGGTGCTAACCGCGCCTGCGCTCAGGATGACTTCCCTGTCTGCAGTGACCTGCGCAATCTGTCCCGATTTGCGCCGGATTTCCACGCCTGTCGCACGTGTGCCGTTAAACAAAACTCGCTGCACCTGCACGCCTGTCTCGATGCGCAGATTTCTACGAGATTTGACAGGTTCAAGGTAGGCTTTTGCCGTACTCCATCGCTCGCCATTGTGGGTGGTCCGGTCAAGAACGCCGAAACCTTCTTGTTTGTGTCCGCTGATGTCATCGGTCACCAGATAGCCGGCTTGCTCGCCTGCATTCAAAAAGGCGGATGACAGCGGGTGAAGCGCATCAGCATCGGGGCGCTTTACGTTCAACGGACCATTGGCACCACGGAAATCATCGCCACCACCGGAATAGTTTTCCATCCTCTTGAAATAAGGCAGAACGTCGGAATAGCTCCAGCCTTCGCAGCCCATCTGGCGCCACATGTCAAAGTCGCGGGCGTGACCTCGGATAAAAACCATGCCATTGATCGAGGATGACCCACCCAGTGTTTTGCCGCGGTCATGCTGGATCAGACGACCTCCCAACCCTGGCTCAGGCTCCCCCTTAAAGGCCCAATTATGCTTTGTGCGCTGCACGCGCGGAGAATCTGAGGGCAGAGGTTTATCCGAAGCAGTTGATTTAGACCTGCCGCTCAGGCATTTGCACGACCAGCCCATCCAAGCAGTCGTTTGCTGTCAATTGGCAGGCAAGCCGTGAACGCGCATCAGTATGGCCGGATTGGCGACACGCGCTGGGTTGCAGCAACACAAGTGCCGCGACTGCGAACAAATGTTACGTCAGCGAAGTGAGAAAAACGAATGACGAGAAAGTCCCGCATCTTTCCTGTTCGTGATAGGTGCAGCGAACGGCACACCGCCCTAGACCCGCCGTTTGTGGATCGCGCACCGAAGGTCACTGGAGAGCCCACACCTACCGCGTTGCTGCATGGTAGCTAACGGCTGCTTTCTCAAAAACTCTAATCAGATCACTTGACTCTTAAACTGTATATCGCGATATTCCGATATATGGATATTGATAAAACACTATCGGCCCTCAACAACCCGGTTCGCCGCCAGATATTGGCATGGCTCAAGGATCGCTCCAATTTTCCACCAGCTCTGCCGGAACACGCTGACCTTAGCGGGGTCTGCGTTGGCTACATTCAGGAGAGGGCAAACCTCTCACAATCGACAATCTCGACCTACATGCGCCTGCTCAAAGACGCTGGGCTTGTTACGTCAGAACGGCATGGGCAATGGACGTTTTACAGACGGGACGAAGACGCAATCGCAGCAGCACTGAAAATACTGGCGGAGGAACTGTAGCAATGAATATCGGCCAACAATTGACGCTGCCTAACGGTGTCACACTGAAAAATCGCATCGTAAAATCCGCAATGTCGGAAGCGCTTGCGGACGAATACAACAGTCCGACTCAAGCTCAAATTGACCTCTTTGCACAATGGAGCAAAGGTGGTGCCGCGCTTTTGATCACAGGGAACACACCCGTAGATCGGATGCATCTCGAACATGCTGGCAACTTTGTATTGGACCCCAGTTCGGACATGGAGCGTGTTTCAGCACTTGCCGCAGCAGGCAAGAATGGTGGTGCGAAAGTCCTTGCTCAACTTGCCCACGCCGGACGGCAAACTCCTGAGGCAATCAATGCCCATCCAACATCGATATCAGACGTCCAACTAGATTTACCCGGCTATGGCAAGCCGACCCCAGCAAGCGAGCCCGAATTTAAAAAGATCATCGCAAAATTCGTGCGGTCTGCGAGGCTTGCAGAGGAGGCTGGCTTTGATGGCGTCGAGATTCATGCCGCTCATGGGTACTTGCTTAGTTCTGCCCTGTCGCCTCGAATAAACACCCGCAC